>NZ_CP145903.1:2838391-3153768 GCF_049569215.1 Salinimicrobium sp. TIG7-5_MAKvit | reverse complement strand
CTCACTGCGAATTACTTTACGCAACAAAACAGAGACAGACGTTCCTATTCAGGTTTATGGACTTAACAGTAATGAAGTTGTCTACAAAACCTGGGTAGAACATTCTCCCGGGGTTCGCACTGTACACATTCCGGCATCAAGAGTAAAACAGGTCGCTGTTAATCATGAAGGGATTGTACCCGAAATAAACAGGAGAAATAATTACCGAACCGTGGGAGGAATAATGAATCGCCCTCTCCAATTCCGGCTTTTAAAAGATGTTGAAGACCCAAGATACCAGCAGGTATTTTTTATGCCACAGTTTCAATACAACCTTTATGACGGGCTCGCTTTAGGTGTAAAGTTGTATAATAAAACTATTTTAGATCGAAATTTTGAATATAACCTATCTCCTCTATATGCCTCCAGAAGTAAAACATTTGTAGGTAGCGCTGGACTTTCCCACAAAATTTTCTTTGATGAAGATTTATATATGATCAACTACGGGATATCAGGAAGCAGGTTCTCGTATGGATACGACCTCATGTACCAAAGGCTCAATCCATACCTATCCCTGCATTTTAGGGATTCCTATATGAGGCAGAGCCCTAAGGAGAGAATTCTTATACGTAATGTAAACGTATATCGGGATGAAAATGACCTTACAGATCTTGAAGTGCCCGATTATAGTGTATTCAATATAAACTACCTGTACAGTAACCCGGGCTTGGTTACTCATTTCTCAGGTTCAATAGATTTCCAGGTCGCACAACAGTTTAGTAAGTCTTCTTTAACTGTAGAATACCGAAAACTTCTGAAAAATGACCGACAGGTAAATCTTCGTTTTTTTGGAGGAGCCTTTCTTTATAACGATATGCCAAACAGCGATTATTTCAGTTTTGCACTAGATCGTCCTACAGATTACCTCTTTGATTACAGTTACTACGGAAGAAGTGAAACATCAGGTATTTTTAGTCAGCAAATTATCATGGCCGAAGGAGGCTTTAAATCTACCCTTGAGCCACAGTTTGCAAACCAATGGATTAGTACAGTAAACGGAAGCACCACCATTTGGAAGTGGATTTACGCCTATAGTGATGTTGGTGTAATAAAAAACAAAAATCAATCGGCAAAACTCTTATACGATTCAGGAATAAGACTTAGCCTGGTGCAAAATTATTTTGAAATCTTCTTCCCTGTACATTCCAGTGAAGGCTGGGAATTCAATGAAGGTAATTATGACCAAAAGATCAGGTTTATTGCAACTCTCGATATAAAAACTCTGGGAAGGCTTATCACGAGAAAATGGTTCTAAATGATTAGGATTTTCTTAGTGAATCTCCGTATTTTAACGTTTACCTAAAAATATGATAATCAGAAGCCGCTTATTTTATTAAAAAACAATTTTTACTAATTTTTTTTGAATTGTAATTAATCATTGTTTTCGTTACATTTGTGGTAATTTTAAAAACGTGTTATGCAGAGTGAAACTTCCTCAAAAAGTGAAATTTCTTTTGAAGATTTTAGGGCGCAGGTGGTAAGTGATTACAAGTTGGCGGTAACCAGCCGGGAGTGCAGTCTCCTCGGAAGACGAGAAGTACTTACGGGTAAAGCTAAATTTGGAATTTTTGGTGATGGGAAGGAAGTACCACAATTGGCCTGGGCTAAAGTATTCCAAAATGGCGATTTTAGATCAGGTTACTATCGGGATCAAACCTTTATGATGGCTATTGGGGCTCTAAATATTCAGCAGTTCTTTGCAAGCCTTTACGCCACTACAAATATTGAACACGAACCCAATTCTGCAGGTAGGCAAATGGGAGGGCATTTTGCTACCCATAGTCTTGAAGAAGACGGAACATGGAAGAACCTTACCCAACAGAAGAATTCAAGCGCAGACATCTCTCCTACTGCAGGCCAAATGCCCAGACTTTTAGGTCTTGCACAGGCTTCTAAAATTTACAGAAATGTGACAGGTATTGATGCCGATAAATTTTCCAGAAACGGAAATGAAATTGCCTGGGGAACTATTGGTAATGCAAGTACCAGTGAAGGCCTGTTTTGGGAGACCATCAATGCGGCAGGTGTACTTCAGGTACCTATGGTAATGAATGTATGGGATGATGAATATGGAATTTCGGTACATGCGAGACATCAAACTACCAAACAGAATATTTCGGAAGTACTTAAAGGTTTTCAACGAGACAAAGGAGAAAACAATGGGTACGAGATCTTCGCAGTAAATGGCTGGGACTATCCGGCGCTCATAGAAACATACGAGAATGCCAGTCGAATTGCACGTGAAGAACACACACCTGTACTAATCCACGTTCAGCAGCTTACCCAGCCTCAGGGGCATTCTACTTCAGGGTCTCACGAACGTTACAAAAGTGAAGCAAGGCTTCAGTGGGAACGGGAGCATGACTGTAACGTGAAGATGAGGGAATGGATGATTGCTACAAACATAGCAACAGATCAGGAACTTCAAGAAATAGAAAAAGACATCAAGAAGCAGGTGCGTGACGGGAAGAAAGCCGCCTGGGAAGCGCATATGGCTCCTGTAAAAAATAAGGTTAAAGATGTACTCCCTGTACTCCAAAGAGCAGCCGAAAGCAGCAAGAATAAAAGCTTTATTCTTCAGTTAAAGAAGGAACTTCAGGAGAACAGGGAAGCCTTGAAAAAAGATATTCTAGTTGCATCCCGGAAGGCCTTAAGGTATATGAGAGGAGAGAGTTCTCCCGCAAAACAGGAATTGATTCAGTTTATTGACAAGTACACAGAGGAGGTGCGGCCGCAATACAGCAGCCACTTACACAGTACTTCAAAATATAATGCCCTTAATGTACAGCCCGTCGCAGCTTCTTATGGAGAAGATTCTAAAGAAGTAGACGGAAGGCTCGTCTTAAGAGAAAATTTTGACAGCATTTTCAATAAGTATCCTGAAGCCCTCATCTTTGGAGAAGACACAGGAGAAATTGGCGATGTTAACCAGGGTCTGGAAGGTCTTCAGGAAAAGTACGGAAAACTGCGTGTTGCAGATACAGGTATTCGTGAAGCAACAATTTTGGGACAGGGAATTGGGATGGCCATGAGAGGCTTACGCCCTATTGCCGAAATCCAGTACCTCGATTACCTGCTCTACGCACTCCAAATAATGAGTGATGACCTCGCTACCCTTCAATACAGAACGCGTGGTAAACAAAAAGCACCGTTAATTATCAGGACCAGGGGACATCGCCTGGAAGGTATCTGGCACAGTGGTTCCCCTATGGGCGGAATCTTAAATCTTATTCGTGGTATACACGTCCTGGTGCCCCGCAATATGACCAAAGCAGCTGGTTTCTACAACACCTTGCTCGAGAGCGATGAGCCTGCACTAATTGTGGAATCCCTTAATGGTTATCGTTTAAAGGAAAAAATGCCCGTTAATTTAGGTGAGTTCAAAACACCACTGGGCGTAGTTGAAACCATGAGGGAAGGAACAGACATTACCCTTGTTTCTTATGGTTCTACGTTAAGACTGGTAGAACAGGCAGCAAAAGAACTACAGGAAGTGGGTATTGATGCCGAAGTTATTGACGTGCAGTCTTTGCTCCCTTTTGACCTAAATCAGGATATAGTGAAAAGTGTGGCCAAAACGAACCGTTTACTGGTTATAGACGAAGACGTACCAGGAGGAGCTTCAGCGTTTATCGTTCAAAAAGTTATGGAAGAACAAAACGCCTGGAGACATCTCGACAGCAAGCCGCAAACGCTCACTGCAAAAGATCATCGCCCTGCATATGGAACTGACGGTGATTATTTTTCAAAGCCTTCTGTAGAAGACATTTTTGAGAAGGTATATGAGATCATGAATGAAGTAGATCCTGCGCAGTTTCCACAGTTAAAGTAAAACATAATCATACTTAATATAAGAAGCCACGACTGCAATGCACTCGTGGCTTTTTTACATTGATTACTTCCAGTTAAATTCTGAAATTTTTATTCCTCTAAAACAATCATCCTGGCAACCTGCAGGCATATATCCGCAAAGCATCATGACCCCGTCATCATTGGTGTCAAAAAAGACTTTATTGGTCTCGTGATCAACCGTTAGATATTTGGAAAGGCAGGTTGTGTAAAGATGATCAATAGTATATGCAGGTGCCCCTACAGCGTGGCTTCCAAGTTCTTTTTTGGTGTTTTCCTCATAAGTTTCGGTAACAGTTCTCGAACCATCTTCTTCTGAAATTATAAAAGCCACATAATACCGTTTTTTAACCTTTCCTCCCTCTACTTTAATGGTAGTTTCACTCCCATACCCTGTCCAGGATTGTACGAGGATAGTATAAGTATAGGAATTTCCCTGCTCCCGTTTTAAATCTTTCCAGGCTGCTCTACTTTCCCGGAAGTCATATCCATGTTCGCCCTCTACATCAAGTCTATTCTGCATAGTATCTACGCTGCAGGAATTCAACACAAAGGTGACCGATAGTACAAAAATCAAGTATAGCTTTTTCATAGGCAAAAGTTTTACCTGAAAGTTAAATTATACCAATCAGAAAACACAAATATTTAAACAATTAATTTTCAACTCATTACACCGACAAATAACTGAGAAAATGATAATTTTTTGATATCCAGAACTTTGGAAATTGAATACTTAAAAAAGAAATTCAGAAAATTTTACATCCAGGCTTTTTCGGTCACCTCGATCTTGTAAATCAAACAGTTAAGAATAGGCTGCACCTCCTCCATTTTCACCATGGGAAAATCAACATCTCCACCTGCAGAATGGAAGGTAAGGTTTCCCAAACCTCTTTTTTTATACCATAAAGGTTGTGAAACTGAAACTGCCTGCAACCTAAAAACTTCAAGGTATTCTTCCTTCTGCACCCATACTCCCGAATATCTTATTAAAAACTCTTCTGAAATTCCCAGCTGTAGCCTTCTAAAGTAGTAGAAGTTATAAATACAAAGGAGCACAACATATGCTGAAGCTATACCCACAACCCAGCTAAGCATAACAAGTTGGGCATAAAAAAATAAAAACACTGATAGAATGACTAAAGGAATTAATCCCCGGGAGATCCTTCTAATCAATAAATATTTACTCGGTTTAACTCTAAAATTTTCCCGTATTTCGGACTGGTAAAAATAATCTTTGACCTGCTGCACCACTTTAGGCGGTAAACCGGCGATTTTCACCTGATTCTTTTCAAGATCATTCTCACTACTGGCAAGAGAGATTTTTACCTGAAACAGATCCATTTTCTTCTGAATAGGATTTGTGAGCACTTGCAGCAATTGGATTCTGCTGGCCTTTAAATTAACCTTTGTATTGTTACGCAGCCCCATTTCAACCTGTAGGGTGTCCTTATACTTCTGCAAATGAAGTCCAAAATATTTTACAACTGTCTCCCCCACCGTTAACAGCATCCCCACCAGCAATAGAAAAATAATGAAGAGGTATTTACCCTGAGAAAAATACACCTGCGGTTCCTGAAGCTGTGCCGCAAGTTCATCGTTAAACATGAATTGCTCCCTTAGGGTAAAATAAAAAGCCACAATAATACCAACTCCACGAAGATAGTTGGAGGTAAGCCCTAATTTTACAAGCGTCCATAATTGAACCTTATGCTCCCATTGAGGTACAGCCTTTGTTGTAGTTGCAGGTATTTTTTCAGGATCTTCTTCAACTTCTGCGGAAGTTTCAGTACGTTCCTCTTCGGCACGTGCCATGAGTTTTTCGGCCAGGAGATTAGCCTTCTCTTCAGATAGTGCTTTAATCTCGACCTCCTTGTCCTGGCTCCCTGCTGTTTCTACAACCACACTGTACACGCCAATGATGCGTTGCAGAATATTCCTTCGGAAATTTACCTGCTGAATCTTCTCAAAGGGAATATTAATAACGTCAGATGAAAAAACCCCTTTTTGAAGCACAAACTCCTGATTCTTCTCGTCAAGATGAAACTTAAAATTCAGGAAATAAAGGATGCTGTAGCCAAGACTTAGCAATAATACCAGCATAAGTGCCGCGCCGGCAAAAAACAGCATTCGCTGATCTACTTCTTTAAAAGCAAAGTAAAAAACCACCACCCATAAGTTTCTCCCTATATGATAAAGAGAGGTCGCAAAGATCAATACCAGCCCCACGCCAGATTGCCGTTGTGGCTCCGAAAAATTATAATCAGGCATGGTTATAAATTCTTCCTGAAATTTCCTCTTTTAGAGAGGTAGCTGTTTCAGGTTTTATTCCGGGAACACTCACATCGCTACCCGATCCTCCGGCGGTGAATACTTTTAAAGAAGAAATATTCAGAATCTTATCAAGAAAAGACCGCTCTACAGTCACATGCTGAATTCTATTAAAAGGAACAACTGTGGTTTTTTCAAACAAAAAGCCGCGTTTAAAAATTATATCCTGTTCCCGCAAGGCATAACCGCTCTTCTTAACATACATCACGTTGTTAAAAATAGACCATCCAAAAAGCAGAACCAGCAGGATTGCGGCCCAGAAAAGATAAGTGTGAAATTGAGCAGATAAAAAAGTATACCCCAGGAACAATCCCACAGCAAAGAACATAAAGGAGATGCTGGTACCCACCTGCAACTTCACAAGATATTTTTTTGAAATGGGATGCAGCTTCACCTCCTCAACTCTGGGAAGGGAAGCTACTTCCAACTCAAAATTTGAAAATTCTGAAGAGGCTACGGGATCCATTTTTTATCAAAATTAGGTTTTCTTTTTTCCAGAAAAGCGTTTCTACCTTCTTTGGCCTCATCGGTCATATAAGCAAGACGGGTAGCTTCTCCGGCAAACACCTGTTGCCCTACCATGCCATCGTCGGTAAGGTTCATGGCAAACTTCAGCATCTTTATTGAGGTAGGAGATTTAGCCAGGATCTCCTGTGCCCATTCATAAGCCGTATCTTCCAGTTCTTCATGCGGAATTACTGCATTCACCATTCCCATTTCATAAGCCTCCTGTGCCGAATAGTTCCTTCCTAAAAAGAAGATTTCGCGTGCCTTCTTTTGTCCAACTATTTTGGCAAGGTAAGCAGAACCGTATCCTCCATCAAAACTGGTAACATCGGCATCGGTTTGCTTAAAGATCGCGTGCTCTTTACTTGCAAGGGTAAGGTCACAAACTACGTGCAGGCTGTGCCCTCCTCCAACGGCCCACCCCGGCACAACCGCAATCACAGCTTTTGGCATAAACCGAATTAACCTTTGTACTTCAAGAATATTCAGACGGTGCATTCCATCTTCTCCCACATATCCCTGATGTCCACGGGCTTTTTGATCTCCCCCGCTGCAAAAGCTGTAAACGCCATCTTTTGGGGAAGGCCCTTCCGCAGAAAGCAGCACCACTCCTATTGAAGTATCTTCCTGGGCATCATAAAAAGCATCATAGAGCTCACTGGTAGTTTTTGGACGAAAGGCATTGCGAACCTCGGGACGGTTAAACGCAATACGTGCCACGCCATTGCACTTTTGGTAGGTGATATCTTCGTATTCCTTTGCTGTTTTATAATCTGGTTTGGTCATAGTGATCTAATTTTACTCAAAAATAAGGCTTTTATATTTTCCTTGGGGAATAAAACCTGCCGCAAGAAAAGCTTTATCTTTCGGAACAATGAAAAATTTGTACGATTTTTGCTTAGTTAGTATCAAATAGGTAACATGAATAAAATTCTAACCCTTCTTACTTTAATGATTTTTGGTGTAAGTGGCTATTCCCAGGAATTGAATTCTTCAGGTACAAATCCTTTTCCCGAATTTGATCAGGTTAATTTTCCTGCGCCTGAAGAAGTATTTATCAACTACACCAGAATACAGCCAGGACTTTCTGTTCCTGTAAACCATTTCCCCGAAAATCGATTTTCATTAAAAGAAATCAGTTTTGATAAAAAAGTACAGAAGAGGCAGGTGAACCTTATTTCTATGATGGAAAAAGAACGCTATGCAAAAGAAGCGGCTTTAGTTGAAATGGAATCCCCGGCACCTACCATAAGCCAGGGTGAAAAGGCCCTTATAGAAGTTACCAATGACATCAGGGTACACGACCGAAGTTCTAATTATGACATTTTTAGCGGACAAAAGAAAATACCGGCTTATGAAGAAATGCGGTCACCAATATTACAAAGCCCTTACCGCTCCCGTTCAGGCGTAAGAGCTTATGTCTCTCCTTATTACTCTCCTTTTTTAAGGTAGATCCCGTTGTCTTTAATATCAACCTTCCTTTGCTTGTAAAGATTACCAAGGGCACGTTTAAAGCTTTTTTTGCTCATTTGCACCTCTTTTTCAATCTCTGTGGGCGAAGATTTGTCGGTCAATGCTAAAAAACCACCTTTTATTTCAATAAGGTTTAGCAGTTCCTGCGCATTAGGTTCAATACTGCGGTAGCCGGGACGCTGCAAAGTAATATCTATCTTTCCGTCGGGCCGGGTCTTTTTCACATATCCATTAAGCCTGTCGCCAACGTGCAATTTTTGAAAAACTTCATCCTTGTACAGCAAGCCCTTGTGTATCTCGTTCACAATCACATTCCATCCCAATTCAGTAGGATTAGCGATAATGAGCTCTACCTCTTCAAAAGGTTTAATTGTGAGTTCCGAATTGTCTAAAAAGGCATCCAGTTTACTCGACCCAGCCAACCTTTCGGTAAGCTCATCAAGATAGCAGAAAATGAGATAGCGCTCACCCTGCCGCATTTTAACTGCCTGCTCTTTAAAAGGCACAAAAAGGTGTTTTTCGAGGCCCCAATCCATAAAAGCTCCAATCTCGCTCACCTCCACACATTTTAACAACCCGAATTCATCGAGCTTCACAAAAGGTTTAAGGGTTGTTGCCACCGGTCTTTCTTCATGATCCAGATAGACAAAAACGGTGATTTCATCTCCTATTTCAAAAGTTTCAGGTTTGTACTTATTAGGCAACAGTACCTCGTTACCTTCATCATCCTTTAAAAAAAGTCCGGGTTCCGTATCGCGATCTATTTTAAGGGTGTGGTATTCTCCAATGGCAAGCATAAAATAATTTTTGGCAAAGTTACTTATAATAAACGGCTATTTCACGAAGCTAAAATATTCCAGCAACACTTCGTCATTCACCTTTCGAGGCGTGAAAATTTCCAGGACCTTCGGCTGGTCTGAGGTGTCAAAAAAGGCATTTAAGCGCTCCTTTATTTCTTCGGAAGTTCGGGCTTGTGAATATTCAAATCCGTAGAGGTCACAAATAGGTTTCGCATTGAGTTGATGAACGGTTTCAAAATATTTTTCGAAGGTTTCAGTATTCTTATCTCCCGGAAGTATCCTGAATATCCCGCCCCCACCATTATTTAAGATGATTATCCTAAAGTTCTTCGGAATATAATTGTTCCACAGCGCATTGCTGTCATAAAAAAAGCTGAGGTCTCCTGTGATCATCAAAACCGGTGCTTCTGAAACTATTGCAGCTCCCACCGCAGTTGAAGTACTGCCGTCAATCCCGCTGGTCCCGCGGTTACAGTATATTTTTAGGCTCTCTTTCCACCTGAAGAGCTGTGCATACCTGATTGTAGAGCTGTTTGCCAGCTGTACAATGCTATTTTCGGGCACTGCAGGGCAAATAAGCTGCATGGCCTTAAGATCTGAATATGGGATCCTGCCCATGTAATCTTCATGTTTCACCTTTCTTCTGCTTCGCACCTCCTGCCAGTATTGGGCATAATTGCTTTCAGAAATTTTTGTGAGCTGAAAAAACTGGTTAAAAAATGAATTTACTGAAGTCTCGAAATGCTTGTTCAGGCAAAAGAAGGTATTATATGCCTTTTTTGGATCTACATGCCAGTGATGTTTCGGCTGATAGTTCCGTAGAAAAGCTTTGATCTTTTTTGAGACGATCATTCCGCCGAAAGTGAGCAGAATTTCGGGTTGCAGGTTGTCAAAGAGCTGTTCCCTGTCTTCATCTTTTTCAATGGGGCCAATAATGGTATCTATCCGCGTGAAGAATTTCTCCTGCTGCACGTTTGAAGTGGTTTCAGTAAATACAATTACTGAAGGATCATTTGCCAGCCTATCGAGAAATTGCTGCTCTACTAAATTTGGCGAAGACACGCCTACAATCACCATTTTTCTCGCTGCCTTGTTCCAAAGATCGGCATAAGCCTGCAGTTGATTTTGAGAGTAAGTTCTTTCAATGATCTCTGGTAGAATTTGGATGGGATTCACCTCTACGTCTTCTACCGTCTCATAAAGCGGCTCATAAAACGGAACGTTGATATGCACCGGACCCTTTTCTTCTATGGCTTTATTCAGTGCCAGGTTGATCTCCCGCTCGTTGTGCTTCCGACTCTCAAATTGCTTCTGCTGAAGTTTCTTGTCTTTCGCCTCATTTTCCAGCACTAACTCTGAATATAAATTAGCCGAATATAAAATATGGTTCTCGAAAACGTTCTTTTGGCGAATTGTTTGTCCGTCGCCAATGTCAATGCGCTCTACAGGCCTGTCGGCAGAGATCACCACCAATGGAATATCGCTGTAAAAAGCCTCTGCCACCGCCGGATAATAGTTGAGCAATGCCGAACCCGAGGTGCAAACCACTGCAACAGGTTTTTGCAGCTGCTGGGCCATGCCAACAGCTACAAAAGCAGCACAGCGCTCATCTACCACGCTATAAGTCTTTATATTTGGATGATGGGCAAAGCCCGTGGTAAGGGGCGCATTTCTAGAGCCTGGAGAGATCACCACATGATGGATTCCTTTGGCTTCGCAAAGCGCAACAATTGATCTTGCAACAGGTATTTTTGGGTATTTCATTTATCTTGTTTTCCTCCACGACCCAATTTAGACCTCACAGGTTTTAAAAACCTGTGAGGTCTGGTGAGGAGATAGGTTCATTTTATTTCAATAACACTTTCTTCATGGTCTCTGCCTTATTCACCGTCTCCTGCCATTCATCTTCGGGCACAGAATCTCTGGTAATACCGCCACCAACAAAAAGTACAGCCATATTATCTTCCATTTTCATGCAGCGCAAATTCACAAAGAGATTAGTTTCTTTCTTCACGGCACGATAGGCCAGGTTCTCTACATTCCTCCTGGTTCTACTTCGCTGCACATTTTTCTGCAAATTCAGCTCTCCAAGGAATCCGGTATAGAATTCCCGATCGTAATTTTCTTCTGAAAGGATAAAAGATTTAGCCATTTCCTTTGGCAAACCACAAACCGCCGGGGTGGGATGCAGGGCAGAGATAATCCGGGAGACACCTACTGTGGGGCCACCCCATGGGGTGGCCTTACTGTCTAACCCTCCGTTGATATCTGTCCGCAGATGCAACAGGCTACCCGCTTGAGTAGTATGTGGAGTGGATATTTCCAGATCTTCTACACCCGAAGCCTTCAGGTTTTCCACAATTGAATCGGTAACAAATTGCTGCTCCTGCTTTTCCTTTTCGCCCCATTCCACATCTGTTGTCCCATGATATTTCTGAGTTCCTGCGAGGGCCATGGTTCTAAACCGGCGACCTTCAACTTTTAACAGTGTTTCGGGCGTTGCCCCAAGCCAGCAGCCTACTTTTGGATGATACCAGCAGTAGACAAAGGCCGTAGGGTAAGTTTTAAGAAGTTCTTTGAATAGCTGCAGCCTGTTTTGTTCCTTCAGCTCTACTTCTTCCCTTCGTGACAGCACAACTTTATCCATTTCTCCTGCCCTTAATACAGAAACTGCTTTCCTCACCAGCTCAATATGGCCTGACTTTTTTTCTTCTGAAATATGCCCTTTTTGAGAGGTTAGTACCGCTGTACCTTCTTCAGAAACCACCTGCTCAAAATGGAGTTTTTCCGAAGTATTTTCAGCAAAAAGAATTGCTTTTTCTGAAGTGTCAAAAGGGGCAAAAACAAAGCCGCTTTCGGTGAAATTTTCGGTGTAATTCAACTCGTCATCCTGCTGCAAAAAAGCAGTGACAGTTGCCCGGTCACCAGTTAATATTGGCTTTCGATAAGCTACAAATGGTAATGCTGTCTCGAATTGCTCCTCCAGTTTTTGAAAAAATTCAGCTTCAGGCATTACTTTTCTTTTTCGGGAGGGTGATGGTGGTCAGTTTCACTACAGAAATGAGATTTTCAGCTTCATCAGTAATCCTGATATTCCAAAGTTGCGTGGTGCGGCCTTTGTGCAGGTAAGTCGCTTTGGCAAAAACGTAACCTTCAGAAACGCTTTTTAGGTGATTGGCAGAGATCTCTATACCGCGAACAATAAAATCGTTAGTATCTAAAAAAACATAACTGGCAAGGCTGCCCACGCTTTCGGCCAGGGCAACAGAGGCACCACCGTGCAGCACCCCGTCGGGCTGGTGAACCTTTGAAGTGACGGGCATTCGGGCAATGAGGTAGTCTTCTCCTACTTCAGTGAATTCTATATCAAGGGTTTCCATGAGCGTATTTTTCGAAACTTTTTTCGATAGCTCCAGAATTTCCTCATTGGTCATAGCAAATAGATTGGTTTCTTTGTAAAAGTACAAAACCACAGGAAAATGATGAACGAAAAGCAAGTTTCTTACCAAACGGTCAATACCTACAGCACCCTGAATGAACAAACCGAAAAAACAGAAAATGTTTGGGTGGTCTTCCACGGCATTGGGTACCTGAGTAAATATTTCCTGAAGTATTTTAGGCATCTCAACCAGAAAAAGAACTACATCATTGCTCCACAGGCACCGTCAAAATATTATCTCAACGGCAAATATGAACACGTTGGCGCCTCCTGGGCCACGCGGGAAAACACACAGCAGGAGATTCAAAATGCGCTCGCATACCTGGATGAAGTTTATGAAAATGAAGGTCTCAAAAATGCCAAAAATCTCGTGTTCTTCGGCTACTCACAAGGCGTCTCTGTCGTAACCCGCTGGATGGCCCAAAGACAAATAAAGCCGTCAATGCTTATTCTGAATTCCGGCAGAATTCCTTCGGAATTAAAGCCCTCCGATTTTGCCTTTTTTGAGGGGCAGGTGAATTTTGTATATGGAATTGAAGATCCTTTTATAGACAAAGAATTTTTAGCTTCGGAAGAAATGCGGATAAAAGAATTATTCCCGAAAAATTTAAAGTTCGTTCCTTTTAACGGCGGACATGAAGTGAACCAGCAGGTGATAATTAAACTTGCAGGGGAATAGTGTTTAAAGATCGCTACGCTTTTAGAAAATAGATCTAAGAGCCAGGATTTTTTTGAAAAAAGTTTATCCTAAACTTGTTTTAGGATCCAGAAAAAAGCTGAAACTCCCGATGCTTCACGACAACCTAACGTAATTATGATTAGGCTATGTCACCTCGGGCTGAGTCGAGAAGTAGAAGTTAAATGAGCTGTAAATTTAAAGTCTACAACATACTGCTGATGCCGGAAAAAGTAGAATTAGAGTTTAGATTACACGCCCTGGTACAAAATATTAGAAAGAAGGGTGCTTAAAGATCACTCTCCTTTTTCTTTTAAAAAGAAAAATTCCAAAACCTGCCTTAAAACTATTGCAAAACAAAAACCGTCTCATTCTGGTAAATGAGACGGTTTCCTTACTTTTTAAAGTAATTCCAAAAGTTATTTTGTACTTACTTCTTCATTACTCTCTACTGTAGCAAGATATCTTTCGGCATCAAGTGCAGCCATACATCCTGTACCTGCAGCAGTAATTGCCTGGCGGTATTCTTTATCCTGCACGTCGCCCGATGCGAATACACCCGGTATATTTGTTTTAGTACTTTTGCCGCTGGTAACCAGGTAACCGGTACTGTCCATATCCAGTTGTCCCTTAAATATTTCAGTATTTGGTTTGTGCCCAATAGCGATAAAAAGTCCAGTGATCTTGATCTCCTCTTTTTCACCTGTTTTATTATTTACTATTCGAAGGCCTTCAACCACCTGTTCTCCCAGTACCTCATCAACTTCAGAATTGAATTTTACCTCCAGGTTTTTGGTATTGAAAACCCTGTGCTGCATAGCTTTTGAAGCACGAAGTTCATCTTTTCTCACCAGCATGGTCACTTTGGTGCAAATATTGGCGAGATAAGTAGCTTCTTCGGCTGCCGTATCTCCTCCTCCAACAATTGCAACTTCCTGGTTTTTGTAAAAGAATCCGTCGCAAACAGCACAAGCCGATACGCCACCGCCTCTTAAACGCTGCTCACTTGGAAGCCCTAAATACTTTGCCGTAGCCCCTGTTGAAATGATCACAGTCTCTGCTTCAACCCAGGTTGAATTGTCAACACACACCTGGTGTACTCCGCCTTGTTCTTTGCTGAACTGCACTTCGGTCACCATCCCTATGCGCACCTGGGTTCCAAACCTTTCGGCCTGTTTCTGGAGGTCTATCATCATCGCAGGACCGTCAATACCCTCGGGGTAGCCAGGAAAATTATCAACTTCGGTAGTGGTAGTTAACTGCCCGCCGGGTTCCATCCCTGTGTACATTACGGGATGAAGATCTGCCCTCGCAGCATATATGGCAGCGGTATAACCCGCAGGACCCGAGCCTATTATAAGACATTTGATTCTCTCTCTGGTTTCACTCATGATATAAAAATTTCTTTGATGTAAAAGTAGTAACTTTAAAAGAAACCTGGAATTTTAAACATACAGATTTGTTATACAACAATAACTTATGCCATTGATAAGCCGTTTTAGAAGCTCCCGCTATTACCATACCTTTGTGGTATGATCGAACTGTCCTTCTTTAATATCCTGGACCTTTTAGGAACCGTTGCCTTCGCAATCTCGGGTGCACTTTCGGCAATGAACCGCCGCCTTGATCTCTTCGGGATTTTTATCATCGCGTTTGTAACGGCTATTGGTGGAGGTACCATAAGAGACATCCTTATAGGCAGCACGCCGGTTACCTGGATGGAAAATACGATCTACATCTACCTTATAGGTTTAGTAACCATACTGGCTATAATCTTCAGAAAAAAACTGGACCACCTCAAAAAATCTCTTTTCCTGTTTGATTCTATAGGGCTGGGAATCTTTACAATAACAGGAGTTGAACTGGGTATACAAAACGACCTCAACCCCATTATTTCCATTACCCTGGGAACAATGACAGGAACTTTTGGTGGCGTTGTAAGAGACATTTTATGTAACGAGATCCCGGTGATCTTTAGAAAAGAGATCTACGCTACCGCCTGTATTGTAGGAGGCCTCGCTTTTATCTTTTTCTATGAATTGGGAATGGCGCAAGATGTGATTTACATCATAACTTCGGTCACCGTGATAGTAATAAGGCTGCTGGCGGTAAAGTTTCATATCTCCCTTCCTTCGTTTTACCTGTCCCAGGAAAACACCCTTCAAAAATAGCATTTTTGACACCTCATTTTTAACAGGAAAAGATTTACAGGAATTCCCCAAATTTCATGTAACGATTTCATTTTCAGGAAGTCTTTAAGGTAAACATCAAGATCCCCCGAAGAAATTTGATTACTAACTTTAAAGATATGTGCTATGAAACGTTTTAAATTATTACTGCTGACTTTATTAATTAGTGTAAGCACTATTATTTATGCTGAAGGATCTAAAAAGATCTACGACCTCAACAGCCTTTCTGCCGAAATTGAGCATATACTTCGGGATGCCAATCAAAATCTTGAAGAAGGACATTCTATTACTGTCTTCTTTTCTGTTTCTGAAGACAAAAGCATTCAATATTTAAGTATTGCAGCCGAAAAGCCTGAAATCTGCAATTTACTTCGGAAAAAACTGCAATTTCAGAAGCTTGATGGTATAAAATGGCGCGAAGGCATGATCTACGAGCTTTCTATAACCGGAAGATCACCGGTAGCCTGCCTCAACCATTAATGCGGCAGCTTCTTCCGAAGTAATCCGTAAAGAAAAGCGCCCCCCACAGCGCCAAGCAGCACCACAATGACTGAGACATAACCTGCACCTATAAGCGTGTAGATGGGCCCGGGACAGGCACCGGCCAAAGCCCAGCCAAGTCCAAAAATAATACCTCCAAAAAAGTACTTTTTGAAGCCTCTTTCTTTAGAGGCTATTTTTATGGGATCTCCAAAAAAGGATCTTAGGTTCTTCCTTTTGATAATTTGTACTCCAATAATTCCTAAAATTAATGCCGAACCAATGATGCCGTACATATGAAATGAATCAAACCTGAACATTTCATAGATGCGAAACCAGGAAGCCGCTTCCGATTTGTACATCACAATCCCAAAAAAGATGCCTATCACTATATATCCTACTGTTCTTTTCATCCTAAAAAATTATTGGGAATAATAAATGCACCATTACAAGGCCACCAATAAAAAAACCAATTACAGCAATCAATGAAGGCAGCTGCAGGTTGCTTAAACCTGAAATAGCATGACCCGAAGTGCAACCGGCAGCATAACGGGCACCAAACCCTATCAATACCCCACCCACTAACAGGATTATAACCGATTCGAAATTACCAAGAGCTTCAAGGCTAAAAAGCCTCTCCGGGAGATAAGTTTCGCCGGCACTTAAGAACCCGAACTCTTGCAGGTTTAGAACAGTTTCTTCAGAAATATTCACCGCATTACCGTTTGACAGCAAATGCGCCCCTATGAACCCTCCAATTGCGGCTCCCAGGATTACCAGCAGGTTCCAGCGGCTCGCTTTCCAGTCTACATTGAAATAATCTGACTTCTTACCTGCCCCGCAAATGGTACACATGGTTTCAAGATTGGAAGACATTCCAAATTTCTTACCCATAAAAATGAGCAGGAACATTACCAACGCTATCAAAGGCCCTGCTACATACCACGGCCAGGGTTCAAGGATCATTTCCATAGAAAAAATTTTAGGCAAAGATAAGGCTTCCCATACTCACCTCTTCGGGCAAATGATTAGAAAACCTGATACCGGGATTACTTCAGGAAATCTTTTACATTTTGCAGCACTTTTTCTGAAAGCCTTCTTTGGGTTTCGGCAGCCCAGCCAGCACTTTTATCTGCTGTTATTACCCGCGGCAGCCCTTCAGTTTCTTCTGAAAGTTCCTTCTTCCCATCCCCGTCAAAAATGGCAAAATTCCCTTCCCTTTTTATCCAGTCCTGAAATGCTGATTCTTCAAAAGGCAGGCCAAGGGAAGTGTTGATGAGGATCTTTCGGGTGCCAAAAATGTCAAATTCGGCGCTGCTTAGAAGTAACGTATTTCGCGGAAGGTGAAAGGAAATGACATCTACCGTTTGTAAAAATTCCTGCAAGGGCAGGTAACTTATCCCATTTTCGAGATCTTTTTTGCGGGTACGGCTGTAATAAAAAAGTTTTGGCCCAAAGGGTTTAAGGCATTGGGCCAGCAGTTGCCCCGTCACACCAAATCCAATAATCCCGATTTTTTTACCGGTCAATTCCACAGGCATTTCCTGCCATTGCTGTTGACCAAGGCCGTGAAATAACCTTATTATTTCTGAAACTATGAATTCGGCCACGCCGGGATCTCCGTAATCTTTTATCCCGGTAACGGTTATCCCTTTACTGCGGGCAAAGTTCACTGCGACATTAGCCGATTCGTCATCGTACAAACTGCAGGCCATGCCGATATATTTCAGGTTTGGCGATTGCCTGATGACTTCCTCCGGAATTTCAGTTTTCCAGGAAACAACAACAGCATCGGCATCTCCAATCCGCTGCAGAAGTTCCTCATTAGAATCGGGAACATCATTGTATACTCCAATCTTCTCTTCACTCAATTCCTGAAGCTCTTCCAGCGCCCAGGGTTCAAGTTTAGTATAATCGACACAAACGATCTTTTCAAATTTCATATTGAATATTGACTATTGTATATTGAAAAACTAGAGTGGGATATTGCCATGTTTACGGTCTATGCGCAGCACTTCCTTATTTTCGAGCATACTAAAAGCCTTCAGTAGTTTTCTACGTGTGTCTTTGGGTTTGATAACTTCATCGATAAATCCGCGTTGGGCCGCTTTAAAAGGATTTGCAAATTTCTCGGCATATTCCTTTTCCTTTTCTGAAAGTTTTAGTTCCGGGTCTTCCGCAGCTTTAATCTCTTTTCTAAAGATGATCTCACTAGCACCTTTTGCGCCCATCACGGCAATTTCGGCGGTAGGCCAGGCAAAATTAAGATCGGCCCCAATGTGTTTGGAGTTCATCACATCATAGGCCCCGCCATAAGCTTTTCGGGTAATTACAGTTACTCTGGGTACGGTTGCCTCACTTAGTGCATAAAGTAATTTTGCACCGTGAAGAATGATCCCGTTCCACTCCTGATCTGTCCCCGGCAGGAAGCCCGGCACATCAACAAGAACGAGTAAGGGAATATTAAAGCAGTCGCAGAAGCGCGTAAAACGAGCCGCTTTTCTGGAAGATTCCACGTCCAAAACACCTGCAAGGCTCATGGGCTGATTGGCAACTATACCTATACTTCTGCCTCCCAGTCTTGCAAAACCCACAATGATATTATCGGCGTAATCTTTATGGATCTCAAAAAAGGTGTTTTCGTCTATTATTCCCTGAATCACCTCATGCATATCGTAAGGCTTATTCGAACTATCGGGCACTATAGATTCCAGCTCTTCCCGCACCTCATCACCAAATTCATAAGGCAATTTTTCGGGGCAAAACTTATTATTTTGAGGCATATAGCTCAGCAGCTTCTTTATGTCCTCCAAACAGCTAATATCATTTGCCGCAGTACGGTGTGTCACGCCGCTTTTAGTAGAATGCGTACTCGCGCCCCCCAATTCTTCGGAAGTTACTTCTTCATTGGTTACCGTCTTCACCACATTGGGCCCGGTAACGAACATGTAACTTGTATCCTGAACCATCAGCGTAAAATCGGTCATGGCAGGGGAATAAACAGCACCGCCAGCACAGGGGCCCATAATTGCCGAAATTTGTGGAATAACTCCTGAAGCCTGTACGTTTCTGTAAAAGATATCTGCATAACCTCCCAAAGATTTCACACCTTCCTGAATTCTCGCCCCTCCGGAATCGTTAAGGCCAATAACAGGAGCCCCCACTTTCATCGCGTGATCCATAACTTTACAGATCTTTTCGGCGTGGGTTTCAGACAGGGAACCTCCAAACACGGTAAAATCCTGTGCAAAAACATAGACAAGCCGGCCGTTTATAGTACCATAACCGGTCACCACCCCGTCACCGTAATACTGCTGCTCCTCCATCCCAAAATCGGTAGTACGATGTGTCACCAGGATACCAATTTCCTCGAAAGAACCTTCATCGAGTAAATAATCTACCCGCTCACGGGCAGTAAGTTTTTTTTGTTGATGTTGTTTTGCTATTCTTTTCTCGCCACCGCCCTTAAGAGCTTCGGCCATTTTCTCTTCCAGCTTTTTTGTATTGTCGCTCATAAAATTCTGCTTCCGGTTTTACTTGTTGGGTAATCTCAATTTCTCCCTGTCCTGTATATACTGTTTTAATGCTACTAACGCAGCCAACTCGGCTTCGTTACGGGTCTGGGATTCCAGCTTTTCTGCGGAATAATATTTCTTTACAAAATGAGTATCAAAATTTCCACTTCGGAAGGCTTCATGCTCAAACACAAATTTTCCGAAGGGAAGCGTAGTACTCACTCCTCTTACTTCATAGTTATTGATCGCCTGAAGCATACGTTCAATAGCTTCTGCACGGGTTTTTCCGTAGGTAATAAGTTTCGCCAGCATAGGATCGTAATAAATAGGCACTTCCATACCTTCTTCAAAACCATCGTCAAGCCTCACTCCCTCTCCAGCCGGGGTC
Organism: Salinimicrobium sp. TIG7-5_MAKvit; assembly: GCF_049569215.1. Lineage (GTDB taxonomy): Bacteria > Bacteroidota > Bacteroidia > Flavobacteriales > Flavobacteriaceae > Salinimicrobium > Salinimicrobium profundisediminis. The sequence goes on along the minus strand of NZ_CP145903.1, from coordinate 3,134,085 downwards.
TTGTATGTCTCAAGCAACCCCACACTGGGCATGAAATCTTCGAGCGGATCTTCAGCATATACCCGCAGCTCTAAAGCATGACCCGAAATTGTTAGATCCTGTTGGGAAAAAGCCAAAGCTTCTCCCCGGGCAATTCTTATTTGCTGCTCTACCAGATCTATCCCGGTGATCAATTCGGTTACAGGATGTTCTACCTGCAGGCGGGTATTCATTTCCAGGAAATAAAAATTTCTGTTCTCATCCATGAGGAATTCTACTGTCCCGGCACCTACATAATCGCAGGCTTTAGCCACTTTGACTCCAACTTCTCCCATTTTTTCACGTAAATCTTCATCAAGAATAACTGAAGGAGCTTCCTCCACCACTTTTTGATGGCGTCTTTGAATACTGCACTCGCGTTCAAACAGGTGCAGGTAATTTCCATGAGTATCGGTAAGCACCTGTATCTCGATGTGCCGCGGACTTCCCACATATTTCTCAATAAAAACAGAACCATCTCCAAAAGCCGATTCTGCCTCACTTATGGCCCGCTTCATCTGGTCTTCAAGGTCTTTCTCCTCTTCCACCACGCGCATACCTTTTCCGCCACCTCCGGCCGAAGCTTTGATCAAGATTGGAAATCCAATTTCAGCGGCTATTTTTTTGGCTTTTTCGGGGTCTGTGATGGCCTCATCGATTCCGGGAACCATGGGAATCCCGTAATCCTTAACGGCATCTTTTGCAGCCAGTTTGCTCCCCATAACCCTGATTGCTTTAGAACCCGGGCCAATCCATGTAAGGCCATTTTGCTCCACTTTTTCGGCGAAACCGGCATTCTCACTTAAAAAGCCGTAGCCGGGATGGATCCCGTCAACCCCAAGATCTTTTGCGACTTCAATAATTTTATCCCCACGCAGGTAAGATTCATTTGAAGAAGCTTCCCCTATACAAACTGCCTCATCTGCAAATTTTACGTGAGGTGCGTTACGGTCAACCGTAGAGAATACTGCGACGGTCTTTATTCCCATTTTTCGGGCCGTCTTCATAATTCTAAGGGCAATTTCGCCCCTGTTGGCTATAAGTATCTTTTTCATTCTGATTTTTTAATTTGGAAATTGGTGCTTGAAAACCGGAACTTATGTTTTATTCCATTTCAATAAGCAACTGGTTTTTGTCTACCGTTTGCCCTTTTTTGACCGTCACTGTTTTTACCACACCGTCGCGTGGCGCAGTAAGGGTGTTTTCCATTTTCATAGCTTCAAGAACTAAAAGGTAATCTCCTTCCTTTACCTCATCCCCTGCCTTTACCTGTACATCCAGGATCATTCCGGGCATAGGTGCTTTAATATCATTGATTACCTGTGCGGCGGCCAGGCTCAATCCCATATCTTCAATGAGCAGATCCAGTTCATTGAAAATTTTCACCTCGTAGGGTGCAGAATTGACTTTGACAGTGTAAGAACGATCTAAAAAATCGTATTTTTGAAGACCGGTTGTGAATGATCGATGGTTGTGGAGCACGTGGCCAGGCCCGTCAGTATTCTCCTGTAGATCAAGAGCTTCTATTTGTTCCCTGGTAAACTCGAATTCCATGCTCCCGTTTACCTTTACTTTATATTTTTCTTCCATTTATGCGTTTTTTATGCGCTTTTTGGTAAATATAAAAAATAATAATCCGGGAATTTTAGGAAATTTTGAATTATAGGCAAAAAAAAAGCCACCAAAAGGTGACCTTTTCACTCAATATTTCAAGCCTCATTACCTGAATAATTCCTGAATATCCTGTGGCACTGGCATGGGCTGTAAAGGGGGAACATTGGCTCCTCCAGTATTTCCCAAAGGAATTTTACCCACAAAAGATTTTACACCTCCAACAAGCAGCCGGGGCAATTGTCCCAGTACTTCTTTAGCATCTTTTATACCTATACCAAACCTTAGCATAAGCCAATGTGCATAAGAATGTTCCCGGGGATAAGACTGACCAATGATATGCGCCCGCTCAAGATGGTGCCATGCATGAATGAAATCCCCCTGCCGCAAAGCCTGTTTATACTGAACAAGTTCGCGCAGGTAGAAATATTTAAGCCGCTTCGGAATTTTAGTATAAAACTTCATCTTTGAAGATTAACTGAATTTTTTAATGTCTTCACTTAGGTCAAAAACCCTGGTCTTCGGAAAATGGTTCTCAATAATACTGCTCCCTGCCGAAGATCTATACCCACCGGCACAGTGCACTACTATAGGCTTATCTGCAGGAATTTCATTAGAACGCTCCCTTAGTTCATTAAGAGGAATGCTAATAGCACTTTTAAAGATTTTTCCCTGGGCTACCTCACTAGCATTCCGGATATCTACAATGTTGTATTTTTCCTGGTTATTTTTGAAATCTTCCAAATCAAAATTATCTGAACTTTCCAATAAATTACGTGAAAGGCTTACCACGCCTCTCACCTGCTTTTCATAGCCTATTTTAGCAGTTCGCTCGAGGATTTCGCCCACCTGTTCAACGCTGCCTACCACCAGGTAAAAAGGCTCTTCCGGTTTAACGATGGCCCCAAGCCAGGTTTCAAACTTGTCATTTTCTGTACGTGCCATGATGTTTATGCTGTTCGGTAAATGCCCTTTTTTAAAGGTATCGGCATCGCGTACATCAACAACAGTGATCCCATCTTCCACTTTATCTACCAAAAGCTGAAGCTTAACAGCGGCCTTTGTCTGCTGTACATTTTCGGCTCCGGTTTTGTTTACATCTACATTAAATCCGAAGTAATGCGGAATAAATGGCTGATCCTGCAGAATGGTTTCCACGAACTTTTCTTCTGTTTGCTCCTGAAATGCCCAGTTGTACTTACGTTCGTTTTCAAGGGTACTGCTGGAATCTGTGCTCATATTCTTTCCGCAGAGCGATCCTGCGCCGTGAGCAGGATAAACCAGTGCCTCGCCCGGCAGATCATTGTATTTGTTTTGAATAGTGTGGTACATGGCCTTTGCAAGCTCTACTCTTTTTGCAGTCATGTTTCCCACTTTTTCCCTAAGATCGGGTCTACCTACATCACCTATAAACAAGGTATCACCAGTAAATAAAGCAGTTTTTGCATTGGCTTCAGCAACAATAGTGATACTATCGGGGGAATGTCCCGGGGTATTTATAGCTTTAAAAGTTACCTGCCCCATTTGAAGCGACTCTCCTTCATCAAAAGCTTTATGTTCATAATCGGCACCAAGAAGTTTACTTACATAAATAGTAGCACCTGTTTGTTCGTGGATCTGGCAATGGCTACTAACAAAATCGGCATGTGGGTGGGTTTCAAAAACTGCCACAATTTGTGCATTTTCCTCTTCAGCATATCTGTAGTACTGTAAAGGATTTCTACTGGGATCAACCAATGCCATCTTCCCATCACTTACTATGGCATAGGAGTAGTGTGCAAGAGGGCTATCTTTAAATTGTTTGATTTTCATGATGTATATTTTAAATTCTTCAGCTACGGGTATACCCCATAAAAAGCCAGGACAAAAATACCCTTTTTTGGCAGGATGATACGTAACAAGGGTTACAGAAGATATTTTTCGAAATTTACAGCTGTTATTCTATTCAAATTCAGCACAGTTGCCTGAGGGAACATAAACCCCTGTAGCCTGTTGATAAACCAAAGTAGCACCAAGGTGTCCGGTATAAGTAAGGGTGCCGGTGCCGGTAGCCAGCAAGAGGATCAGGATTATTCTGAATAATATATTGTTAAAAATAGGATATTTAAGCTGCCTTAAAAGATCTACTCCCAGGCCAGCAGTAAAGAGCCAGGCGGTAGTCCAGGCCATATTCTCATGATCTTTTAAAACAGTAGGATCACAAATTTTTCTTGAAACTATACCATCTGCAAGGTCTCCGGTAAAAATAGCGATCCACACTGTGATAACCCCGGCAATAAGTAAAACAGTACCTCCCCGCTCCCATAGGTCACTGGAGTATCTTAACGCTATTACCTTAAACAGGAAAGCCACCACCAGCAAGGCGATGGGGAAATGGACAGACAGAGGATGAAAAACCTCTGTCCGCCAAAAATCGGGTATTTCTTCCATATTTATTCGAGGACCCTAACCGCCAATGGATTAAGTCTTTTCCCTTCTTTTTCTACCTCAACTTCCACTTTCATGCCCTCTTTCAAAGTAGAGAATTCAACGCTGTTCCCATCACGGGTAAGGCTTGTACTATCGCTAAAATAGAGTTCGAGGATTTGGTTCTCATCAGTTTCAACATAGATCTCTGTCTTTGAGGGTTCTACTTCCTGAATGGTTCCCTGGTAAGTTCCCGATTCCACTACATCTGTGCTTTCACCACAGGCAAAAAACAAGAAAATTGCAGAAAACAACAGAGAATTGACAAATTTGGTTTTCATAAGTTTTAATTTAGTTTACGGTTGTTTCGAACCTCTAATTTACCTAAAATGCTGTTCTTCCCAAAACCCTATGAGGTTTATTCTCAGGTTCTCTCAGAACCGTAAATACCCTTAAAGGACTTCTTATCTAAAGACTAAAAAGTTATGGGTGTGCTCACGCAAAAACAACATTCTTTCTACTTCTTCTGGGCTACAAATCGTATCACTGCGCCCAGGCCGTCGTGCCCATTCCCTTCTTTTAAATCTACTTCGGTTTCATACAATTCCAGGAATTTGAGACTCCCAAAATCCTCTTTTATCTCCTCCATAGAAAATAATAAAGCTTCATCTTTTGGACCTCCAACTGCCGGATTTTTCTCCTGATATACCTTATGCTTTTTGCTGAAGCCTTCAAAGAATATCAACCCGTCCCTTCGCAAATAAGAGATCAATAACTCGTGATATTTTTTTCTAACTTCTACAGGGAAATGAGCATAGACCAAAGTTACGGCATCAAAATCCCCTTTTTCAAACCCCAGGTCTGGCAGTTCCCCCACCCGGTAATCCAACCCGACCTCATGTTTCTTTGCAAGTTTTTCAGCTTTCTTTTTCGCCTCTGCACTTATATCAAAAGCAGTTACTTTCCAGTCACATTTAGCTGCGAAAACGGCATTTCTGCCTTCTCCTTCAGCAGCAAATAATATTTCCCCGGGATCGAACTGAGTAAACCGCGAGTGAAAATATTCATTAGGCACCTCTCCATATATGTAATCTTCACTATTGTACCTATCGTTCCAAAATTCTTTCATCTCTTTTCTAATTTATTTTTTCTTCTGAAAACTGCAAAAAGTGAAGTTTTGTGTTACTCCTGAAGGTGTTTGATGATCTACATTCTTTCCGTTCAACATGTTGAATTCCTTTTCAAAGAACTGGCATATGTCATTCACAGAATATCTCTGTACTGAGAGTCCGCTGCACTTTTCAGGGCCTTTATCCGAAAAAGTTCCCATAATAACATAACCACCGGGTTTTACTGTCTTTTGTACCCTTTCCAAATAATCTTTTTTTTGATCATCACCGGTAAGAAAATGAAACGCAGCCCTATCGTGCCACAGGTCGTAATCCCTCTCCGGTTCAAACTTTGAAGCATCGGCAATGATCCATTTTACTTCATCGGCTTTTTCGCACATCCGCTCTTTTGCCCGCTCTATAGCTTTTGAAGAGATATCTACTACTGTCACATCTGTATATCCTAAAGAAACCAGAAATTCGGCAAGGAAGCTATCTCCTCCCCCAATATCTATTATTGCTGCGTCTTTAGAAATTCCGCAGCTCCTTATAAGCTCAAGGGATATTTGTGGCATAGGTTCATACCAACTCACCTCGGTTGGTGCTTTTTCTGAATATACCTTATCCCAATGTTGCTGACTCTCGTTCATATTTTTCATCTTTATTTTCAAATAGCCACCAGGCTTCCTGTTGGTAAACTGAAGTAAAATCTACAGGTTCTCCATTTCGTGGAGAAATGAAGTTGAGGTTTGCCTTTTTTGCCGCTGTTACAAACCTTTGTATCGGCTCATTCCATGGATGGTAAGAAAGCACAAATTTTCCCCAATGTACGGGAACCACTGTTTTTGCCTGCAGGTCTAGTGCTGCCTGTACGGTTTGCTTCGGGAACATATGTATCTGCGGCCAGTATTCGCCGTACTGTCCACATTCCAGCAACGCAAGATCAAAGGGGCCATGTTTTTCTCCTATTTTCTTAAAACTCCTGTCATACCCCGAATCTCCGCCAATAAAAATTTTGAAACCGAAGATCTCAAGCACAAAAGAAGACCACAATGTTTGGGCCCGCTTAATACCGCGGCCTGAAAAATGCCTGGATGGTGTGGCACTAACCCGAACATCAGTCTGTATCTCCTTTGACTCCCACCAATCAAGCTCCTCAATTTTGCCATTTTTGACACCCCAGTTTTCCAGGTGTTCTCCTACGCCCAAAGAGGTTACAATCCTCCCGATCTTTGGCTCCAATTTTTTTATACTCGGGTAATCTAAATGATCGTAATGATCATGAGTAATAATAAGCAGGTCTATTTTCGGCATATCTTCAGCATTAAAAGCATCTGCGCCCTCAAAAGCTTTTCCAAAGAAGCGAAAAGGGGAAGCATTGCCGCTAAAAACCGGATCTACCAGCACAGTATAGCCATTAATTTGAAGCAAGTAAGAAGAATGCCCAAACCACACGAGCTGTGGCTTTTTGGGATCGAGATTTTTAAGGTCGGTTTTTAAATGTGGTAACTCTCCTGCAGGTTTTACAGAAGAAGGTCGCAAAATCATCTTTTTGAGGATAGTGAACATTGACGCATCACCGGGATTTACCGAAGTTACCTCAACATTTTTAAAACTGCCTTCCCGGTAGTGCCGGGAGTTTTTTATCCGTTGCAGGCGATGCCCCGTCGGAGTTTTTCCAAATCTCTTCATCATAGCTAATCAAATTCTTCCTTTAAATTTAGGAAAAAATCTCCCGGTATTCCTCCTGTACATGGCATATTCAGGAAAGACCTTCAAAAGCAGCTTTTCTTCATACCTGCTTTTCAAATAGAAGAAAATGTACAACAGTAAACTGATTACCAACTTATAACCCGAGCCAAACCACACCGACAGCCCTAAAGCCATAAAAATCACACCTGAATAAATGGGATGTCGCGCAAATGCAAAGGCACCACCGGTAACGAGTTTTGCAGATCTACGGGGGCTGGGAAAAGGAGATAAACTTGTTTTCATCTGAAAAAAAGCAACCAACACCAGTACAAAACCCACCACAGCACCAGCTAAGCCCAGGCCCTGAAGGTTTTCTGACAGTTCAAAATTCCATGCTTCTACAGGTATGATCCATACGAGCAACAGCAAAATTTGAACTGCGACAAGAATTTTATCTTTTTGTGGGACAGCCATACTTCTGAATAATATTTTAATTCGGTTTGCTCATCTTCCGGAAGGTAACAAGAGAAAAATTAAATTCCGGTATCTATTGTCCAACTTCATCTTCTCCTGTCCTAAAAATCTTGATCATCCCAAAAGATTTCATTAAATGGAAAAGTCCGGGGAGAATCACCCCTCCTCCAATCAACAACATCACGCCGAGATTTTGGATCACGCTGTGAGGAGGCAGCCCCTCGAGTAAACTTAATTCTTTTCCTTCAGTAATAATGATATAGGGAAAGTGCGCATAAAGGGCAGCGAATAACACGAAAACCACCTGCAAACCCGCAAGATACCTGCTGGCGATCCTATTCTGCCTTTTGATGGCTCTCCATAGCGGTATTAATAAGAGGGCCGACATACCAACGGCACCCAAAGAAACAGGATTATGAATGAAATCCTGGATAAACAGCACCTCCTGCACATAGCCGTAAATGATCAAAATAAAGCCCAGTAAAACTAGGGCAATAGTAAAATAAGCCGATTTGCGGCTGAAGATTTTCCTCACCTCTCCTTCAGTTTCTCCAATCAACAAAGTGGAGGCAAGAAAAGCACAGAGGGCAGCATAAAAGAGCCCAACAAGCAAGGTGAAGACATTGAACCAGGGTAACATGTAAAGATCATAAAAGCTGTAACTGGAGAAATCTTCAGCAAGAATGATCTTTCCGCCTATTAAAGCTCCAAAAGACATTCCCAGAAAAACCGGTGTAATAAGGCTGGAAATTCTAAACATCCAGTTGTACCACACCTGAGATTCGTCTACAATTGCATCGTAATGACGAAATATAAACGCCACCCCTCTCATGGTAATACCCAACAGCACCAGCACAAAAGGCACGTGCAAATAGATCACGATCACATTAAAGTAAGCGGGAAATGCAACCCATAAGATCACTAACAGGATAATGAGCCAGATGTGATTGGCTTCCCAAACGGGCCCCATGACCCTGTAAATGGTATCACGGGTGGTTCTTTTATTTCGTGGGGAAGAGAATAGTTCTACTATCCCTGCACCAAAATCTGCACCCCCAAGCAACACGTAAAGCAAAAGGGAAAACAACAGGAAGAAAAGGACAACATATAGCATAACTAATCTTTTACAGAATTAAGTACTTTGATCTGTCTTCTCATTAACCAGGTAACGGTGAGGGCCAGAACAAGGTATACTACCACATACATGTAAAAACTGAATTCCATTCCCGGCATTGGGGTCACAGCTTCACTGGTTTTCATAAAGCCATAGATGACCCAGGGCTGCCGGCCCACTTCGGTCACCACCCAGCCTGCTTCTACCGCTATAAAACCTAAAGGTGCCAGGAAAACAAAAAGGAGCCAGAACCATTTCCGCTTTAAAAGAGATTTATACTTCAGGCTAACAAAATAGAGCAATCCGGCTATCATAAGCAGGGTTCCAATTCCCACCATGACTTGGAAAGCATAATGCACCACGGCCACCGGCGGTAGCTCGTCTTCCGGAAAATCCTTTAGTCCCACCACCTCGGCATCAAAATCGCCAAAAGCCAAAAAGGAAAGTGCCCCCGGAATTGCTATTTTATGAGAGACTGTTTGCTTTTCTTCATCTACAATCCCTCCAATATAAAGCGGCACGTTGGTATCAGTTTCGTAATGAGCTTCCATGGCAGCTAACTTCACCGGCTGCCGTTCTGCGATATCTTTTGCTGAAAGATCTCCGCTCAAAGGCTGCAGAAATGCAGCTACAGCACCAACCACCACAGCAATCTTAAAAGCTTTTTTGTGAAGTTCTGGCCTTTTGTTGCGGTAGACCTGAAAAGCATGTACTCCTGCCACGGCAAAACTGCTTGCTACAAAAGCAGCTAAGGTCATATGCAGGGCCTGGGTGAACCACGCCGGATTCAGTAACGCCTGCACCTGATCAATATTGATATATTCACCATTCACGTAATCAAATCCTGTTGGTGCATTCATCCAGCCATTGGCCGAAACCACCAAAATTCCTGATGCAACCCCCGATATCCCAATAATGATGCCCGTAAACCAATGGAATTTCTCAGGTAGTTTGTTCCACCCATAGAGATAGAAACCCAGGGCAATGGCTTCTACAAAAAAAGCTGCGCCTTCAAGCGAGAACGGCATTCCTATAATAGGCCCGGCATGTTTCATAAATTCCGGCCACAACATGCCAAGTTCAAAAGAAAGCGCCGTTCCTGAAACTGCTCCTGTAACAAAGAAAATAGCCACGCCTTTCTGCCAGGCTTTGGTCAGTTCTAAATATAACGGTTTCCGGGTGTTGAGCCATTTCTTATGGGAGACGACCATAAAGAAGGGCATAACCATCCCTATACAGGCAAAAATGATGTGAAACCCGAGGGTGAAGGCCATCTGCAAACGTGCAAAATCAAGATTTTCCATTAACCGTGAATTTATATTGAACAAAAGTTCCCGGAAAATGTCATTTTCGGGGATCCTTTAAAAAATTTCTTTCCAAAAAATATACAGCCCCATCACCAGCACAAACCAACCAAATCCTTTCTTCAGCTTTTTTCCATCAATAAACTTATTGAGCCATATCCCTACATAGATCCCTGCAATAGAAATCGCAGTAAAAACGAGAAGAAAACCCCAGTTGATCTCAAGATTTTGAACATCCCCAATAAACCCTATCAAAGATTTTACAGCAATGATCACCAGCGACGTGGCAACAGCTCTTTTCATTGGCAGTTTGGCCATAAGCACCAATGCAGGAATGATCAAGAATCCGCCACCGGCACCCACAATTCCTGTAAGCACCCCCACAATCGCTCCTTCCAGGGTGATGAACAAATAGTTATACTTCACCTGTTTTGGTTTGGCATCTTTTTCTGCAGGCTCCAAAATCATAGAAACCGAAGCTATCACCATAATAAGCGCAAAGAACAACATGATCCCAATATTCTTGGTAACAGTGAGGTCTCCAATGGTAATGATCGTTTGGGGTATGGCAGGTATGAGAAATTTTCTTGTAAGGTAAACAGCTATAAAAGCGGGAATAGAAAAAACTACGGCAGTTTTAAGATCTACTCTTTTCTTTTGAAAGTTCCTGATAGATCCAAACAAAGAAGTTGCGCCCACAACAAACAGCGAGTATGCCGTTGCCGTCACAGGATTTATAGAAAGCAGGTACACCAGTACAGGTACAGTTAAAATTGAACCGCCACCGCCAATAAGGCCCAGCACCACTCCAATTATTAAAGCTCCAAAATACCCGAGAATTTCTATTATACCCATTATGAAAATTTTCAGCCCAAAATTAGCTTTTCATAGCTGCAGAGTCTGTAACAAAGGTCACACTTAAAGATCATGAACCATAATGCTGTTGCGTTGCAGCCCAATTTTCCCATCCAGTTCAAGTTTTTTAAGAAGTCGTGAAACTACCACCCTCGAGGTGTGAAGGTCATAAGCAATCTCCTGGTGCGTCACCTGTATCTGTTCGGTTTTATTGATCTTGGCTTTGTCCTGCAGGTATTTCATAAGACGTTCATCCATATGGAGAAACGCAATGGTATCAATGGTATCGAGCATCTCGGTCAACCGGCTGTGGTAACTTTCAAAAACAAAATTCCGCCAACTCTTAAACCTAGAGGTCCATTCCTCCATTTTTTCTATGGGAATCATCACCAGGCTCGTGTCCTTTTCGGCAACGGCCCGTATTTCACTTTTTGTCTGCCCCAGGCAACAAGAAAGGGTCATGGCACAGGTATCACCACGTTCCAAAAAGTACAGTAAAAGTTCATCGCCATCTTTGTCTTCCCGCAAAATCTTAATTGCGCCTTCAAGCAATAACGGCATCTGCTTTACGTAATCTCCAATATCAATAATGATCCCGCCCGATTTTACTTCTTTGAGGCTTCCAAACTTCAGCATTTCCTGCAGCAGTTCTTCCTCAAATATAAAATGGTAGGCGTCTCTAAGTTCTTCTTCGAGCATAGCTGTGGGTTTGCTTTGGTAAATTTAGGGTATTATACACATTTTTGCCCTACAAATCCCTTAGTTTCCGGAGGATGTTTTGTTTACAAAATTCTATCTAAGTATCGCCCCAATTACTTCGGAAGGAATTCAGAAATAAGTAAAATAAATATTTCAGATTTTTGGGAGGTACAAACCACCTAATTGCACGGCAACTGATCCTTATTTCTGTACCGTAGCTCTCCTGTTTTCCGGCTTTTTCCGAAGTTAAGATCCACGAAAAACTGAAAACATCAGTTCTTTACCCTGTTTGAAGATTCCTTATCTTTAAGCCGAACTAAAAAGGTAAATTTTGAAAGGTTTTTCTTCTATATCCCGACTTCTGTTTATCATGATCTCCTTCCTGCTGCTCTCCTGCCAGGAAAAGGAAAAAGTCACCGAAATGGATCTTCTGTTCTCTTCCCTGCATGCCGATCAGGCTAAATGGTGGCGATATCACAAGACCAATATAGATTTGTCTTCAGACTTTATTCCGCTGGGAGAAGATGGCGACAGCATCTCAAAAAAGGCATTTTTTGAAGCCCTTTTGACAGGGGAATTTATCGCCATAGAAAAGAAATCGAATGCAGCGCGAGATCAATATCAGCTGTTTAAGCTCACAAAAGAGTCTGACGGAGATATTAGCTACACCATTTCGGCCGACAGTTACCGCGAGTACAAACATTTTATCATGGAAGGCCAGCAATTTCCCGATTTTAACCTGACAGGTCTCGATGGGAAAACGTATTCAAAAGAGGCACTTTTAGGTAAAACCCTGGCGGTAAAGACCTGGTTTCTTAACTGCAAACCCTGTATAGAAGAAATGCCACAGCTAAATCAACTGGTCGAAGAATACCGCGAAAATGAAGACGTGGTTTTTCTAAGTCTTTCTCTAGATACCAAAGACGAATTGCAAAAATTCCTTTCTAAAAGGGAATTCAAATACGCCGTTGTGCCTCAACAAAAGGCATTTATTGAAGATACTTTGGGATTTTCAATTTATCCCACCCACATTATTGTGGAACCTTCCGGAAAGATTAAAAAAGTGGTGAACACTGCTCCCGAAATGATCACAGCCCTAAAATCTATGAATAAGGAATAAGGGCTAATTGTTTGTGATTAGAATCAGAGGGACAAAAAAACCCTCCAAAAATGACATTTTTGGAGGGTAATATACTTACCTGCTTTCCAGGCCGGCTTTGATTTCGAGCACTGCTGCTTCCCATCTATCCAGGCCTTGCTCAAAAGCTTCTTTCTTTTTAATAAGCTCCTGTTGAGCAAGTTTTCTGTAATGGGAAACTCCTTCGAGCAAATTATTGCAGAAGCCCGTCCAGCCCTTAATATCTCTGGGCACCGGATTAAAAGTGTTCTTGATTTCCTCTTTTAGATACTCCACGTAAAGCTGAAGTTCCTTTACAAACATATGTGGCCGTTGAGGATCTACAGGCAGCTCCTGCCTACCATAAATGTGATCGCTCATCTCCTGCAAGCTTGCCTGTTTACTGTAATTTACAATATTTGGCCCGGGGCAAATAGTCACAGCATCAAGCTTTTCTACAATAGGAACCTTAAAATTAATTCCGGCAGAACTACTAAGGCCAATGCAAAGACATTCTTTGCTCAGCAAATCGTCTACCTGCAATTGATATTCTTCTTCAGGCAAACCTGCATTTTCCAGCTGTTCCAGCTTTAGCTTCTGGTACTTTCTCGAAGCCGTACATATGGGTTCTTTGGTAAATTCTGTATTTGAAACCAGGTACTTTTCGGTACAGGGGCTTCCGGGTTTCCCGCGGTCAATTCTTTGCTGCCTTTCTACATTGGCACTGGTATTCTTCAGGTAATTGAATCGCACTCCCAGCGGTGAGGCTTTGCTAAGTACCACATCATTTTCCTTACTTTTCCGCAGCAGTTCAAGGGTACCCGCATCTACAGTTGTAGCTTCGGGGCATAGCAAAAAGGGTGTTCCCCAGCCGGTGCCGTTAACGCCGTAATAACCATACAGCAACTGTTGCTCGGCTGCAGTTCCAATTCCGCCCTGAACCGTAATATTAACAGGATATGGCTTATCAAAACCTGCTTCTCCCCTGGCCTGTATTGCCGGATTGTAAAGGCTGAAAAGTGCCTGTTCCAGTTCATCTTTTTTACTTCGGAATTCTTCCAGAATTGGTCCCAGTAAATATCCCTGGGTGGCAAAAGCATGTCCGCCACAATTCAATCCCGATTCAATCCTAAATTCACTTACCCAAATGCCCTTTTTGGCAAGGTACTTTCCCTGGATAAGTGCCGAACGGTAATCGCTCACCTTGATGATCACTTTCTTTTTGAACCTGCCCCAGGCCGATGCATCAAATTCCCTGAAGTTTTCGAGGTAGTTGAACAATCTCGGATTCATCCCGGCAGAAAAAATCACTGCTGAATTTTCGAGTTCACTTTCGGCATAAGCTTTTAGTGCTCCCAAAGCGTCAGAACCATCGGGAAGGATCTCTCCGTTTTTTCCGGTGTTGTTCTTATCCACTTTGGTCATGATGTTCACTTCAATACCACCGGGACTAATATGCTTCCGAAGAAAACTTTCCAGCTCTGCTTTGGCTTCGCCATGAGACTGTAAAAACTGCTCGTATTTTTCTTTGAGGCCACTTTCTTCGGGCAGCATCTCAAAATACTTTACAATTTCTGATCCCTTTTCAAAAGCCGAAGCTTTGAGCTTTTCGAATTTAGATTGCACATTTCGGTTTACCAGGTTAAGATAGTCGGTAATGCGTCGCACGCGGTAATTTTCCTCGTGCTTTTCAATGGGCACATAGACCTCATTGTTTTCCTGGTAATAATGCTTTCTCATCATCTCGATGAGATTGTCTTCAATGATAGACAATGCAGAGGTAATACCATAGTGGGCAACCTTTATAGGCGTGTCTATGGTAAAAGCCAGGCCCATTACCGGAATATGGAACCGGTGGGGCGTTAAATTATATGTCATTTATTAAGGGTTTTAGAGGCAAAACCCCAAAGATGCAGAATCCATCACAGCCAAAACATGATTGTAATCATGTTTCACCTGTTAGCCCTTAATCAACAGACGAGTTGAATATAGTATATTGAATATGTACTATTGACTATTGTTAACTGTCAATAGTTTATTGATCATTGATATTTAGTAAAGCACTCTAAACCTGATGGTTCCATCAATTCCCCGCATCTCATCAACCACTTCTTCATTGTAGGCTTTATTGATATCGGTAATTACGTATCCTATAGATTCGTTGGTTTTAAGATACTGCCCAACAATATTACAGTCGTGCTGTGACAAGACGTTGTTGATATGAGCAATAATACCAGGCCTGTTGTGGTGAATGTGAATTAAACGATGGGCATTTTCAAGTATAGGCAACTGTAAATTAGGGAAATTAACGCTGTTGGTAGTACTTCCTGTATTGATGTACTCAATGATCTTATTGGGAACAAAATTCCCGATATTCACCTGGGCTTCTTCGGTACTTCCACCAATATGAGGCGTTAAAATGACATTTTTGACACCCCGTAACTCCGATTCAAATTGCTCTGCATTGGTCTTGGGTTCCTTCGGAAAAACATCTACTCCGGCGCCACTTATTTTGCCGCTTTCCAGGTGTTTTTTCAAAGCTTCCAAATCAACTACATGCCCCCTGCTAAGATTGAGAAACACTGATCCTTCTTTCATAAGCTCAAGTTCCTTCTCCCCAATAAGGTTATGGTTTTCTTTGCGGCCATCAACGTGCAGGGTAACAACATCAGCTATTTGAAGCAATTCTTCAAGGCTGCTGCACTTGGTAGCATTTCCCAAAGCCAGTTTCTCCATTAAATCGTAATAATAGACATCAAAACCTATAGCTTCGGCAACTACCGATAGCTGTGCGCCTATGTTTCCGTAGCCAACAATCCCCAGCTTTTTTCCGCGGACTTCCCTGCTCCCGTTAGCCGATTTGTTCCAGTTACCGGCATGCATCTCCGCCAGCCTGTCGGGCAGGCCTCTCATAAGAAAGATGATCTCACCTATGGCAAGCTCAACTACAGAGCGCGTATTGCTAAATGGTGCATTAAAAACTGCAATCCCTTTTTTGAGGCAGGCTTCAAGATCTATCTGGTTGGTACCAATACAAAACGCACCTACAGAAATAAGCCTGTTGGCATTTTTCAGCACCTTTTCGGTCACATGGGTTTTTGATCGTATCCCTAACACCGACACATCTTTGATCTTTTCGGCGAGTTCCTCTTCATCTAGTGCACCTGCAATTGTGGTTACGTTGTAGCCCTCATTTTTCATGATCTTTACAGCGTCCTCGTGTACATTTTCGAGCAGCAGCACTTTAATTCGATTTTTAGGATAAGAGATAGCTTTATTCATTTTGTGCAGGTATAAAAATTCGTCAAGACTCGGTGTGATATGATCGGCTTTTTCCAAAACATTGCCGCGTTCAACATTTTCAGTAAAAGCATAAAATTTATTGGCAAGACCGGCGGCTTTGATCTCGTAATCTGTATAGCCATCACCAATTACGTAAACATCGCCCTGCAGGTCTAACCGCTTGAGCATTTCTACCTTTCCGTTATTGGATGAGAGGACATTATCGGTATCAAAATTGGTAAGCTTTCCTTCAGCATCAGGGCTAAAAGTATTGGCAAAAACATTCTCTTCCCTTACCCCAAACTCTTTCACTATAGGCACAATAAACTCTTTAAAACCATTTGAAATGATATAAATATTCTCGTGGTTTTCTTCAAAGAACTCCCTGTTTCTAATAAAACTCGTTGAAACCTTGCTTTTTAAACGGTCAACAAGCTTTGGTAAATGTTGTTCTTCGGCATTGAGCAGGGCCAGCCGCTGTTCCAGGGATTCCCTAAAGGAGAGATCTCCGGCCATCCCGCTGTTGGTAAGATCTACAAGCCGTTGAAGCCGCTCCTCTTTTTCCTGGTGGTTCTCCAGCGAGATTTCGCCTAAAATATCAAGAGCTTCCACCTGGGTGAACGTACTGTCAAAATCAATTACAAAATGCCTGTTATTCTTCATGCCGAAATTAATTCAAATCTCCCCAAAACTAAGCTTTTTCAGGCACACACGGAAGATTTAGCGCTAAAGTTGAAGACATTTATCACTTCCTAAATTGCAGCTCAAAAAATTAAATTTTTATAGATGAATTCGGGTTTTAACTGAATTTTTTTAAAAAATACTTTCCTGGTTTAGCTCCTAAGATTTGTAACAACCTGTTACAGGCTGCTACTAATTTCTATAGCTAAACCCATTCCTAACCCAAAAGATCAAATGAAAAGCTTCAAATTCCTGCCATTACTTACAGTTTTAATCTTATTCACCTCCTGTGTAGAAAAAATCACAAGAGTAGTCCACCAGGATACCATTCCTCCCGAATATACTGTAGCGCAGGAAACTTTGAAAAGCAGGATTTCGGCAGTTATTCCTGCTGAAAATATTTCTATTGGTTCCTCAAAAACCAAAAAGACAGGAGATGCAGAATACCATACTCTTACAGTTGAAATTCAACCAGAAACTTTACCGGGAAACGTTGTTTCTTTCTTCAAAATGACAGGCGAAATCAAGAATGCTGTAGAAAGCGGCATTGGCAATATGGAAGATTATCAAAAACTGGAGATCGTGGTTCGCAAAACCGTTAAAGAAAATGGCGTGGAAAAAACGCAATCCTATAAAAAAGAGATTGACCTGTAGCAGAATTCCCTTCCTTTAGTAAGTTTTAGGAATTTCTTAAGCTACAGCCTGCCTCAAAAAAATGGGAAATTAGTTATCTTCGGAAAAACCAAAAATCAGAGCTTCTTCGGAAGTTCTTTTTTTGCACATAAAATCCGAAATATGACAAACTTCAGGGAAGTAACCACTCAGGAACTTATTGACAGACAAAATAAAGGAGCATTAGTTATTGACGTGCGCCCGGTTGACGCCTATAACGGCTGGAAATTAAAAAATGAACCTCGTGGTGGACATATAAAAGGTGCAAAATCGCTTCCTGCAAAATGGACAGGCTACATGGATTGGATTGAGATTGTGCGGCATAAGGAAATTCATCCTTCCCGGGAAATTATCATTTACGGATACAATCGCGATGAAGCCCAAAAGGTAGCCGAAAGCTTTGAAAAAGCAGGATATTCAAAAATGGCACTTTTCAACCACTTTCTGGACGAATGGACTACCGACGATACTTTACCCATGAGCTATCTACCAAAATACAGGCAGCTGGTATCGGCACAATGGGTGAATAAACTTATATCTGGAGAAAAACCTGCAGAATATGACAACGATAAATATGTGGTGGTACATGCGCATTATCGCAATAGGGACGCTTATTTAACCGGCCACATCCCCGGGGCGATAGACATGGACACTAACGCACTGGAATCTCCTGAAACCTGGAACCGCCGCAGCCCCGAAGAACTAAAAAAGGCCCTGGAAGAACACGGCATCACAGCCGATACTACCGTAATTCTCTACGGAAAATTCATGTTCCCCGATAACGATGATGAGTTTCCCGGAAGTGCTGCCGGAGATATTGGTGCTATAAGAAATGCCTTCATCATGATGTACGCCGGTGTAAAAGACGTAAGAATACTCAATGGTGGCTTTCAATCCTGGGAAGACGCCGGTTTTGAAGTGAGTAAAGAAGATGTGAAAAAGGAACCTGTAGAAGATTTTGGAGTGAAAATTCCCGCTCACCCCGAATTGGCCGTAGACGTACCCGAAGCTAAAGACATTCTTGCTTCGGCCGATGCCGAGCTGGTTTGCGTGCGCAGCTATCCCGAATATATTGGTGAGGTAAGTGGCTACAATTATATTGAAGCCAAAGGGCGTATTCCCGGAGCCATTTTTGCCGACTGTGGTAGTGACGCTTACCACATGGAAAACTACCGGAATGTTGACCATACTACCCGCGAATTCCACGAGATCATAGAGAACTGGGAACAAAATGGAATTACCCCCAATAAACACCTCGCATTCTACTGCGGTACAGGGTGGCGCGGGAGTGAAGCCTGGTTTAATGCCTGGCTGCTAGGATGGCCAAATGTTTCAGTTTATGACGGTGGCTGGTTTGAATGGAGCAATGATCCATCCAACCCATACGAAACAGGAGTGCCCGAAAAGGTGTAGTAAATTTCAGCATAAAATAAACAAGATCATATAAAGCTCATGAAAACAGAAAAGGAAAAAATGTTGACAGGTGAGCCTTATAAAGCATTTGACCCTCAATTACTTGCAGAAAGACAAAAAGCTAAAGAACTTATCTTCAGCTTTAATAACCTACCTCCTTCCGAAGTAGACAAACGGAAGGAGATCCTTCAGCAGCTATTGGGAAAAACCGGGAGCAGTTATTACTTTGAGCCCCCTTTCCGCTGTGATTATGGCTACAATATTGAAATAGGCGAGAATTTTTATACAAATTATAACCTCACAATTCTGGACTGTGCCAAAGTAACTATTGGAAACCATGTGCTTATTGGTCCTAATGTAGGGATCTTTACTGCCGGGCATCCTATGCACTATGAAAACAGGATACAGGAATGGGAACATGCCTACCCGGTGAAAATAGGAAATCATGTGTGGATTGGCGGACAAGTAGTGATTAATCCGCGGGTGACTATAGGTGATAATTCTGTTATTGGTTCAGGAAGCGTGGTGACCAGAGATATTCCCCCAAACGTCTTTGCTGCAGGTAATCCCTGCAAAGTTATAAGAACCATTACCGAACAAGACAAAAATTCTTACCTGTCAACTTTATCCGGGTAGAAAAACTTCAGGAATTACGCTAACTTCTATTCCCCAAATAACAGGCAAAAGAAAGTAGATGACGAGGGTGATGATGAGAATAGACAACAGGTTCAACCAAATGCCTGCTCTCGTCATATCTTTAATTTTTAAGTATCCCGCACCAAAGACTACGGCATTAGGTGGAGTAGCTACCGGTAACATAAATGCACAGGATGCCGCCAGGGTGGCCGCCACCAGTAAGAAGTAAGGATGAATATGCATGGCGAGTGCCATAGGGGCTAAAATAGGCAACAACATTGCTGTGGTAGCAAGGTTTGAGGTAACTTCAGTAAGAAAATTAACCGCAGTCACCAACACCAGTACCAGCAGAATAAGAGGTGAATTCTCAAGGCTGCTAAGCTGCTGTCCAATCCAAACAGCAAGGCCGGTTTCCTCAAAAGCCTTTGCCAAAGCCATACCTCCCCCAAAAAGTATAATGATCCCCCAAGGGATCTTCACTGCATCATCCCAAACAAGAATACGGCCATGTTCCTTCCCCGATGGCAACAGGAAAAGCGTGATCCCTGCAAAAATTGCTATTACTGTATCATCTAAAAAAGGAAGCACAGGCTGTAGCAAAAAAGATCGGGTGATCCAGCCAAGTGCTGTAAGTATAAATACGGTAAGAACTATCTTTTCCTGTTTAGTCATAGCGCCAAGTTCGTGAAGCAGCCTGGTAATTTCGGCCTTACCTCCGGGGAGTCTCATGCCTTTAAGGTCAAAGGCAAAGGTGGTGAGATACTTCCAGCTAATTGCCAGCAAAACCAGAGAGATAGGCAGGCCAAGTTTAAGCCATTGGTAAAAGGTGATTTCAATGCCATAAAATTTTTGCACCACTCCTGCCAGCACAAGGTTAGGCGGTGTTCCAATTAGAGTGGCTATCCCTCCTATTGAAGCGCTATAAGCTATAGACAGCATGAGCGCCTTTCCAAAAATGCTTTTTCGTCCCGCTCTGTTTTTGGGTCATCCCATAATTGATTAATAATTGCCGCTCCTATTGGCAACATCATTACCGAGGTTGCTGTATTGGAGATCCACATAGACAGGAAAGCCGTGGCTATCATAAACCCGAGGATGATCAACTTTAAATTGTTGCCAATAAGCCTTATAATGCTAAGCGTTATTCGCCGGTGTAGCTCCCATTTTTCTATTGCAATGGCTAAAAGAAAACCACCCAGGTAAAGAAAGACGAATTTATCGCCGTAGGCTGCGGTGGTTGCTTCAATAGATAAAGCCCCGGTAAGCGGGAACAGCAAAATAGGAAGCAGGGCTGTGACAGCAATGGGTACAACTTCACTCACCCACCAAATAGCCATCCAGATGGTAACACACAATACATCCCAGGCCAAAATTGGCATAGACTGGGGATGTTCTACTGCCTGCAGGGCAAAATAAACCATCGGCCCAAAGAAAATCATGATCTTTTTAGGAGAGATCTTCATTTCGCACAACTTTAAAAGTACAACCCGAAAGAAAAGGGCACATAAAATGATCAAAAATTTACCTCAACTCCCCAGCAATCGCTCTTTAAATTTAAGAATTTAAAGCAAAACAACCCTTTATAAGACATTTATATTTAAGCAATTACCCCTAATTTAATTTCTGAAAAATATTGTTTGATTCATGCTTCGGAAATCTAAAAAAACGGGATTTTTCCTATTTTGAAAACAACAACTTCAAAAGCATGAAAAGTGGCGGTTCCTGACAGAGGTCATAAAAAAGAGACTTTACTGTCCTTATTTTTGTTTTACAAACTGAAATTACGAACCATGTTTTCAAAAGCCTGCGAGTATGCCATAAGAGCCACGATCTTTATTGCTTCAGAATCTGAAAAAGGGAGAAGGTCAAGCCTGAAAGACATTGCAAGGGAGATTGACTCTCCCGAAGCATTTACGGCTAAAACCCTTCAGAAGTTATCAAAAAACGGCATCATAGTTTCTACCAAAGGAGCTCATGGCGGATTTCAGGTTGAAAAAGAAAGGCTTTCAGACATTAAGATTTCCCAAATCGTGCTGGCCATTGATGGAGACAAGGTCTATACCCGGTGTAGCCTTGGCCTGCATAACTGTAGTGAAGATCATCCATGCCCTTTCCATTCCCGCTTTAAGCCTGTGCGCAACAGCCTGAAAGAAATTGTGGAAAGAACAAGCTTGCTGGATTTAACTTCAGGCCTTATTTCGGGAGACACATTTTTAAAAATTTGAATCACTACAGGATTATTTATGACAGTATCTGCACCGCAACCAACTACTTTACAAGAAGAACTGGCACAATTAAAAAAGGATAAAAATGCAGTGATCCTGGCCCACTATTACCAGGAACCCGAAATACAGGAAGTTGCCGATTTCATTGGCGACTCGCTCGAACTGGCGAAAAAGGCCGCTGAAACTTCGGCAGAGATCATTGTATTTGCCGGGGTACATTTTATGGCCGAAACCGCCAAGATCCTTAACCCCTCAAAAAGGGTGTTTTTGCCCGACCTTAATGCGGGGTGCTCCCTGGCCGACAGTTGCCCGCCTGAAGCCTTTAGAAAACTAAAAGAACAATATCCAGATCATGTGGTGGTCACCTACATTAATTGCTCTGCCGAAATAAAAACCCTTAGCGATATTGTTTGTACCTCTTCAAATGCCGAAAAGGTCATCAATTCTATTCCTCCGGAAAAGCAAATCATATTTGCACCAGATAAAAACCTTGGAAAATATCTGATGCAAAAGACCGGCAGGGAAATGCTGCTGTGGGATGGTGCCTGCATAGTTCATGAAGCTTTTTCGCTAGATAAGATGCTGGAGTTGTATAAGCAGCATCCTTCAGCAAAGATCATAGCGCATCCCGAATCTGAAACCCACATTTTAAAAATAGCTAATTATATTGGCTCAACCTCGGGGATGCTCAATTATGTGAAGGGTAGTGAGCACGACACTTTTATTGTTGCGACCGAGGCCGGTATCTTGCATCAAATGCAAAAGGATGTACCTCAAAAGACCCTTATCCCCGCCCCTGCCAAAGAAGACAACACCTGTGCCTGCAGTGAATGTGCGTTTATGAAAATGAATTCTCTAAAGAAACTTTATGACTGCCTCGCAAAAGAAACCCCCGAAATAAAACTTTCTGAAGATCTTATGAAAAAGGCCCTGGTGCCTATTAAACGCATGTTAGAACTTTCTTAGAATGAAAACAGATGTACTGGTAATAGGATCTGGCGTAGCTGGCCTCACCTTTGCCATTAAGATTGCTGAAGCCCGGCCCGATGTAAATGTTACTGTCATTACAAAGGAAAAAATGGAGATCTCCAACACAGCCCAGGCTCAGGGTGGAATTGCCGTGGTGCTTGACAAGGTGCAGGACAGCTTTGAGTTGCACGTAAAAGACACTATTGAAGCCGGACGCGGAATAAATGATGCTGAAGTGGTTAAAATGGTGGTTTCACAGGCCCCCGAACGACTATTAGAGTTAGTGGCGTGGGGAACTTCTTTTGACTCCGGAAAGAATGGAATTCTCGAATTAGGACTTGAAGGCGGGCACTCACGACGTCGGATTGTCCATCACCGTGACCTTACCGGGTTTGAAATTCAGCAAAAGCTGATCTTACATGCAAAGTCACTTCCCAACATACATTTTTACGATCACTATTTTGTAATCGATCTCATACTCAACGCCAAAAAAGACAGGTGTATTGGGATACATGTTCTTAACAAGACCAATTCACAAAGAACAAGCATCACCTCCAAAATCACATTTTTGGCAAGTGGAGGTTGTGGGATGGTCTTTGGCAACACCACCAACCCTACGGTAGCCACTGGCGACGGCGTGGCCATGGCCTGGAGGGCCGGGGCGGCGGTAAAAAACATGAATTACATACAGTTTCACCCCACAGCGTTATATGAAGCGGGAAAACATCCGCTTTTTCTTATTTCTGAAGCTGTTCGTGGCTATGGAGCTTACGTGGTAAACCACCAGGGCAAACGCTTCCTCTATAAATCTGATTCCAGGGGGGAGCTGGCAACCCGTGATATCGTCTCCGAAGCCATTGTCAAAGAACTAAAAAGCTCGGGAGAAAAACATGCCTTTTTAGATTGCCGTCACCTTTATATTGAAAAATTCACTGCAAAATTCCCCACTATTGTAGCCTACTGTCGTGCAATAGGTATTAATGTGGCGACAGATCTTATTCCTATTGTACCCGCAGCTCATTACCAGTGCGGGGGCATTGATGTAGACCGGCATGCGAGAACCACGGTGAAGCAGCTGTACGCATCGGGAGAATGCGTGCACACCGGCCTTCACGGTGCCAATCGCCTGGCATCCAATTCCCTTCTTGAAGCTATAGTTTATTCGCACGAAGCTTCAAAAACCGTGTTGCAGGAGTTGGATCATCTTCCCTACCCCAGCACCCGTAACCAGCAAGAGGTTTTGAATAATTTCAATACCGATGTTGATGAAAAGATCATCGCCAGTCTAAGGCAGCGTCTCAATGAGATCATGGATTATGACCTGTTACATTCGGCTCCAAAAATGGCAAAAACAGAAGCCCTTGTAAAGCTGTGGAATATGCACGACTTAATGGAAAGTTATCCGCCGTTCAATAGTGGTTCGGTTGCATTCTACGAACTAAAAAATATGGTAGAGATCGCCTTGTTAATTCTGAAAGATGCTATAGATCATTACCATCCAAAAAAGGGTATTAATGAAGTCGTTTTTTAAGACAGGAACTTCAGCTGAAGCAGATTTTAGTATACTTGTAGAAATTCACAACTCTAATGCCTTTTGTAAAACGAAAAACTGCTTCGTACATTAGAAAAGCACACCGCTACCTGGGGGTCTTCCTCGGAATTCAGTTTTTAATGTGGACTATTAGCGGATTGTACTTCAGTTGGACCGATATTGATGAGATTCACGGAGATCACTTCAGAAAAAATCATGTACATCCCACTACTTTTTCTAATCTTACAGGTATTTCTGAAGTTGCTCCCCAAATGCAGATCAATTCCCTTCAGCTAAAAGATATAGCAGGAGAGCCGTATTACTGGGTGAACAATGAAAAATTGGTACACGCCCGAAATGGTGAACAAAAGCAGGAAATTTCAGAAGACGAAGCGGTTGTAATTGCAAAAAAACACATGCTAGACAGCATGAAAGTCACCCGAGTTGAAAAGATTACCGAAACCGGGGATCACCATGAATACCGCGGCGGCCCTTTACCCGCCTATGTAATTTCTTTTGCCGGGCAGGACCAGGTAAAAGCTTATATTTCGGCCGTTGATGGCAGTTTTAAATCTGTACGTCACAGAGACTGGAGGTGGTTTGACTTTTTATGGATGACCCATACCATGGATTATGATACGCGAGATGATTTTAACACCTCTGTTTTAAGAGCTTTTTCCCTGCTTGGCCTTATTACCGTGCTAAGCGGATTCGTTTTGTGGTTTATTTCTTCTCCTACAATGATGAGCGTATTCGGGAAAAAAGGAAAAAGAAAGAAAAGTTAGAAGAGCAGTTTTTAAAGCTATAAAGTTCCCTTTGTTCAACCCTTTTCGAACATTTTTAAAAACCGGGAATAACTCCTTAAGCTCACTTAACGGTAAAATATTTTCTGATATGTCTTCTCACATATAGAAATCTTGCAATCCCTATAAGCAGGATTACAGGTGCAACCACCAGGAGAAAAATTCCCAGATCATACATTTCCTGAAGCTCCTCTACTCTAATAATCGCCACTCCCGAACTTAATATCACAATAAACGTCCTGAGGTAAGCGAGAAAAGTCCTTTCATTGGCCATTCGGGTGCGGTCTATCGCCAGCCAGTCTCGCGTGATAAGATCTTCCTTGATTTGGACATTTTTTCGTGACAGTTTCATTTTTTTAAACTTTTGGATCCCAAATAAGTGAACCGGAAGATTATATTTTCCCGATTTTTTATTCTGAAAGCAACAACAAATTAGAGCTGAATTTAACTTCTATGTATAAAGGTAAAAATTACGGCCCTCTAAAATTATAAATTCAACTTAATTTAAGGGAGCACGTGGAGATAAATAGCCATGAAGTGACAGAAACTTCCCAGTAAAACACACAAATGAAAGATTGCATGATTGTATTTTATTTTGCTAATGCTGTAGAGAATCGCCCCAATAGTATAGGCGAGTCCGCCACCTAAAAGCCACCAAAGGCCCTGGCTGGAAAGGTTCTCCATAAGAGGTTCTATGGCAAAGACAATCACCCAACCCATACCCACATAAAGCAAGGTGGAAAAGATCTTGAAACGGCCGGTAAAGAACAGCTTTAAAAAAGTACCTAAAAGGGCAATGGTCCACACCACCCCAAGAATGATCCAGCCCGTACGCCCCTGTAGGGTTACAAGAGCAAAAGGAGTGTAGGTGCCGGCGATAAGGACAAAAATCGCAATGTGATCAAAGACCTTAAAAGTAAATCTCTTTCTCAGGTTTTTAGTACTATGGTAAAGCGTAGAAGCTGAATACAGCAAAATAAGAGAGGTGCCAAAAATGGCAAAACTGAGGATTATTCTGTTATTATTTAGTTCCAGGGCTTTAAAGATCAACAAAAAAAGCCCCAGCACACTCAAACCAAGACCGGCTCCATGGCTTAACACGTTTAAATATTCCTCACGGGGAGCGTAAAATTTAATCTTTACAGGCTTTTTCATCAAGTCAATTCTAATGTAAAATTACATCTATCTGCGGGCTTATTCAAAAAACTAAAACTATTAACTGAAGAAATTTTCCTTCAATAATTAATCCCCTACAACACATTTTTAGATGAAAGGCATTTTATATCGGTTAACTATCTTAAAATGAGGTAAAAACTTGTAGATTTAAATTATTGCATTAATTTAGCCTCTCATTCTCAGTGTACTTAGCCCCTATGGATCTAATAACCGCCCTGATTGCTTTAGAAATTATTGCCAGTAAATTTCTACTTTCTTACATTTCTTCTTACAGACCGGCTAGTCCTTACGAAGAAAACAACCCGCTTCTTCGCCTGATTTTTAAAAAGCTTAAGATGCAGGATGACGAATGGGTTTCTTTCTTTTTCACTGTTCTTTTAATCGGAATTTGTTTGTACCTCCTCAGTTCGGTTTATACAGCGCCGGCTTTTGCAGCCATGTTTGTTCTTGCTGGTTTTTACACCACAGCATTGAACCTTGGTGCAGCTCACAGTAGCTATTTTCAGCGAAACAACTTTATTACCCGTAGATTACTCAGATAACTTCGGAAGGATTTTATTTCTGCGGAATAAATCCAAGAATATTTCAGCTGAAGCCCTAAACTTCAGAAATACGGGGTGTCAAAAATGGCATTTTTGGAAGGGATTTTTTCCGAAGAGAAAAGTTTAAAAAAGCTGAAGTAAACTTATTTCAGAAGTTCTAAATCTGCTTTCCCAAAGCCCTAGGATCTGAAAAATTTAAGACTCAAGCCTAAGAGATCCAGAATTTGTCTTTCCAGTCTTCTTCAGAAAAAACAATGTTATCGTGGTGCTTTTCCAGCATCTCAAGATCTTGCGGATTGAGATTTTGGGCAAGTTCTTTGTACAAAACCCGTTCTTCAAACCGGATGTAAGTTGCCAGTTCTTCTTCGAGTAGATTAAGTACTTTTTCATCATCACAATCACAGGTCATCAATTTGTTGATTCTCCTGTGATTGGCCAAAACCTTCTTAACGCGAACATTGTTGCCTAAAAGGGGAAAAATGTGCTGCTCTTCCAGCGCAAAATGCGGATCGAGAAACTCCGATTTAAACCAATTGGTATAACTTCTTATCCGCTCTTTTTGAATATTGTTACGCAGCCCAATCCTGATGTTTTCACAGAGATGTAGTACCTGCCGGTGTTCTATAGACAAAGGTTCTAAAAAAGTTGATTTTGCTGTCATACTAAGTTTATTTCTTTTGGTTCCAAAAATGATCCTGCCAGGCGTCGTCTGAAAAAGGCAGGGCATGATGCTTTTTCTCTATCGCTGCAAACTCACCTGGAGTAGCTATTTTCTGGAATTTCATTACCTAATGCTTCGGAAGTAGTTTCAATATTTTTCTGATTTTTTCAGCAATAAATAACCGAAATTAATTAAGACAAATATGTCAAATTCAATACAACTCACTTATGACGTGAGTCATATTAAACCAACTAGCTGTAAAGTTGAAGTATACTTATTTCAGAAGTGAAGTTAGTTGGCTTAGATCCCCAACTTTTCCAGGAATGGTTTCTTTTGTGCCTTGCTGGTATGAAGGAGTCGGCCATCGGCCATTTTTGCATCTATTTCCCCATATTCAGAATGTACCAGTTCCTTCACATGATCCAGGTTCACAATAGCAGAACGATGAATCCTGAAAAACAGGTTGGGATCGAGTATTTCATCAAGGGCACACAAAGATTCCCTGAGCAAATACTTGTGGTTGTTAGTATAGATTTCGGCATAACAACCCGACGAGGTGATGTACAAGATATCACGCGGATCGAGCAGAATCGTAGTGTTGCCCTGTTTCACCGGAATTTTAAAAATAGTTCCGGTTGAGCGGTTCGTGTAAAATCCCAGCAGATTCTGAATCTTTTCGTCAATATCGAGCTCTTTGGGCAGGCCGGTATTTAATATTTTTGAGACAGTTTTGTAGAAACGTTCTTCTTTAAATGGCTTTAAGAGCAGGTCACAGGCATTAACGTCAAAAGCTTTACAGGCATCGGGAGTGTGAGCGGCCAGAAGAACGACGATTGGCCTGGGAACGACTTTTATTTTTTCGAGAACGCTGAAGCCGTCCATATCTTTCATCTCTAAATCGAGAAAGATCACCTGGGGTTTTAAAGAATTGATTTGTTCAATGGCAAGTTTGCCACTAGAACATTCTCCCAAAATTTCAATTTCCGGAACCTTGTTAAGAAGGTTAATAACCCGCTTTCTGGCGAGGGCTTCATCGTCTATTATTAAAGCTTTCAAGGGCGAAGCTTTTTACCTGATTAGTTCTTCAAATTTACAGTTTTTAAGCCTAAAAATGAAGGAATGAAGCACAAAAAAGGATGATAATACCCTCCTTTTTTGTGGAATAAAAATTAGGTTCTATTATCAGGAAATATAGATCTATAAAAATAGAATAAGACTGTCAAAAAAGCCATTCATAACCCCTTCATCCCTGCTATTGCAGAGATCCTGCACCTTAACCGGTGCAAAATGAATTTCTTCTTTGGCAGTCTTTCATCGAGCTTCAACTATCAACTTTACATGCTCGCAACTTCTATGGGTTCTATTTCGTTTGCAGATATTTTAAGGTTTTGTACCTCATCTCCTTTTTCTAAACGAATCTTGTAATAATCTTCACTAACAATTCCTTTTTTACCTTTGGCAATATGAACGTTTTGGGTCATATTCCAGCCTTTATACTGACGGTACACTTCTTTTTGCAGCTCTAAAGGAAGAAGTACATCTTTTAACTGGTAAGAAATTCTGAGCAGGTTTCCCTGTTGGCAGTATTTGGCTTTTAATTTGCCTTTGGTACTTTTTATCTGTAACTGGTAGTGGCGGTTTTTTTCATTTTTCACAAGATCCAGAAAAGCTTCTATGTTGCAATGTTCATTGAGAAAGGCAACCGGGTCTTTTTCAAATTCTCCGGCGTATTTTTCTTCAACTTTAAATATGTAGTTGGCCCCGTCAACGGTAACTTCGGGTAACAAAGGGTCAAATCCAACACGGGCTTCATCGAGTTCAGTAAATTGTGCATTAACGATTCCTGCCCACATTAAAATGACAAGGGAAATAAAAAATCTTTTCATGACAACAGCTTTAAATGGTTACTTATATAACGTTTTCGCTCTTTAGCTTTTAACGTTAGAATTCCCTGCAAATTTACAGCAGAAAACAGCCTTTTTGGGAGGTTATGATACCAATAGCCCCAAAGTGATAACCAGTAGCCACAAAGAGTACATAGACCAAAACGGGAGAAAATAGAGATGACTGGGCGGACGAATACGAAATGAATTTACCTGAAAAATTCGGGTAGAAACGAAAGTTAACTTATTAATTAAATGATTTCTAAGGGGATCTTTGAAATCAGCAACCATTTAGTACTTAATTAACATTCTGATTCCTAAAGGTGAGGCAAAAGGTGGAACCTGCATTTACTTCACTGGTTACATTAATAGTGCCACCTACACTATTCATGTAATTTTTTACCAGGTAAAGACCAACACCATTACTGTTGCTTTGATCGGTAAAGACCTGGTTCAGAGTAAATATTTTACTCCCGTTTTTCCCCATATCAAAACCTATTCCGTTATCTGTAAAAAGCAACCTGGAGGTATCCTTATCTTTTTGAGAACTAATTCTAATTATGGGAGGAATACCCGGTATTGCATATTTAATGGAGTTGGTGATAAGGTTCAAAAAGATACTGTGTAGATAAAAGCTATTCCCTAAAGGAAATCAAATGATTTGTTTGGCTCCGTATCAACCTTTCATGATACGTTCTGAAGAAAAGTGTCAGGGTTATTTATTGAATTTTCATCCCGATTTTTTTTGTACATATAGACATCAAAACGAAATAGAGACCGAGGGATTCCTTTTTAATAATTTCCATGGTTTACCCTATTTTACTGTAAACGAGCAAAGAGTGAAACAAGTTGCTGCTTTTTTAGGTTATGACGATGAATTCTATTTCAGTCGTTTTTTTAAAAAGAAGGTAGGGGTATCACCTGATATTTATCGTAAGACAGTTGGCTTTGCTAAACTAGAGTCAAATTAATGTCTCGTCCTAGAATACGGCTACAGGTTAAAATTGATTTTACGCTGCGTTTTGGTGTACCGAATTAGGTGTTCTATAGTCTAAAGATAAATGTAATCTTATTTCATTGTATAGTTTGATAGCATTTTTTGCCGCTCTTTTAGCGTGAGCCAGGTCTGTGAAGGTCTGATCGAGGTAGAATTCATCTTTGAGGATTCCATTTACCCGCTCTGCCAGTGCATTTTCATAGCAGTGATTATCCTCTGTCATACTGATTTGAATTTTATTCTTCTGAAGAATCTGGGTGTATGTAGTACTGCAATATTGAAAACCCCTGTCTGAATGATGAATAAGCCCCTTGATATCTTTGGCTTGAGATACTGCTTTGTTTAATGCCCTGACACATCCTTTGAGTTCGAGGCTGTTGCTCAGGTCATAGCCTACGATCTTTCTGGAATGCATATCTGTAATGAGTGCCAGGTAACAAAAGTCTTTTACGGTTCTGATATAAGTAATATCACTCACCCAAACCTGGTTGGCTCTGCTAACCTTAAGTTCTTTGATGATATTTTTGTACTTATAGAACCGGTGCATTGAGTTGGTGGTTTTAGTGGCGTATTTCTTTCTAAGGGTAAGCATGTTATGTTTTCTAAGGATGTTAAATAAAGTGTCTCTTCCTACTTTGAGATGTGCTGTTTCAAAATCGTTGTTCAAGGATCTCATGAGTTTCCTGACACCTTCTCTTGGAAGGGGTCTGCGTCTTTGCTTGACGATGCTAACTGTTGCTCCTTAAGTAAATTTCTCCGGGGCAAGCCCACGGAGCATTATATAGGAGAACACGTTTTCAGACTTTAAACATTTACTAACGAGGCAAGCCTCGGAGTATTTACCCCCTTAGAATAAATTCCTGAACTTCCTATGAACAGATCGAAAACTAAAAAATATAGATTTCCACTTCAAAAAATAATCTTAATATTGCCAGGATTTTCGGTTACTATACTGCAAGTATAGTATTAAAAGGGAATCAGGTGTAAATCCTGAACAGTTCCCGCTGCTGTAAATCCCTCCCGGTAGTTCCGGGAAATTCTTTTTAATAGAACCACTGTCTTTTTAAGATGGGAAGGGTTAAAAAGAGGGATGAGTCAGAAGACCTGCCGCAAATCACTAAAACAGAGCTTTCGGGAGTTATAGCTTTGGGTAGATCTTCTATTCTAATCGTATCCCCTGCCGTTTTGTTTTGTAAATAAGTTAATCTTAATTATTAATTTTAATACAAATCAAATGCAACAAAAATTACCTTTTTCCCTATTCCTTTTTATTGGTGGACTTTTTCTTTTTTCATCGTGTAGTAATGATGACGACATTGTTATTACCCCAATGGAATTTGCCGATCCTGATTACCAGGAAGATTACGAATTGATGATCGGTGAAACCCTGACAATAGAACCTGACATTTTAAATCCACCGGAGGATGTAAGTTACCTCTGGATTTTAAATGAAAAAACATAGGATCGGAGCAAAACCTAAATTATGTTCCGGAAGAATCAGGAACATTTCAGCTCGAATTTACAGCATCGGCAGGAACAGATTCTCTCCAACGCATTTACAATGTAACGGTAAACGTTCTCCCAATGGAATTTGCCAACCCTGAGTATCAGGAAGAATATGAACTGATGATCGGTGAAACCCTTGCGGTGGAGCCTGAAATTTTAAATCTTCCAGAGACTGCTAGCTTTAGCTGGAAATTAAATGGAAATGAAATTTCAACAGATCAAAATCTTGACTATGTTCCCGAAGGATCCGGAACGTTTAATCTTCAATTTAAAGCGGTAGCAGGTAATGATTCCATTCTTAGATCCTATCAGGTAATCGTAAATGATCCCTATGATTTATACTTTCGGCCAAAAACGGAAAGCAGTAGTGCTTTTATTTCAGAAATATTTGAATATAAACCTGCACCGGGACAGTATATCAATGACACGTATGGAACATTGGAAGATGCAGAAAACATTGTTGGTGGAAAATCCAATACACTCTCCCTGGGAGCTTGGGGTGGTTATTTCATATTCACTTTTGATCATACAATTGAAAACAGAACAGATGCAAAGGATTTTGTAGTCTACGGCAATGCAATGAGCGGACTTTCTGAGCCGGGAATTGTACAGGTTTCTTTTGATGAAAATGGAAATGGTGTTCCAGACGATACCTGGTATGAATTATCAGGAAGCGCCCACCAGTTGGAAGAAACTATATTAAATTGCGAAGTAACCTATACGAATCCCACAGAATATGCCAATGTACCATGGATCGATAACCAGCAGAATCATGACAGTATAATGGTAAATGCTTTCCATACACAGAATTATTATCCACAATTTATTGATGAAGAGGATGAAGTAACATTCATCGGCACGAGAGTGTATCCTACTATTAATTCCGGCGGATTCGTATCTATTGATGCTCTGGAATGGGGCTATGTAGACAATTTTGATGCAGATTACAACTCTTATGGAGGAAATGCCATGGAAATTGATTGGGCAGTAGATGAGGCCCGGAATCCTGTTGATTTAAGAGGAATTGATTTTGTGAAAGTGTACACCGGGGATCAAGGAAATGCCGGTTGGCTGGGAGAAATATCAACTGAAATTAAAGGAGCTTCAGATCTTTCGATACTTGAATAAAAACAATTCTTATATTTGATAAAGAAATCCAGAATTGCACTTGATTTCTAAATAATAAAGAATAAAAACTAAATTTTATAAACCTTAAAATATAATCTATAGAATAAAAAATATATTTTTTATAAAATAATATTCTTAAGCGTTTAGCTTTTGATTTTGGTCTTAAAAAATCGCCAAATTTTTATGCACACCAATATCAAAGCAAGACGCCCACGTTACGGCGTGGGCTGCTCTTGTTTGGTGTGCGGGTGTTTGGCGATACCTTTAAGACCGACTTGTTGCAGTTCCACGCTTTTTTTATGCGGGAACTTCAGGATCAAAGGCTGACTTAACCTTTAAAATCAAGCCAATGAAAACTTCCCAATTTAAAAATTACAGCTTTGAAGAAATCTTATTATTAAAAAGCCTGGCCAGGCATCCTGATGATGTAGAATATGCCGTAGAATTAATTGAAAAAGGCCTGGATGAGTATGCCTCTAGACGTCTATCAAAAATGGTGGATAAATTTCAGGAGGATGGAATCCTCAAATGCGGAATTCATTTACTGGATGAAAACCGGAAGGTTCGAGTTGATTTTAATGGTGACTTTCAAAAAATGATATTAAATGCGTCAAACCCTGTTCCTGAAAATATTAGGTCAGGAATAGATACTGCTTCCATTATTGAAAATTTGTCCTGCTCCAACCTTGATTTAACCGAAATTAATTACCTCACTATACTCTTAAAGAAGGAAGCTGTAGCTCAATTCTAGCCTAATACTATTTATTATGAAGAAAATTATTTACCTATTACCACTTTTGTTGTTATGTCTATCTTGTAGTAATGACTCGTCAGATGATCTACCAGGTAATGAAACCGGAAATAGTACCTTTACTGTTGAATATTCACAAACTGGCGATAGTGATCAATTCAGTCAGGAAATCACTTTCTATTCTGCGTATGGATGGAAAGATACAGATTCCGAGGATGATGTTAATGCCAACCTGAATTCGGAAAATTCCGCCCTGCCGCAGACTTTATCTTATACAACTAAGCAAGCTTCACCTGGTATCTGGGTCACCTACAATGTAGCACCTCATAATTCAGAAGTAGGGATATCCCTTGAAGTTACTTTTAAATTTTATAAAGATGGTGAACTCATTGATACTAAGAACCTTTCTATAGGTGATGAAAGTACCGCTATCGATAGCTTTCAATGGGAATATTTTTCAGATACGAGTGAGGAATGATTATTTTCCAATTTATATAAGTTAGAAAGATCACAATTTATTTATTAGTATAATTTCGAGAAATAGGGTAAAAATCACTATATTTCTCGAAATTTTACTAAAGTTGAGTTTAAGCGAATTTATAAAAGAGCGATTGTCTTTCGAGGAATATGCTTTTACCTGGGATGAATTAGTTGAAAGCACTTCCGGTAAATCGGAATCCTTGATACGTAACGACCTCTATTATGCTGTGGGAAATGGTGATGTGGTTTCATTACGGCATAAGTTTTATCTAATTATTCCGCCCAGGTATTCTCACTCCGGCAAATTACCTATTGAGTTATACATTGATAAACTATTTACTTTTTTAAATAGGAACTATTATTTAGGCTTGTATTCTGCGGCAAGGTATTATGGTGCTAGTCATCAACAAATTCAAAAGGAGTATATACTTCACGATAAATCTCCGTTACTCTCCGTTTCAAAAGGAGCTATTAAGCTTGATTTTTTCACGGTTTCCAACTGGCCAGAAAAAAATATCTTAAATCGTAAAGGAGATGCGGGAATGTTTAAAATATCCAGTCCGGCATTAACAGCAGTCGATTTACTGCACCATCAATCCAAAATCGGTGGATTGAACAGAACACTTTCCATTCTAGAAGAGTTGGTTGAAGAAATAGAAGTTTCAGATATAAAAGATCTGCTATCCTGGTATTCCCAAAAGAGTGTACTGCAACGTTTTGGTTTCTTACTAAATGAATATGATTCCAGTTCTGAACCTGCTGAACTAATTTATAATCATTTGAAACTTCAAAAATTCTATCCTGTTTTATTGAGCCCGAAATCAAACCAAAAAGCAGGAGCGGTCAACAACCGCTGGAAAGTTGATGTTAATATTAAAATGGAAAGTGATTTATGATACCAAGACCAGATATAGCTAAGTGGCAGGTAAATGCCCCCTGGAAAGAATTTATGCAAGTTGAACAAGATTTAGTGATAAGCAGAACCTTAGTGGAATTATTTTCCGATGATTTTTTGAGAGAGAATCTCGCTTTTCGCGGCGGGACTGCACTACATAAACTTTACTTAAACCCTGCTCCAAGATATTCCGAAGATATTGACCTGGTGCAAATAAAGCCGGGGCCAATTAAACCGATTATGAAACGTATAGGCGAAGTTATAACTTTCTTTGAAGAAGAAAGGCGTACTCAAGTTAAAGGACACGGTGCAAAAGCCCTATATCGCTTCCATTCAGAATATGAGAATATTAGGTTAAGATTAAAGCTAGAAATAAACTGTAAAGAACATTTTAATGTTTTGCCCTGGGTTGAATATCCTTTTGAAGTTAAAAGCAACTGGTTTGAAGGTGTAGCAAATATTCGCACTTATAACATCAACGAATTACTGGGAACAAAATTAAGAGCATTATATCAACGCAGTAAAGGGAGAGATCTCTTCGACCTGGACTACTCCCGGCGCAATATGGGGATAGATATTGATATGGTTTTAAAGTCTTTTAAGACCTATATGGATTTTTCGGTAGGTCGCTCGCCTAGTGCCAGAGAGTTTTTATTAAATATAGAAGAAAAAGAAAATGATCCCGATTTTACAGGTGATATGGAAGCTTTGCTCAGATCTGAAATTGAATATGACCAGGAACAGGCGTTTTACTGGTTAAAGAAAGAAGTAATATCAAGTATTTAAAGATTAAGAATCAGTTTATAAGGGTTTTAATTAAATAATCTTGAAAAAAGATTTTATAAAATTAGAGATATATGGACGGTACAAGCCAAACTCCACAAGAAATAAAACTACAAGAATTAAAGAAGATTTTCCCTGAAGTTTTTGCTGAAGGTAAAGTAGACTAGGAAAAATTAAAAGCTACGCTAGGTGAAGACATAAACTTTAGTAATGAGCGCTATATTTTGAATTGGGCAGGAAAGAGTAATGCGTTTAAAGTGTTGCAAGCCCCTAATACTAAAACCTTAATCCCTGCCACAGGTACACCTGAGGTTGATCTTCATAAATTAAGTGCAGATGAGCAATTAAAAATAAAATGTGGTAAAGCACACTTTAGCGAATTTGGAACCTTAGAATATAGAGTGGTTAATAAAGTAGGACAACTCATTTAACCATAAAAGAAAATTAAATATGCTTAAAGAATTAGATAAATCCCAACTTGAATCTATTAAGAATTACGCAAAAGCAGGAATCGAAATCACCGCTGTGAATGAAGAAACAGTTAAAATCGACCAGGTTAATCTTATTAATGGTTTTATATTATCAAATAAAGAATTGTATCAAAGAGCCAGAGCCATTTTCCCTAAGCATAAAATTAGACCAGTAGTTTTTAACTTAGATGTTTCTACTATTACTATTGACTGGATAGAGCAAAAAATGAAAGAATTTGGATTGAATAAAAAAGATCTTAGTCGACAATTAGCGATAAAAAAAGAAGATGTAAGCCTATATTCTTCTAAGAAAAAGAAAATGGAATATACACTGAAAGCGGCTTTTTACTACTATTTTTTATCCTACGAATTGAACAAAAGCTTAAGAAGCATTTAATAAAGGGGTGAATACTATGGGAACTTCTCTCAACAAAAAAGAAAAGCAACAGATAATTTCAACTTTAAACTATGCTGCTCATAAAATGATTAAAGAACTAGAGCAAAATAGAATGGTTGGTAATCTTGATTTTTATCATTTGTGCGTTGACCACTTTAAGGGAGGAGTGTGGTTAGGTTTTATTTCAAAACTCAATTACTACCACTATGATTATGAAGCTTTATATGTTAAGATTAAATGTAAATATTTAGGTTCTAAATTTAAAGTCACTTTTCTAATGAAAGAGCCTGAGCAGAAAGATGACAGTAAACAATGGGAAGCCTACAATTTAGAAGTTTACGAAAAATTGAATTTTTAATATTGCAAAAAAACTGCCTTTATTGGTACTAAATTCTATGAAGATAATCTTAATTCGATTTAACCTCATTTACCATATCCTTTAAAACCGAGATATAAAAGAGAAAATCTGTCCGCAATATGTCCGAAAAAAAAGTAAGCCGCTGATAATCAGCGGCTTTGTCGGGATGACAGGACAAAAGCAAGATTGCATAAGCCCTTTTAACCCGCGACTTTGTATTTGTAATTCTGGATATATTCACCGAATCATTCACTAATCTGAAAAAGAACAATACGATCCATTCAATTTGGTCGTCCTTAAGTATAAAAATACAAATTTAATATCAAACCACATAGTTCATTGGTAAATATGGCTCCAAATGAGTACATAGAAATCAATGAAAATAGCTCTGATATTCACATTAAACATCATAAAAAGAATAAAAAGAATGACAGATAATGATGTGGTGGTCGCTTAATCGGGCACTATATTAAAAACTGTGTAAGTATTGAATAACGGGGTTTGTTAGCCCCGTTATTTTTTTAACCTTGCCTGCAAAATCCAGGCACTAATATTTACACATTGATGAAAAAAGAAGATTTATTCGATGATGAGTTTTTAAAACAGTTTAAATCCGGAGAAGAACTTAGCAGCTTTCTCAAGCAACTTCAAAAACGAGGATTAGAGAAAATGCTTGAAGGTGAACTTGATGGCCATCTGGATTACGACAAGAACCAAAAGTCTGGATCTGGAAATACCAGGAACGGTTATTCTCAGAAAAAGGTTCGCAGCTCTTACGGTGAAGACACTATAAAGGTTCCCCGCGACCGTGATGGCTCTTTTAATCCCATGATCGTTCCCAAACGAAAAAACATGGTGGACGGGATTGAAAATGTTATTGTATCACTATATGCAAAGGGAATGAGCAATAGCGATATTGAGGAGCAAATCTCTGAGGTTTATGGTTTTGATGTCTCTACTTCTACCATATCCCGAATTACAGACAGAATCAGCAATGATATCGTAGCCTGGCAAAATCGTCCTTTAGAGCCTGTGTATCTGATCGTTTGGATGGACGGAATCGTATTCAAGGTTCGAGAGAACTCTAAGGTAGTCAACAAAACCATTTACATAGCTGTAGGCCTTAGAAGAGATGGTAAAAAGGAAGTTCTTGGCCTTTGGTTAGGAAAGAATGAATCTGCCGCCTTCTGGATGAGCGTATTGACCGATATGAAAGCCCGGGGAGTTGAGGACATTTTAATCACTGCCACTGATAATCTCAATGGATTTACGGATACCATTAAGAATGTTTTTCCACAGTCTAAAACTCAAATCTGTGTGGTTCACCAGATCAGAAACGCCTGTAGGTATGTAGTTTGGAAAGATAAAAAAGCCTTTACCAAGGATATGAAGTTGATATACGATGCACCTACCAAACAAGCCGCAGAAGCTGCCTTGGAAGATTTTGCCACCAAATGGAACTCTAAGTATTCTTATGCGATAAAAAGCTGGAGGGACAACTGGGAAGACCTTACCGTCTTTTATGAGTTCCCGCTGGAGATCAGGCGAATCATTTACACCACCAATCTTATTGAGAACCTGAATGGTAAGATCAGAAAGTACACTAAAAACAAATTATCCTTCCCAACCGATGATGCTGTAATGAAATCTGTATATTTGGCTTTAAGGGAAGCAACCAAAAAATGGTCTATGCCCATTAGAAACTGGGGAATTGTCCTCAATCAGTTCTTGACTATATACGAAGAAAGGGTTCAACTTTAGATAAAAGTTAAACCCCTTTATTTAGAACTTACACACTTTACGGGATAGTGTCCTTAATCGGCACACTTTCAAGGTACCTGGATTACCAATAATTTATGGCTTATATATTTTGTCAACCTCTTTGTGTTGTCTCATTAATTGTGGTAAACTAATTAAGAATTCATTTAATGCTCTAATGCCACCAATCATTAAAGCTCTTATTGCAGTAGTTAAGGGAGGTTTTTCAACGGCGTAATAGTCCCGGGTTTCGATTTAGTTCTTATCAATTTCTGACAGTGCTTTTTTTAGTGCTTCAACATTAGTCCAATTTGCTCTAAATTTCACAATACCATCAACTCCAATCAAATAACTCATATTTGGCATTGCTCCATATAATCAGTGTACAGTTCCAGCCAAGTTATCTACTAAAATTGTTCTTTTCTCCCCGTACCACTTTCCAGGATTTTCTTTATTTCTGCACTGAGTCGTAGCGCCATTCTCATCTGCCCAAGATCATTAAGATGGGTTCCGTCTACAGTTGCTTCATGATCATCTCCCATTAATTCTTCGGATTTTATATAATAAACCTCTTTCCATTTTTCGATCTGTGTTTGATCATATGACTTTTTAAAAGCAACATTTTGTGCTTCAACCATGTTCTTTAATTCGGAATCCCAATAAGCTTCCTTCTATAAATGCCTATTATGATTTATTTTCTGTTCATACTTTTGATGAATGGTTTTAGTTCAAAAGAATACTCATAGCTCCTGTTAGCGGGAATGGTATATTGGGGATGTACGTGCCGACCCCATGAAGTATCTCCCCCTACGCCCATTTGAAGGTGATCTATATTCCATTGCACTACCTCTCCAATTTTAATGTCGGCACCGTGTTTTCGGGTGACCGGAACAAGTCCCGAAGCAGAAGTTTCAATCTCATCTTCCTGAAGATCGATTTCCTGCATTGTAAAAGGCCAAACGCTGGTGTGTAGTAGATCATCCATAGCTGTGGCCTTTAAAATGTGGTTATTTGCCTGCAGCTGCATCCAGCGTACTTCGGTTTTATTTCCGGTTTCCTGAGGACGGGAGTAGCGATGAAACTGGTCAACAATTCTGGCGTCAAAAACTCCGGTTTTTTGACCTGTTTTTCTATCCCGGTAACTTTCTTCCGGCCCTTTCCCGTACCAGGACATTTCGGTAAATTTATTCGGAAGCAGCAGGAACATTCCCAATCTTGGAATATTAGGCAGATCTTCCTGCAACGGCTCAAAATTATAATCCAGTTTTAGGGCTCCGTCAGGGGAGGCAGTATATTGCACTTCCACCTTTGCCACTTTTTCAGGTAAATTATAACCAATTTTAAATGTGATCTTATTATTCTGTTTTTTGGGTTTTTCAATTAACGTCGCTGTAGCTTTTTCTGTTGCCTCTTTCCAAATTGCAGCCCATTCATGCATCTTATTACCCAGGTCATTATCTGTAGGAGCGCGCCAAAACTGAGGTCTGATGGGAACCTCGGTCATTACTTCTCCTTTAAATTTCCACAACTTTAATTCTCCCGTTTCCGAATCGATCCTGAATTCAAAATCCTCCCCTGTAATAATAAAGCTGTCAGGTGTAGATTCAAGCTGCAGTTTCTTTTCACCGGAAGTAGCAACAGTCATTTCTTCAGACATAAAAAGAGGATCATTAAGGGCAAATTCTTCAAAGGCCAATTCATGTCCCCTTGGAAGTAACGGCTCTTCCTTTGCAGTCTTAAGGCTGAATCTCAGGATATATTCGGCTTCAGCAAAATCCACTTCGGGAAGAGCTGGTTCAAAATATGCACTTTTCTGCGGCGCTATTTTAGAAAGAATTTCCTCCCCTGAAGCGGTTACAACACCGTTCTTCAGCAGCTCCCACTCCAACTGATAATCATTCAGACTTCGGAAAAAGTTTTTATTCGTCAGCTTCAGCTTTCCTGTTTCGGAATCAAATTCGAAGTTCGCAGGTTGATAGACCTTTTTTACTTCCATTAGGTGCGGGTGCGGATTGCGGTATGGATCCACAAGGCCGTTGTTTAAAAAGTTCCCATCGTTGGGGAGGTCCGGGTGATAATCATAACCATAGGCCAGGTAAGGAGTTCCGTCGGGATATTTGTATTCCAGCGCCTGATCCACCCAATCCCAGATGAACCCGCCCTGCAGCACCTCATAATTTTCAATAATGTCCCAGTAATCCTGTAAATTACCTACAGAATTTCCCATGGCATGTGCATATTCGATCATAATCGCAGGTTTTTGAGGATTATTTGTTGCATAATCGATCAACCGCTGTGGGGAAGGATACATGGGGCAAAAAATATCGGTATAATCCTCCGTACCGGCGGGTTCATATTGTACCGGCCTGTTGTCATGCGCTTTAAGCCAGTCATAAGTGGCTTGAAATACTTTTCCATGTCCGGCTTCATTTCCTAGCGACCAAATAATGATAGAAGGATGATTTCGGTCGCGATAGTACATTTTTTTTACCCGGTCCAGGTGAGCCGGGATCCAGCTTTCCTCATTTCCAATTTGTGTCTCTTCATTAATGGCTAATGGATGACTCTCAATATTTGCTTCATCAATAACATATAATCCATACTTATCTGTAAGATCATACCAGTAGGGATGATTAGGGTAATGGCTGCTACGCACTGCATTGATGTTGTTTTGCTTCATTAAGCGGATATCTTTCTCCATAGACTCGCGACTTACCACATGACCCGTATGTGGATCTGTTTCATGTCTGTCCACACCTCGTATATAGATCGCCTTGCCATTGACCAACAGTTGATTTCCTTTGATCTCCACGCTTCGAAAACCAATCTTTTTAGAAAGATGGCTGTTTTTTCCTTTACCTGAAGTCATGGAAACTTCCAATGTATAAAGGTTAGGGATTTCGGCCGACCATTGCGCGACTTCAGGTAATCTGGCTTCAAAACTGATTTCCGACTCCTCTCCTGCTTTGAGTCGCAGGTTGCGTTGTTCTTCAAAAACCACCCGACCCTCTACATCCTTAAGGCTAAGTTTTAGGTCCAGCTTTGCACGGCGTTTGGTGCTATTTTTCAAACTAAGCTCAGTTCTAAAAATTCCGGAGGAATACTGGTTATCCAATCCTGCTTTTATTTCCAGGTCAGAGATATGAACTTTAGGCTCGGCATAGAGATATACCTCTCTTTCAATTCCACTCATTCTCAGAAAATCCTGGCTTTCGAGGTAGCTGGCATCGGTCCATCTATACATTTGAATGGCAAGCAGGTTCTCCCCATCTTTTAGCTTGCCGGTAAGATCAAATTCCGAAGGAGTTTTAGAACCCTCTGCATAGCCTAAAAACTCTCCGTTAAGATAGACATACAAAGCCTTGGCAGCTGCAAACTGCAGCACTACCCGTTGATCCTCCCATTCCTTCGGAACTGAAAATGGTTTTCGATAACTACCTACGGGATTATAATCCTGTGGCACGTCGGGCCAGGTATTATCAAATGGATAACGCTCGTCCAGATAAATGGGATATCCAAACCCCTGGGTCTCCCAATTGCCGGGCACTTCAATTGTTTTCCAATCTGAGCTATTAAGTCCAGGTTTAAAAAAATCGGTTGGCCGGTCTTTTGGAGAACGAACCCATTTAAAATCCCATTTTCCGTTCAAACTAAGATATCGCCCGGAAAGCGTTTTATCTGCTTCGGAAGCTTTTTGTGAAGATTCAAATGCAAAAAAATCTGCCCTTGGTTCAAGGCGATTTATTTGAAAAACCTGATGATCTTCGTGTGGCTGCCTCTCCTGCGCCTCACCGGTAAAGCTGATTAAGAACAAAACAAGAAGTCCGTAATATATTTTCATAATCTTTAGTTTATTGATATTTTTTATAATTGAAAGAAATCAGCTGTCAGCACCAGGTCCAGATCTTTTAAGAAATGATTGGCATGTTCCTGATTAAAGCTCATAGGTGGTTTGATTTTTAGCACATTATCATCCGGTCCTTCGGTACTCATTAAATACCCGCGTTCCTTCATGCGCTGTACCAGCGCATTCGCCTGCTTTGCAAGCGGATTTTTTTTTCTGTCCAGCAATTCAAAACCAAGGAAAAGTCCCTGCCCGCGTACATCGGCAATAACAGGATGCTTTGCAGCCATTTTTTTAAGTTCCTCTTTTAGAAAATTCCCCGTATGGAAAGCGTTTTCCTGTAATTTTTCTTCCTTAATAACTTGTAGCACAGTGTTGCCAATGGCGCAGGAAACAGGATTTCCTCCAAAAGTGTTGAAATATTCCATTCCGTTAGCAAAGGCCTCTGCTACCTCCCGCGTACAAACTACCGCTGCCAGGGGATGGCCATTGCCCAAAGGTTTTCCTATGGTTACAATATCTGGCACCACCCCATGAAGCTCAAAGCCCCAAAAATGGGTTCCCACCCGGCCACAACCTACCTGCACCTCATCGGCAATACAAAGCCCCCTGGCTTCATGTACCGCGGCGTAAGCCTCATTTAAGAAATTATCGGGTAGTTCAATTTGTCCTGCACAACTAATAATGCCTTCTGCAATAAAAGCCGCAGGCTTACGACCTTTATCCCTGAGTTGCTGCACCAATTCACGAACGTGAGAGGCGTATTTTTCTCCGGCATTTGCACCGCGATATTTCCCCCTAAGGGTGTCGGGCAAGGGTACAACGTGAGTATGCGCGGGCGCACCTTTGCCGCCTTTGCCGTCAAATTTATATGAACTAATGTCTATGCAGGCATTGCTGTTACCATGATAACCCAGTTCCATACTTATGAAATCCTTCTCCCCTGTGTATGCTTTGGCCATACGGATGGCCAACTCATTAGCCTCGCTGCCGGAATTCACGAAATGCACTACAGAGAGTTTGGCAGGAAAAGTAGAGAGCAAATTCTCACTTAATTCAAGAATATTATCGTGTAAATAGCGGGAATTGGTGTTTAACATTGCCATTTGCGCCTGTCCTGCCTTTACCACTTTTGGATGTTCATGCCCTACATGTGCCACGTTGTTGACCAGGTCCATGTATCTTCTTCCGGTATGGTCAATTAAATAGACCCCCTCGCCACGCAACATTTCCAGAGGCTGTTTATAACTAAGACTCAGGCTTTTTCCCAAATGTTTTTTTCTGAAAGCTACTTTTGATGCTATATCTTCAGAATGATCCCGAAGCTTTAGATCTTCAAATAACAGGGCAGGATCGGGATATAATTCCTTGTAGATCCCGAAATCCTGATATAGGCAGGACACTTCCGCAGATATTTTCAGTGGATCCAGAAGCATAAGTTGCAGGAAAAAAGGTGAATCATCCGCTTTTATCAACCCCAAACAATCCCCTTTTTTAATAACCTTCCCAACTTCCAGTGTTCCTGCGGGTTCCAAGTTTGAATAAATAAGATGGAAATCTGCTTTTTTTAAGGCTTCAGATTTTAGTGGTTCATCTTTCCCGGTTTTTCCTTCCGAAGAAATTCCATTGTCTTGGGGTTTTGTTGAAGCGGTTTCACTTATTTTCATGGTATGCTCCACATAGATCTGCCGGGAGTCCTTATAAACAACCTTTCCGTCGAAAGGAGAATAAAGAGACTGTGCCTCGAACTGCCAGGCCTGTGTACCCAATAATTTTGTTTTCCAGTAGCTGCCGGTGTTGGTATCTACCCGCTGTTCGTCCTGCATGAAATCGGGGCGCACTTCGCCATAGACTCCGGTGAAAAGTGACATTTTTTGGTCACTATATTTTTCCCTGATCTGCTCTCTCAGTTTTTTTGGATCACGATAGTCGGCAAGGTTGGGAATAGTAGCCGAAGAAAGATCTAACCTTATTTCTTCAACCGGTAATTGGTTTTCAAATAGGGTAGAAAATTTCACCCGGTTGTTTTGTGCGAAAGCTTTAAATTCCGAAAAATTTCTGTGGGCTTCATAGCCACAAGCCTTTCTAAAAAAAGCCGCCGCCGTTTCCGGAGAGATCTTATCCCATTGTTCCAGTAAAATCAAGGCTGGCTTCTCACTGATGTTGAGGTAAGCATTTTCCGGCTCTTTTTCACGATTAAGTGCCGATTTGGTAAGGCTAATAACAAGCCTTGCACCAACCAGCCAGTATAGCAGCTCCAGCTCTTTCTCTTCCAGCGGAAATTGCCGGTGATAACCTTTAACCACGGGTATTGCAGCTTCTAAAGGATCTTTTTTATCCATTACCGCATAGGTAATACAAACAGCCAGATCGTTAATAGTCGCGGTATAAACGGCATCTCCAAAATCAATAATAGATTTGACACGGTATCCCTGCTCAAAGGGGGTAACAATAATGTTATTATCATTTGCATCGTTATGTACTACCGAATGCCTGCAGGATTTTAATTGGGAAGCTATATTTTTAAAGCCCAAAAAAAACTTCTGAATCTGCTCTTTTGTCCTACCCTTAAAGTAGTGTTGATATTCCTGCGTCCAACCGGCATTATTGATATCCC
Source organism: Salinimicrobium sp. TIG7-5_MAKvit (assembly GCF_049569215.1). Lineage (GTDB taxonomy): Bacteria > Bacteroidota > Bacteroidia > Flavobacteriales > Flavobacteriaceae > Salinimicrobium > Salinimicrobium profundisediminis. Next base: position 3,089,228 of record NZ_CP145903.1, on the reverse strand, counting down.
AGTCGTAAGGCCTTTGGGCGTATACATCCCGAAACTCCACTAATGAAGCTGTTAGCGCGCCGGCCGCACTTCCCAGGCTGTATAACAATTTTTCGTCCTGATAATCAAGATCACTCCAGAGTTTTCCCTCTACCCAACTTAAGAGGCGCAGGTAAATTTCTTCTCCATTGTTTCTCTGGGTCCTGACTAGATCCTGTTGTTTTAGATTTTGAAAAAGCAACGGAGTTTCTAAAGGGAACTTCAGAATTTGCTCTTTATCGCCATCTTCATAAATGCACGAGCATATCTCTCTTTGCTCCAAATACTTCAGTATGTTCTTCTGAAAAAGCAGAAACCCTTCATCTGTGCCGGACCGGGAGATCTTAAGCAGAAAATTGTCTTCAGCAGTTTTTACTTTGAAGTTAGCATCGACTTCTCCGGCTAAGGTTTTCATTTGGCCATCAATTCCATAGTGCTCATTGAGCAGCTGCCGGGCTTCTTCAAGGGGTAAGAAATGATAAGGTTCTTGCATGGTTTATTCGTTAATGAGTAACATTAAAAGATGTGCTGCAGACCAGCTGAAATTCTCCGCCTCCAGGCCTTCTCCTGTGACCGGATTATAATTTTCTCTAATGGATTTTCCCGTATTCATCACCCCTTCGGCCTGGTGAAGCAACTTATGAGCCAGTTCGTTGGCTTCTGTATCATATCCATAGTTCCTTAAGCCCATAAATCCAAAGTAGGCCTGGTCAAGCCAATTGGGGCCTCTCCAGTAGCCCCCATCGGGCTCAAAAGCCGGGTGCGTGGCATCTAAAGTTTGCAAAGGTACCTTAAGGTTGAAATGCTGTGGATCCATCATAGTTTCTTTCATACGCGCTGCCTGGGCCGGGGTAGCAACTTCAGTAAAAAGAGGAATCCAACCTTCGCTTCCCCTGACCTTTATAAAATCCTTTCCATTAAGACTGGTGTCGTAAAACCAGCCAGTTTTTGTATCAAAGAACTGATTTTGGATCTTTGTTTTTAAAGCAGCAGCCGAGTTTTCATATTCTCTTATTTTACTATCCAACTCCAATACAGCAGCTATTTTTGCCAGATAATTTTTTTCCGCGTAGAGATACGCATTTAGGTCCACACTTTCCTGATCGAGGGAATAAGCCTTTTCTCCGTTTTTCAGCAATTTACTCTCGTCGAATCGCACCCCGTTGTCCATGCCGCTTTCCCACTTGGCAGCAATCAGCGTTCCGTCGGTAGAACCATATTCTGCCAGGCCATCCCTATCGTGGTCTCGATCTGTATACCACCACTGGTGTTGCTTTTCAAGCTTTGGAAAAAGCTCTTTTAAAAATTCCTTGTCGGCATCTGCCTCGTAAATTTTCCACACTGCCCAGGCCGAAAGCGGAGGTTTGGTATCCCGGTAATTATTTTCCTCAATAAGATTATCCCGATAAACCACATCTGGCATAAATCCATTTTCGTCGAGATGATCATACATGGCCTTCACCTGGTCTTTCGCTAATTCCGGATCATAGGCAGCCAGTGCGGCAGCATGTTTCCAGCTGTCCCAGGCCCAAAATCCATGGAACCACTTGTAGTGATAGCTGGGGAAAAGCCCGGCATATTTAAGATTTCCGGCGGGACTACGCCAATTATTCTGAAGGGTCAATACGAGTTTGGCTAGCAAATCCCGATACTCCTCGCCCTGCCAGGTTTCCTCCATTTTTGAAATGAGGTTATTCAGGATTTGTTGTTTTTCAAGATGACGAACTTCAAATTCTTCGGAATAGGACTGCTGAAGGTCCCCGGCGGCATTTAATTTTTGCTGCAAACTCACTTCGGATTCTTCCGCGGGAAAGAAAAAACTCTGTGAATAAACCAATTCAAAAGTACTGCCGGAAGCAAGTTCTATCGAGGGGTACAAAAGCAGGAATCTCTTTTCTGCAACTTCTGACTTTACACTTTCGTTTTCAGGAAACTTTAATATTCCATAGGAATCATTAACACTGGTATTGACACGAATGTTATTTTCCTTTTGCTCAAAACTGAGACTTTCAGGAGAAAGCTGGCCTTTTAAAACAGGTACGAATATCCGCGGGCCACCGGAAGTATTGGTGATTTTTATTTTTATGGCGGCGGTATTGGAATTTGTGTAAAAAAGTTGCTGAGTCACCTCCAGTTCATTGGAAGACTGGGTAAATTCTAAATATCCGAGGCTGGAGAGACTGTTATGGGAGGTGAATTTCACAGGCTCTTCCTCCTGATGCAATTCCAGTTCTACCATCGCAGGGCTGCTCCAAATGCCATTGTCCTGAGTCATTAAAAATGGTCCCGAAAAGCCTTGTTGATCTGCATTTTCAGGAATGGAATAAGCGAACCAGGCACCCTGATCTGAAAACATCAGAAGGTCTTTATCAAAATCTGAGGCCGGGGTACCGGTGTAATCGAGTAGGTTTTTTGGTAGTACCACGGAGGTTACTCCTGTTGCAGTATTTTCTTTTTGTACAGAACTACAGCCAAAAGTAAAAACGGACCCAATGATCAATAAAACAAAGGGTGTAAAATATTGTTTATTCATAATGCATAGCTATGAGATCCCCAAATTGGGGAGGTTAATGCAAGATGAAAAAAATGGAAGTTAAAGAGGTTCCTCCTGTGAGGAGGATTTTGGACGCCGCCAAATTACGAGAAAAAAATATACGAAACAAGAGGGTAGCAAACTGTAGGATAAAAAGTTTTAGGTACTCAAAATTTTTATATTTGTCACCTAATCCTCTTGTATTGAATAAACTTTGAATCTGGAAATCCATCACATTATTAATAGGGATCAAAAAGCTTTTCAGCGGCTTTTTGAATTGCTTTATCCCGGTCTTGTAGAGTACGCCTACAGGTTTCTCTACGATAGAGCGGCAAGTGAGGATCTAGTGCAGGAGGTATTTGTAGACCTTTGGGAAAATGCGGCTTCTTATGACATTCATACTACTATTAAGGGTTATCTCTACAGCACGGTACGCAACCGCTGCCTTAACCAACTAAAATCCGTTAAAATTACCGATCGGGACGCGATTTTAGATATTAGTGCCTCCCTTTGTTCTCCGGATTCTATTGAGCTTATCGAGCAACAGGAGAAGGAAGCGATGACCCGGAAGGCAAAATTTATTTTGGAAAGGTTGCCGCAAAAAATGCGAAAAATCTTCAGTTTAAAAGTAATTGAAGGCTATTCTTATGCCGAAATCGCCGAAGAGATGGGGGTTTCTATTAACACAGTTAAAACCCAGCTTAAGCGTGCCCGAAATAAAATTACTCATCTAAATGAGTTGATTGTTCTTTTCTTGAGAACTTTATAATATTCCACTACCTGTCACCCGCTGGAACAGGTCAATTCCTTTAATTATTAAATTTTTTAAAAAAAAAACATGCTTCTTGTCACCCGAAAACGATTTCTTGTTGTCATATGATAAACGAATAGATCTTTTCATGGAATTCCATACCCTCCTTAAAAAACTTGATAATAAACTTAGCGCTGCCGAAGAAAGAGAATTTCGGGAGTGGTTTGAGGCTTCTCAAAAACATCGGGACTATTATCAACACGTTAAGATGGAGTTCCAAAATGAGCATTTTCAAACACCTGCTACAAATAAGGCCTGGGAAAGAATTGATAGACGGTTATTTCCTTCCAAACGAAAAAATTATCGCTGGGCTATGGCAGCCGCCGCAATATTGGTGCTGCTGCTTAGCATTCCTTTTTTGACCCAGGATTTTATTTCTTCTGAAGTGGAAGTGACCAGTACCCCTACTGCTGAAGAAAATGTGAAAGGCGTATTGCTTATAGATGAATACGGGCAGCAACAGCTAATGAGTGAAGGAGCCGCAGTAACAGGTGGATATTACAAGGCAAACAGCCAATCTTTAGTGCTGGAAGAAGCTGCTGTGGCAGATGAGGCGGAGAGAGCCTCCAGAGGGATCAGAATGAACACGGTTGTCGTTCCCAGGGGGATCCAATTTTCTATAGTGCTGGCCGATGGATCTAAAGTGTGGTTAAATTCTGATACCAAAATATCATTTCCCTCCAGCTTTAAGGGGCAAGAAAATCGGTCTGTACGAATTGAGTATGGAGAGGCTTACTTTGAAATTACCTCCAGCGAAGAAAATGAAGGCCAAAAATTTATAGTGCAAAACAGGGAGCAGCAAATTGAAGTTTTGGGAACAAAATTTAATGTGAATGCTTATCCTGAAAAAGAAGGGTTGACTACTACTCTTGTAGAAGGTTCGGTTAAAATTACTTCAGGAACAAGATCACTTAAGTTAACTCCCGGACAACAATCCCTGGTCACTAAAGAAAAATTTGAGGTTGAAAATGTAAATGTGTGGAAGAAAATATCATGGACTCAAGGAAAGTATGTATTTAATAATGAGCCTTTAGAAGAAATCATGCAGGTAATAGGCCGCTGGTATGACGTGCAGGTAAATTTTGACCATCCAGCCATGCGGGACTTGCGATTCAATGGAGTGCTCAATAAAAACCAACAGCTGGAAGAACTTTTAGAAATCTTTAAAACCACTAATAAAGCAAAATTTGAATTAAATGGAAGCACCATAAAGGTTATGGGCAAAAATTAGGGGAACGGGATTTAGACCTGGACAATTTAAACCACCATTCCCCATTATTAATTTAATCTGAATAATTAACAAGTTGTAAATTTATGAAAACTAAATTACTTGATGCGAAAGTTCGCAGAAAATGGATTGCACCGTTCTTTTTAAAATTATTTTTACTCCTGTTCTGTATCAATAGTTATGCTCTTGAGAATAATATTGCTTTTCAGGCAGCAAAAATAAAAATCGAACAGGATCAAAGTATGACTGTAGAAGAAACCTTTGATCTTATTCAGCAACAAACCGATTACAGTTTTATTTTTCCCGCTAATGCTTTTGCAAAAGCGCCCAAAGTGACTGTAAAAAAAGGTGAAATCCTGCTGAAAGATCTTCTTCAAAAAAGTCTGGACAAAACTGGTTACACCTATGAAATAATAGAGAAAAGGGCTATTCTCCTAAAAGAAAAATCTACTGGTACGCCTGCTTCCAAAAAGGAAGTACTGCAAACCGTTTCCGGAACAGTGACCGATGAAAAGGCTATGCCATTACCGGGAGTGAATGTGTATGTTGAAGGTACCACAACCGGAACACAAACAGATTTTGACGGCAACTATTCCTTAGAAGTTCGGCCCCAAGATGTATTGGTGTTCCAGTTTTTAGGCTTTACAACCCAAAAAGTCACAGTGGGCGATAAAGAAGTGCTCAATGTGGTTCTAAAAGAAGAGCTGGAAGGTCTTGATGAGGTCGTGGTAGTTGGGTACGGTACGCAAAAGAAAAGTGATGTTACCGGCGCTATTAGCACAGTAAAAAGCGAAGATCTCAACAAGGTAGTTTCTACAAATCCACTGGACGGGATGCAGGGACGTGTGTCGGGAGTTAATGTAACTAATTCGTCAGGTAGTCCTGGAGCAGCACCTGAAATTTCCATTAGGGGCTTTGGTACATTTGGTAATAATGAGCCGTTATACATTGTAGATGGCGTGCAGGCCGATCCCTATTTCATTGACAGTAATAATATTGAATCCATTGAAATTTTAAAGGATGCGGCTTCGGGAGCAATATATGGAACCCGGGCAGCTAACGGGGTGGTAATTATAACCACCAAAAAGGGAACAAAAGGCCTCCCGCAGGTAGATGTGGAGTCGTCCTATAGCCTAAACTCTCCCCGGGAAGAAATGAATCTTCTAAATGCTTCAGAATATGTAGAGGTACATCGTCAAATGTATGAGAATGCAGGAATGCAACTACCAGAATACGTGCAGAATCCTCCAAATGTCGATACAGACTGGATTGATCAGACTCATAGAGACGGTTATCTACTCAATAATAATGTAAGAGTAAGTGGCGGAGCTGAAAATATCACCTACAGCATTGCGGGCAACATGGCAGAAGAAGAAGGCGTTTTACTAGGTTCCCAGTTTACTAAAAAAGGGATCTCTTCAAACTTAAATCTTTCTAAAGGCAAATTAAAAGTTAGCACCAGTCTTAATTATAATGAGACTTATAAAGAAGATTACAAGTTTTCAATTAGGGAGACCTATTTTATTTCTCCGCTTATTCCTGTTCTAGATGAGAACAAAGAATCCGGTTTTGGATACAGAACCGGCGATACCCCCGATCATAGAAATCCAATTGGAGAAGATAACTTTATTGATGGCCATACCCGTCTTAAATATTTTCTGGGAAGCGCAAATATTTCTTATGAAGTAATTGACGGATTAACAGCCAGAGCAGGTTATTCGCTCTCAAATTTACAGGATTACACATATGAATTCCACCAACCCTTTAGAGTAAGGGATGTGCAGGATATTGCGCAGCGAGAATTCGCATTTATTTCTGAATATAATTCCACTTCAAGAAGGCTGAACCAGGAATACACGCTTAATTATAAATTTGATCTTAACCAACACAGTTTTGATCTTTTAGCCGGATATCAACGAATAGAGGAGCCTCTAAAATGGACTTATGCGCAGGCTGAAGGTTATAAAACGGATGAGAACGGAAATAAAATTCCCGCTATTATCCTTGACCCTAGCTTTAATACTTTAGATGCATTTAGCGACGGAACCTATTCGGCTAGCGGCACAAATGCTACCTATGCATTGGCATCCCAATTTGGTCGCCTTAACTATTCCTTTATGGATAGATATCTCTTACAGGCAAGCCTTCGCCGGGACGGTAGCTCTAAATTTGGGGAAAACAACAAGTATGGTTATTTTCCCTCTTTTGCCCTTGGCTGGAAGGTTACCGATGAAGCTTTTATGCAGGAACAGGAAATTTTTGATTTCTTAAAACTGCGATACAGCTGGGGTCAGGCAGGGAATGATAGTGCTTTAGGATATTACGATTATATCCCTCTTATCTCACAAGGAAAAAGCTACTATAATGGCGGTTATGTATTTGGAATGCCACAAACCTCCTATATTGGAAGTATAGCAAGAGATCTTGAAAATCCCGATCTCAAATGGGAAACCAATACTTCGTCCAATTTTGGTTTAGATTTTCGAGCACTTCAAAACAAGCTTACCGGATCGGTCAATTATTATAAGAGTATCACCGAGGATCTGTTAATTATCAAAGAAGTCCCACCTTCAGCAGGGGTAAATAATCCCGTAGTAAATGTGGGCGAGTTTGAAAATAAAGGTTTTGAATTTGAAATGCTGTACCGCAATAACGATCATGCGGTAAATTATTCGGCTGCTGCGACTTTTACTACTATCAATAGTGAGGTGACCAGCTTAAGCAATGACGATCAGGTACTTTACGGAATTGGATTACTGTTTGGATCAGATCATTTTGTAAATCAAACCAAAGTGGGCTTTGAACCCGGAGCTTTCTTTCTTCCGGTAGCCGCCGGTATCTTTCAAAGTGAAGCCGAAGTGGCAGCTCATAGCGTAAATGGAAATCCAATTCAACCCAATGCGGCACCGGGTGATATTCGTTTTGTAGATCAAAACAACGATGGGGTAATCAATGAGCAGGACGAAGTTTATGCGGGAACTGCAATTCCTAAATATGAATACAGCTTAAATTTGTCTGCAGATTATGCAGGATTTGATTTTACAGTATTCTTTCAGGGTGCAGGTGGCAACAAGATCTACAATGGAAACGATTTTAGATTATTGAGCATGGATACAGGAAGAAACTTTCGTGCAGAAAGTCTTAATGCCTGGACGCCCACAAATACAAATACCGATATTCCACGGGCTGTATTGAACGATCCAAACCGAAATAACCGTGCTTCTACAAGATTTTTGGAAGATGGAGATTATTTAAGGGTCAAGACGATTCAATTAGGATACAGCATTCCCGAAGCCCGACTTGAAAACCTGTTTATCGATAACTTAAGATTGTTTGTGACCGCACAAAACTATTTCACATTCACCAATTATTCAGGCCTTGATCCTGAGGTGGGGGGAGCTATACTTTCAAGAGGAATTGACAGTAATCTTTATCCGAAATACAAATCATTGATTGGCGGAATTCAGCTTAAATTTTAATTTAAAAAATTTAGAAAATGACGAAACTAATAAAATTTATTATACTTCCATTATTGGTACTAACAGTACTTTCCTGTTCGGAAGAAGAATTTTTAGATGAAAAATCCCCAGACCAATTAACTTCCCAGAACTTTTGGAGAAATGCCGACGATGCCCGGTCTGGTTTAGTAGCCGCATATTCAGAACTGGAGGCGCGCAGCGATTTTTGGAACGGCTGGCAGGAAGGCCGTCCCATAGTCGATTATTTTCGCTCAGATTATGTTTTACCGGGTCCCGATGCCTCTAATTATTCGCATTGGATGTCCATATATAATTTTAATTATACCGATGGTCATATCTTTCTGGACGTGCTATGGGAGACAAATTATAAGGGAATAAACTTTGCCAACCAGGTAATTGCTAATGTAGGAAAGATGACGGCAGAACAAATTTCTGAAGCTGAAAAAGAAATGATAATTGGAGAAGCCACTTTCTTGCGGGGCTACTATCATTTTAGACTGCTTACCCTATACGAGCAAATCATTACCCGTACAGAAACTATAACCAATGAAAATATAAACAAATCTTTAAGCACGCGTAGTGAAACCTGGGACCTTATCCTTAGTGATTTTAAAACTGCTTCGGAAATGCTGAATTTTGAAATTTCTCCGGAAAATCTTGGACATGCGAATAAAGGTGCGGCCTTGAGTTACCTTGGAAAAGCTTATTTGTTTAAGGCTGGTGATGAGAGTTCTTCTGAATCCGGAGATTACGAAAATGCAGCTGCCGCTTTTCAACAGGTAATAGACAGTGGAATTTACGACCTGGAACCAGACTTCGGGAGCCTCTTTAATGGGGAAAACGAAAACAACCAGGAAAGTATCTTTGAACTACAATTTAAAAGCGCCGATGCCAGTTCCAATAATTATACCCGCCTTCATGCCTTTGTTGCAGACTGGGCTATAGGAGGCTGGGGAGGAATTGAAGCCAATTACGCCCTGGTTGAGGAGATGAAACAAGAAGGAAAAGTTGCCGAAAATGGTCTTTATGACAATCGTCTATATGCTACCCTTTACTTTGATGATCCTTATTTTAATGACCCGGCAACTAACAAAATGGAAGGAAGCACCTGGGATGAATTAATAGCAGAAACATATGGCTCTGCCGATGCCAAAGATAATAGTGCTTATTTTAGAAAATGGTTGCCGGTGTATGTATACAATAATGGTTATGTAGGCGTGAACGTAGTGTTGATGCGTTATGCAGATGTACTGCTTATGCAAGCGGAAGCTTTAAATGAACTTGGAAAATCTGCCGAAGCAATGGCACTAATTAATGAAGTTCGTGCAGTTCATGGAAACATGCCTGCCCTTGACCTGAGCGGACAGGAGGAAATATTTCAGCAAATAATCCATGAACGCACAATGGAATTGACACTTGAATCTACCAGATTTTACGATCTGCGTCGCTGGGATAAATTAAAAACAGAGCTGCACGGAAAAGGCAGAACAAGTTTCAATGCAGATGAACATGCGTATTTCCCTGTTCCTCTTTCAGAAAAACAAACAAATACCAAGATTTGAATTAGCTCATTTTAAATTGAAAAGCCCGCCAAAATAGTTGCGGGCTTTACTTGTTTAAGGAAATTAGTAATTGCATCAAACATTAAAAGCTTCTTTTACGGAGAAAATCTTCTAATGTTCCTTCCCAATCATCGTTGGCAAAATAATTTATAGTGAAAAAGATTGCGACGAAATTATGATTAAACACCATTACCTATTGCGAGACAAATACCGGATACTAGAAGAACCTGAATTAGCCCATTCCAAGGATTACATAGTGATTAGATAATGCTGTACTGACTGCCTATGGTTTGGACAAAGGAAACGATTTACTTGACCAATTGCTGGAATTATAATTTAGTGTCGTCTCCATAATTGAACAGAATCAAGAAATTCAAAAGCCTGGAATCCCTAACTAAGTTCAAGATAAAGATGAATTAGTAAGTAGCCACAGTGTTGAAATGAAATCAGGATAGAAATCAGTATTTTTTCCTTTCTTCAAAAAATATAGATCAGGATTAATAATTTGAGGCAAATCTTCAAATGTTTCTAAACCAGGTTCTTTTCACTTGATATAATCTTAAGGGTATTCGCCAAAATTTTCAGAGCTAAATCAACTTCCCCGAGATGTGTCCGATGACCGACAATGGCACATCTAATATAAACCTTATATCAATCACCGTAGATGAGAAAAATACCATTCCATCCTAGTGAAGGGCCATTATCAGCTGTTTATTAATTTTATTCTTGTCGCCTTCAGGGAATCAAAATATGGAAATAGTGAGTTGAGGGCGAATATTAGTTTCAAATCCTAGCTTAGAAATTTTGTCATGGAAATATCTGGACAGCAAAAGCTTTTCTCTTAGATTAGTTTTAAAGGGTTCCAGCCCATGAATTTGTATAGGCAACCACATCCTCCACCCACGAAAATGTTTACTCAATTCCAATCCCGAATCTGCCGGGTCTATATCCGTATTCTCGTATGCATCCATCTAAAACCCATAATGGATCGAGCGAACCGCTTTTCCTGAGATGAAGGTTCTGCGGAATGGAAGGAAATGTGGTGCGCTCAATATGGTCACTTTTCTACTGCCAATTAATTACTAATTAAATTATAGCAGCAATAACAGGGGTTTTTAGTGGATTTAATGACAGTGCAACTAAATCTGGTCTACTTGCACCAACAACTAATTACCATAAACAACTCATCTTCAAATAATTAAATTATGTTCAATTAAATAACACCGCTTTAGCGTGTTATCCTCTTGCTATCCTTTTTACCAGCTAATTAAGTTGCTGCTCCTGAAAAAAAGCATTCACCAACTGAAGCGGTTAAAATTGATCTTAAACAAAAAAAAAGCCGGATCATTTCCGGCCTTTAAAAGATCAGGTTTATTATAAGAGTCCTTCATCAGCAAATGAAAAGTACTTGCCTTCCGGAGTAATAATCAAGTGATCCAGGAGCTTTATATCGAGAAGCAAACCTGCCTCTTTAATTTTCCGGGTCAGGGCTTTATCGTTCTGGCTGGGCAAAAGAGTTCCTGAAGGGTGATTATGAGCAACAATAACTGCTGTGGCTAATGATTTAAGGGCCACTGCAAAAACTATCCTCAGGTCTACCAGTGTTCCGGTAATACCTCCTGTGGATATTTCAACTATACCTTTCACCCGGTTTCCATTGTTGAGGAGCATCAGCTTAAAACATTCCTGCATGGCAATGTGGTTCAAGTTCCATTGGCAAAAGAAATTCTCAAAAGCATCATTAGAAGAAGATATTTTTGGTGCTTCCTTTATTCTCATGTTGCCAAGGTATTTCAGAGAAATTTCATTAACTTTAGTTTTCATAGGTTCAGATTAATTAATTAAATAAAGAGGGGCAAACGAGCATTTGCACCCTCTTTTATTTTTAAGCCTTTGTGGAAGAACTGCCGAGCAAAAGAATTTCACTGGCGATTATTTCAGATATATATCTTTTGGATCCGTCTGAGATCTCATAAGATCGGTTGGAAAGTTTTCCTTCTACGGCAATCTCTCTTCCTTTGGAAACATACTTCTCCACTATTTCAGCGGTATTACCCCAACAAATAATTTGGTGCCACTGAGTTTGTTCAACCTTATCACCCTGTGCATTGCGATAAGATTCATTGGTGGCCACTGAAAAAGAAGCCACTTTTTTGCCATTTTCAAGGGTTTTGGTTTCGGGTGAATTTCCTACGTTCCCGATGAGCTGCACTTTGTTTCTAATTGTTCTCATAACATTAAGTATTTAAAGATTATTAATGGATTTACTTTTTATATCCTGAGCGTTTTCCTTTTTGTTTTTCTTTGGTGCCGCTTCCTTTTTGATGTTGCTGTTTGATTTCATAATTCCTGTTTTTGATTTACTTCCCATAGAGCCATCGCTGTTACCTTTTTTGTTGCTGTATGATTTTTAAACATTCGGAATTGATAAGGACTTATAAAAAGGAGGCACGACTGGCTTATGCAGTCCGTCAACTTCCGAATGTTGTTACTTTGCTTACAAAAAAGGTTAGATACAGCGCAGGCTCGGGAGTATTCAAAAAGTAATATGAGAAGAACAGAACATCTGGAAGTGGCACCAAAGCCATAATATGAAAATCCACTTTTAGCGGACTTCATCCCCAATTACGTATTGTAGCGCAGCCTTCTGAAAAAAATAATTTTCCGGCGTAGCGAAAAGGAGAAATTGGGGATGATGTCCAGGAAGTTTTAAAGCGAAGCTCTTTTCCCGAAATGAAGCCTTTTTGCGGAATGGAGCGGAAATGTGCTGAGCGGCATTAGCTCGCCCAAAAGCATTTTTTCACAAGCACCACATTAGACTCTCAATTTATCAAATATCATTTGTGAAATGAAAACAGCCTTTTCTTAGAGATTTGATTAAAGGTAGACGATCTATATCTTAAAGTTCCTTTGAAAATGGCTACTCAAGTCCCGGAGATATTATTTTGATATATCACATTTACTGAATCTGGATCAAGAAATGAGCACATTTTCCACTATTAGTATCAAGGTAGAAACGGCTAAAAGGTTCCGCACGTTCTCAAAGGAGACAGGAGGATCAAATACAGAAGTACTGGAGCTTATGCTGGAATATTTTCACAAGTACCAGATCTCCCCCAGTCACAAAGCTAAAATAGATTTGCCAGCATTGGATGAAAAAATACAAAAGCGACTTAATGCTATAGTGGCAATTATAAAGGAAATAGAAAAAACCCAAACCCAGCCTACTCTTGCGATGTTACAGTTACTTTTTGATCCTGCTCAGGCAACTTCCATTTCTTCCAGCCGTATCCCATTGCCCCCTGTACAAGAGATCTCTTCCCCTATAAAACCCGCCAGAGAGGGAAATATTTTCGTGGACAGAGCCAAGGAAGAAATAAAAAAGGATCTTGAATATATACTCAGTAAGGTAATCCTTGTCAAAAGGACATTCGGTCCCGACAAGTACGTGCTTGAAATGGAAGGAGAAGAGTTAGAAAGAATGAGAAGGAAATTAAACGCTTATTGAAATGTACCTTACCATCACACCCCAAAAAATAGGAGGCAATTTCACCAGTAGTGTTGCTGACTTTGTCACCTATCTGGAAAAGGAGAATCGGGACCAACCCCTTGAGAAAATGAATTACTTCTTTAACCAAACCGGGAATCAAATTTCAGAGCAACAGGTAATTGGGGAAATAGATGCCAATTCGGCTAAACTTAGAAAAACAGAACCCAGATATTATTCCCTAACCATTAATCCCAGTCAATATGAACTCAGGCATATCCAGAATAACTCCACGTCTCTAAGAGAATACACCTTAGAGGTCATGAAAAATTACGCTAAAGCTTTTAACCGGGAGATTGAGGGAAAACCAGTGAGTATAGAAAATCTAAAATTTTTCGCAAAAATAGAATACCAGCGCAGTTACCATCATTATGATAAAGAGATCAGGGAGAATTCTCCCTACATGAAACAAATAGTCAAACTTGAACATGACCTTGTGAAAATTAGAAGAGGAGACATGGATGGAGATAGTCAAAAAGTAAGGAAGGAAATCAGCCGACTTATTAAGGAAATACCACACACAATAGGTGGAAAACCCATTAAAGAAGGTATGTTAAAGCCGGGGCTTCAAACCCATGTACATGTTATTGTCAGCCGGAAAGATGCTACCAATCGTTACAGCCTTTCACCCGGGAGCAAATACAGATCTTCAACCGTTGAGATGCACGGCAGGACGGTAAGAAGAGGATTTGACCGAAATCAGTTTTTTCAAAGTGCTGAAAGGACCTTTGACAGAATGTTCCAGTACCAAAGAAATTATGTAGAAAAATATACTTCCAGGAAAGAGCTGCAAAAAAATCCCGGGCTGTATTATTCAAAGCTTATGAGATTACCAGTAAATGAGAGGCAGTTGGCTTTCAATTTACTCAGAACTGCAGGTATGACACTGCCCGCTACGGGGTTCACACCAGCCCAGGTACAATTGGCGATCAAAAAATTCAGAAAAGCTATTGGGTTAACTGTGAGGTCATCTTCCATTCATTACTGATGATTCCAGGTTTATACATATTATGGACGGTCATTTACGCAAGCATTTGCAGCCTGTTTATTCTTCACTTAAAACAGTTCAAAAAAGGTGTTTTTTTCAACCAGTTTCTTCTTGTGTTTTTCAGCTGGAGCTTACTCCCCCACCCTGCCGACTTAGCAATCTATTTGGAGCTTTTACTGAAATTATTCTTGCCGGCATCAGTTTTGAATTTGAGCCTGTATTGTTTTGTCTTACCACAAGAGCAGGTTTCAGGAGTAAAAAAGTACAGAGCAAAACTACCACTGGAGGACGGGAATCTGGTATTAGAAAACATCAGGAGAGGAGTTTCCATTATTGGAGCTGCAGGAAGCGGCAAGACAGAAAGTGTGGTATATAATCTACTGAAGCATTTCAGAAAATATTCCTTCAGCGGTTTGTTACACGATTACAAGAATTTTGAACTTACAGAGATTGCTTATCCCCTTTTTAAATCGGGAAAGCTTCCCTTTTACATCATCTCCTTTGACCGGATATACCACAGGGTCAATCCTATTGCTCCCAGATACATGATCGATGAAGAAAGCGTGAATGAGGTAGCGAGGGTACTCCTGGAAAACCTTCTGGAACAAAAAGAACTTCTCGCCTCAGGCACCACAAAATTCTTCAATGATGCCGTGGAAGGACTAATTGGGGGAATGATCTGGAAATTAAAATCTGATTATCCGCAATACTGCACACTTCCCCACCTTATAGCAGTTTACCAGAGCATGGATACTGCAGAACTGGTTAGCTTTCTCAGTGGTAATATCACTTCGAGGTCAATGGCAGATGCTTTCATAAGTGGGATCGCATCAGAGCGGCAGACAGCAGCTGTTAAGAGCAGTCTTGCCAATGCTTTGAAAAAGATCTGTACCCAAAGAATCTTCATGGCCCTATCAAAAGATGAAGTCCCTTTAGACATTAATAATCCTGAAAATCCTGCAATAGTATCGATAGTCAATAATCCAAAATATGAAACCGCCTACTCCCCTGTCATAGCGACTACCATACATACTATAACGAAGCAGATGAGCATTCGGGAGCGAGATGCCTCCTTTCTTCTTATGGAGGAAGCCCCTACCCTGCGTCTACTCCATATGCATCGTGTGCCGGCAACCCTTCGTAGTTATAACATCTCCACTATTTATGTAATGCAGGACAAGATTCAGATTGACCTGCTTTACGGAGAAAAAGCCAGCAAAGCAATCCTGAGCAATCTGTCGTACCAATTCTTCGGAAAAGTAAATGATCCCGATACCGCGAAATACTACGAACAGTTCTTTGAAATTATACAGAAGGAAAGCATCAGCATCCACCAGGGAGGAAATCTCAATTTTGATACCCGTATCACGAGGAGCCATAGGGATACTACAAAAATCCGATTTGATGCCTTCTTCCGATTGAGAGCCGGAGAATTTGTGAGTTTTGCCGATGGAAAAGAGAAGAAAATTCGATTCGCTCGTCCTGGAATAAAGAAAGCATTACCCGGAAAATTTTGCGAATTTTCAGAAGAAGAAATAAGGGAAAATTATTACAGAATATTTCAAGAGATTCGGGATGAAATCTTGAATAAATAGACACTTAGTTTGTTTACATTCAGTTCTAGGTTTAACCTATCCCTAAAGTGTTTAAGTTCAAAATAAAGGGGATTGACTTTTTCTAAAGTTCAACCCTTTCTTCATATATAATAGCGAACTGAATGAGGACAATTCTCCAATTTCTAATTGGCACTGACCACTTTTTTGAGGCTTTCCGTAGAGCCAAATATACTGATTCTACTGTAGCTTGTTTTGTGGGAGCATTGTAGTTGAGCTTCATGTCTCTGGTAAAAGCTTTTTTATCTTTCCAAACCAATTGATATAATCATGTCTGAATTAAATTATTAAAAAAAATCAGACAAAGTTTGTTTTACAACCTCGTTGTAATAATTATAATTGTTTTGGATCAATTACTACATGTTTTATCGCTTTTCTGTCATATGTATAAGTGGCATGTACAAGACCATCGGAAGCTTGTATGATTGCTGGATAAGCGTAACCGTATTCTAAAGGTTCATTTTCGATGGTCATTAGTGGATTCCAATTTAATCCATCTTCAGAAATAGCCAAATTCAAAATATCTCGACCTCTATTTTCTTTTGTTTTTAATTTATGATTATAAATTAATAAATATCTTCCGTCATTTAAAGTAATGGCATCAGTTCCCGAATTAGGATTTGGTAGATCTAGAGCTTCCAATTTACTCCAGGTCTTACCTTTATCTTTTGACCAAGATTGAGCAATTACTCCTTGTCTTGTTCTACAAAGCACCATTAATCGCCCATCCAAGAGTTCTAGAAGACTGGGCTGTATAGCATCAAAATCTTCTCCGTCATTAATAGGACCAACTACTTCCCAATTTCTTCCATTATTTTTGCTAATTTCAAAATGAACCATCCATTTTATGTCTTCATCTTCAATTCTCTCAATACTCGATGGACTCATTATTGTACCATCATTCAGTTGTATGGGTTTATTTTTTACAGGTCCTAGTAGTGGACCAATAGCTGGATCTTCTCCAATGGATTCGGCGTCCGTCCAGGTTTTACCGTTATCACTAGAAGATTTTAACATTCCCCACCAATCCTGAGGATTCGGACCTTCTTTATAGAAAAGTAATAAAGGTCCGTCTTTAGGCAAAAAAAGTACGGGATTCCAGGTGGGATAACTTAGAGAATCATTTTTGTAACCGTTTGCTACTTCTACCGGATAGGTCCAGTTTCCATCCTGAAATCTTGAAACTCGAATTCCTACGTCAGGATGTCCCTCGCGGGTACCGGCGAAAAATGCAGTGACCAGTCCAGTTGGTGTTTCTACAATGGTAGAGGCATGAGCCTCTGCGGCCGGCATTTTATTTAAATCGTAAATAAATTCCCTAGATATTAAAGCGCCTTTTCCAATTTCTTCTAAAGGTGGTATTGAATATTTTTCAGTTTTATTATAGTTAATTTGACTGTAACAATTTGCAGTGATAAAATTAGCAATTACAATAATCATTAAATTTTTCATACCAATACCTCATTAAATACTCAGGTCACCACTGAGAAATTCCATTTGTCCTTGTGTATTATTAATAATCAGATTATGATTTTTAATATACCAGAGACTGCATTGCATGTGCAGGAATTACAAGTTTTGCAGCCTTATTGCCTACTAAAAAGTTATATTCGATTTCATCGTCTGTTTTATTCATCACAACAGTCACCATTTTTCCGCTTTCGTTAACAAACGATGTACTTAATAGAACGCTTCTACTCACAGCGGTACTCATTCTTTTAGCTCCTGGTCTTATAAACTTTGAAAAATGCCCTAGATAATAATATGTAGGTGTAAAGATTAACTCTCCAGATCTTGTATCAGCATGTACAGGAGCAAAACAAAAATTTTCTACGTGATTTGGCCCACCATTTTCATCGAGGAGTATATTCCAATCTGTCCAAGCTACAGTACCACTATTAAAATCATTAATTATAGATGAACCATAACGTTCGGCGTTAGGCCAGTAATAATATTTATCAGCATCAAAGCCTTCTACAGTACCTTCCGTGAATATGATATTTTTAGTAGGAAATGATTCATTTACCTTTTTAACATTCTCGTGCATCGGGTCGCCTCCGGCCCAAGTTTCATACCAATGAAATCCAATGCCCCACGCATATTTAGAAGCCTCCGGATCATTAAAAATGGTATTAGCACGATTATTTATCAAATCTCGATTATGATCCCAAACCACTATTTTTTTATCTCCTAAACCTTCTTTTTCCATGGTGGGACCCAAATGATATTTCAAAAAATCCCTTTCAGCTTCTGCTGTGTAAATGCAAGATTCCCAACGCTGTTTGGCCATAGGTTCATTCTGGATAGTAATTCCCCAAATAGGCATACCTTCATTTTCATAAGCCTTGATAAATTTGGTATAATATAAAGCCCAACTTGCTTCATATTGAGGAAGCAGAGTACCGCCTTCTAACATATTACCATTGCTTTTCATGAAAGCGGGCGGACTCCATGGAGAGGCATAAAGCAAAACCTCTTCACCAACGGCTGCCATAGCTTTCTTGATGAGAGGAATTCGGAATTTTTTATCATGTTTTATACTAAAGGTTTTCAAATCCGTGTCTCCTTCCTCAATATAAGTGTAACTTTTACTCGAAAAATCGGAACTGTGAATTGTGGTTCTCAAAAGGGTGTATCCAATACCTTTTTCAGTGTCAAAATATGCATCTAGAAACTCTTGTTGTTTACTCTTGCTTAAAGTAGCAAAGACTTCTGCACTTGCATCAGTAATTGCTCCACCAATTCCCATAAGGGTTTGAAAGGTATGTTCAGGATCAACAAAAATAGAAATCTCACCTTCTAGTGGTTGCTGGGTTTTTGAGAACACAAGAGTATCTGTCGGGCTAAGCCTAAGTTCCGTATTGCTTGCAGTAGTGTAAACTGAAATTTTATTAAATTCTTTATTTAATATCGAAACATTCTGAGGGTTGTTCTGAGCTTTACAAAAAAAAGAAAGAAGCAGAAGTAGAGATATTAGCCTGTAATTTTTCATGACAATATTTTTAATATTTTTTGGATTCTATAATTTTTTAATATCCTTCATAGCTTCAGTGTCCGCTTTAGTAATACTGATCGCAAAGCCCCCACCAGGGGCTGAAAACTGCTTTAATCTGGATTTGCTGTTTACTATTACTTTTCGAATTTCATAAGCTTGAGGGTTAGTCTTGTAATGAGCATCTGGCGCATCTGAATAAATCGTAACAATATATTTTTCGCCTTTATTTAGAAAATCAAATTTTATATTCGATTCACGTGGAGTTTCACCATTCACATTTCCGATAAACCAATTACTGGTTCCTTTTTCTTGCCGAGCTACCGTAACATAATCTCCTGGTTCTGCTTCCAGATAAATACTTTTCTCCCAATCTATAGGTACATCTTTAATAAACTGAAATGCATCGAGAAACCTTTCATAGTTTTCGGGCAAGTCTGCCGCCATTTGTAAAGGGCTGTACATCGTGACATAAAGTGCCAGTTGATTTGCCAGCGTACTGTTTACATGAGAATTATTTTGAGGGTTGAGTTTACTGATGTCCATCTCAAAAATTCCGGGAGTATAATCCATAGGACCGCCTATTAGGCGGGTAAAAGGCAATACTGTCACATGATTAGGCTTAGAACCGCCAAAAGCCTGAAATTCATTCCCACGCGCTGACTCATTAGCGATTAAATTTGGCCACGTTCTAGCAATCCCGCTAGGTCGAACTGCTTCATGGGCATTTACCATAATATTGTAATCAGCAGCTTTTTCAATCGCGTATTGGTAATGGTTTACCAACCACTGATTGTAATGGTTTTCACCCCGGGGTAGAATATCTCCTACATATCCACTTTTCACAGCATTATAACCATGTGTTTTCATAAATTGATAAGCCGTGTCTATATGTCTTTCATAATTTCGGACTGAAGAAGAAGTTTCGTGATGCATAATCATTTCAACTCCTTTGCTTTTAGCATATTTTTGAATTTCGTCGACATCAAAATCAGGGTATGGCGTGACGAAATCAAAAACATAATCTTTGGAATGACCAGCCCAATCCTCCCAACCAATATTCCACCCTTCTACGAGTACCCCATCAAAATCATGCTTGGCTGCAAAATCAATATATTTTTTAACGTTTGCCGTATTCGCTCCATGATTTACATTAGGTTTTATAGCTTCATAATCGGTAATACCCAATCTTACTGCTTTTAATTCATTGGTGTATGCCCAAGAGCTTTTCCCTGTTATCATCTCCCACCAAACACCAATATATTTCATTGGTTTAATCCATGAGACATCTGCTATTTTTGAAGGTTCGTTTAAGTTGTAGGTTATTCTGGAAGACAAAATGTCTCGCGCACCGTCACTCACCATTATAGTTCTCCAAGGAGTAGTAAAAGGAGCCATAAGATATGCTTTATCTCCGTTGGCAAGCGGAGTAAGCCAAGATTCAAAAACCATATTTTTAACATCGAGATTGAGGTGCATGGCCGGATAATCTATTAAAGCAGCTTCATGTATATTAATATATAATTCATCATCAGTTTTTAACATTAAAGAGGTTTGCACTCCTGTTTCTGAAAACGAAGTTTGAGACATATTCTCAGTAATGGCGTTTTTCATCATCGTTTGAATCTCAGATAGTCGAGATTCAGTATAATCGTATTCTTGGGTGTCATAATCACCCGGTATCCACCATGCTGTATGATCACCGGTTAATGCAAATTGTGTCTTTTCATCTTTAATAACAAAATGCCCTAAATTGTCCTGTTGCGGAAACTCATAACGAAATCCGAGCCCCTCGTTAAAAAGTCGAAACCGTAAAACCATTTTTCGATGAGTATTTTGCTGCTCTAAATTTATAGTTATCTCATTGTAATGATTTCTGATTTCCTTCTCCTCTCCCCACACTGGTTTCCAGGTTTGGTCAAAATTAGAATGCTCTAATTCTAGGATATTGAAATTTCCAATCAAATCTTCTTCCTTCTTTAGACTCAAGCCTAAAGAGCTGGGCTTTATCACCGGCTGCTTTTTGTAGGATAATTTATATGTGGGAACACCTATATCAGAGAGCCAAAAATCCATGATAAGTTGTCCGTCTGGAGACTTCAGCTCCTGAGCTCCAATTGAAGTGTAAAGTCCAGATACGATGAACAAACAAAAAAATAACTTTTTCATAAAATATTTCTAATCAACTCTTAATGAAATTGTTTGCAAAATATTTCTGGAAGAATTGCCTATATGCAACAAGTATTCACCACTTTCGACTTCCCAATCTTGTTTCTCTACATTATAGAAAGCAAACTCGCTTATCGGAATCCGAATGGTAACTTTTTCAGATTTTCCGGGCTGTACCATTACTTTGGAAAAACCTTTTAATTCTTTAGCAGCTCTTTCTATCCTAGAAGTGGGTTTTGATAAATAAACCTGAACGACCTCTTTTCCCGCCCTTTTTCCGGAGTTTTCTACGTCAAGAGTTATTACTACACTATCATCAACAGAATATGTTTCGGATTTATCCACTGCAGCATTTTTAAAATTAAAGGTAGTGTAAGAAAGACCGTAGCCAAAGGGATATAAGGGCGCAATATTTTTAGTATCAAACCAGCGGTATCCCACTAAAATACCTTCTTTATAGGTTACAGAATCATCGCCGGGAAAACTTTTAGTAGCATGTGCTGGCGAATCTTCCAGACGTTTAGGCATAGTCCATGGCAATTTACCCGATGGATTAACATCTCCTGTCAATACATCTATGAGTGCATTTCCCCCCTCTGAACCATTGAACCAGCTCCATACTAGGGTAGATACGCTCGAATTAACTTCTCTGAGATCATAAGGAGCTCCAGCTATTAGCACCGCAATAGTATTTGGATTGACCTCTTTTATCTGTTTAATCAATTCCACTTGACCAAAGGGTAATTCTAAATCTTTTCTATCTGAAGCTTCCGATTCATAATCACGGTTCGAACCGGCAAATATTATTACGATATCAGAATCTTTCGCTACCAATTTGGCTTCTTCTAGTAAATCGAGATTTAATTCATTTATAGTACCTCGGCCATGGTTCTGATTATTCTCACTTTGCCCCACATAATTCTCTTCATATCCTCTAGCATATTCAATTTCAATATTTTGTGGTAATTTTTGTTCTAATGCTTCCAGAGGAGTAATTTCTGTTTTTGTTTTTACTCCGGCTCCATATCCTCCTAAACCAAATTTTCTGGTAGCATTAGCTCCAATTACTGCAACTTTCGATACTTTTTCTAAATTCAAAGGCAATAAATCTTCATTGTTTTTTAATAAAACTATTGCTTCAGAAGCAATTTTGTAGGCATCTTCTAAGTGCTCTTTTGTATTTCTGCTTCCTGTTTTTCGATCAGTTGAATCGATGCTTTTAATATTATACATTACTCGCAAAACTCTGCGTACAGATTCATCGACTTCTGCTTCAGACAATTCTCCGCCCTTGACAGCTTTAATAAGAGGCTTCGCAAAATAATAATCTTCGAATGGACCATCTGTTCCCATTTCAACATCAAGACCATTCTTTAAGGCCTTTACCGTACTATGAACAGCGTCCCAATCTGAAATCACAATTCCCTCAAAACCCCATTCATTTTTTAAAATATCGTTCAGTAAGTAATTATTTTCATTGAGATAATCGCCTCTAAATTTATTATACGCGCCCATAACACTATAAGCATTGCCTTCTATGACTGCCGCCTTAAATGCTGGCAAATAAATTTCGCGAAGAGTGCGTTCATCCACATTTACATCTACAGTACCTCTATTCGTCTCTTGGTTATTTACTGCATAATGTTTGATACAGGCTGCAACATCATTTTCTTGTACTCCTATTACATAAGGAACTACGAGCTTTTTATTTAAAAAAGGGTCTTCCGTGAAATATTCGTAGGTTCTTCCACCTAGCGGGGTCCTAATTATATTAAATGCGGGAGCTAAAAGAACATCTTTGCTCCTGTCTCTCGCCTCTTCTCCTATACTTTTGCCGAAAGTATAGGCCAAATCCGGATTCCAAGTAGCCGCCACCGCTCCGCCAGCAGGATAAAAAGTAGCAAAATCATTTTCCCACCCTAATGGTTCCCAAGAATCACGTGAAATTTCCTCCCGGATGCCCAAAGGACCATCAGCCATAGTTAATGCTGGAATTCCCAGCCGTTCAACACCGGCAGTGGTAAATTTACTATTGCCATGAAGCATGCCCGATTTTTCTTCCAAAGTAAGTTTGTTAATAAGACTATCTATTTCGGCTTCATAATTTAAGTTCGAAATAGGAGCATCAAGAAGCGAATCTGAAGAAGAATTATTAATTTGCTTGTGCTGGCTTGTACATGAAGCAAAAGAAAAAGCGAATGCCATTCCTACCGTAACCTTCAAAATATTTTTTTTCATAATTAAGGTTTATTGTGAAACTAGATATATCCAGTATTTATTATTAAAAAAAAAGCCTCGGAGTAAGCCCGAGGCTTCAACAAAAATTGTTAACCAATTTTAATTCATCTTATGTGTAAATTGATATAATCTCAGCGACACATACAGAGATTCAAGTTATGTACCGCAACTATTTCATTAATGTTATTGGCAAAAATTGAAATCTCTCACATCGTCATTTACTTCTAAGTCTAATTTATTTATATGCCGGGTCTTGTTCCAAATTTGTATTGGAAAGATCCAATAACGGAATAGGTAATTTGTCGTGCTTCCCTTCAACATAACCTTTAAATTTTAAAGCTTCCGCAGCCATCCCGGTCCGAACCAAATCAAACCACCTATGTCCTTCGCCTGCAAGTTCCAATCTTCTTTCTTTCATGATATTCTCAAAATTAACAGGGATGGGATCATTGCCCACTCGAGCTCGTACCGCATCTAATAAAGACTGGGCTCTGCTTACGTCGCCTGCGCCAAGAACTATCGCTTCAGCTTCCATTAAGTAGGTATCTGCCAATCGAATATCATAGAAGTTTTGCGGGAAATTTACAAGCCAGTTTCCTTCAGTTCTATCAGATTCTAACCCTGCAAATTTCTTTAAAAAGTATCCGGTATCTTGATAACTTTTTTCATAGGACACTATTCCTAAATTGGCTAAACTATCAACGTTGGTAAAGGTATATTTATAACGTGGATCATATTTTCCATTCTCTATAAAAGCTTCCACCAAATTTTCGGTTGGGATATTAAATCCCCATCCCGACACAAAATCCGGGGCACCACTATTTTCTACCTTTATTTGATATCCCCTTGGTGCTGACATTACATTTAATAAATTTCCTTCGGTAGAAGTCATATTTCCCCAATCTGCATTTGAAGCGGATGAATGAGAAACCTCAAAGATAGACTCAGAGTTAAACTGATTCTCATCGAGAAATAATTCTCCAAAATTTTCCATAAGTCGATATCCATATTGACTCACCCCTCCAGGTTGGCCGTTCACTTCTTTTAATATATTTGCGGCATCCTGATATTTTTCCTGCTGAAGATAAACTTTACCTAGTAAGGCTTGTGCTGCTCCTTTTGTAGCGCGTCCTGCTTCGGTGTCTTTATTTACGGTCTCGGGTAAACCTGCAGTGGCTTCAATGAGATCTTGCTCTATTTGAGCAAAAACGGCTTCTCTGGGAGCTTGTACTACTGAAGCGATTTGAGAGGCTTGAAGAGGCTCGGTAATAAGCGGAATACTTCCAAACAATCTTATCAAATCGAAATAGTAATAAGCTCTTAAAAACTTTGTTTCGGCCTCAAACCGTTTTTTGAGATCTTCCTTCATATCCACTCCATCTAGCTTTGACATTAACATGTTAGATCGAAATATACCAGAATACCCTCTTCTCCAGAGTTCTTCCTGAGGGCCAGTCGCCGGATCTAAAGTGTAATTGGACCACACTTGTAATACCCCTACATCTTGAGCACTACCTCCGCCGGTATAAAAATCATCTGATGCAACATTAAGAGCAAATTCTTTAGCAACATAATCTCTAGAAATCCAGCCAACGGGATCATAAGCTGCAACTAACGCCCCATAAGCCTCAGCTTCATTTCGATAATAATTCGATTCTAAGCTCTGACCTTTAGGTTCTACCTCCAAAAAATCATCACTGCAAGAACTAAGGATGAGGAGCACTCCTATAGCTATATTTATAATTTTTATATTTTTCATAATAAGAAATTTTCTAAATTCATTTTAAAATTTTAATGAAGCCCCAAGCATAAAGGATCTCGCCTGAGGATAAATGCCTCGGTCTATACTTAATACTCCACCTCCAATTTCAGGGTCAAATCCAGTATAACCAGTGATTGTAACCAAATTTTCACTCATAACATAAATACGAGCCTTTTGTAATCCTACCTGTGAAATAGTAGCCTCCGGTAAACTATATCCGATTTGCAAAGTTTTTATTCTAAAATAATCTCCGTCTTGCAGGTAAAAATCGGAAGGATTACTGAAATTCTTATTTTTATCTGAATCAGACATACGCGGATAACTATTAGTAGAGCCTTCTCCAGTCCATCTAGCTAGAGCTTCTTCTTGATAATTGGCATTGGCGATATCTAATCTTCTGAGACCTTGAAAAATTTGATTCCCAGCCACTCCTTGACCAAAGATTGTTAGGTCAAAAGATTTATAATATGCGCTTATGGTTAAACCGTAGGACCAGTCTGGTGTAGGATCTCCAATAAATACACGATCTTCTTCAGATATCATTCCATCACCATTGGTATCCTGCCATTTAAAATCTCCTGGTACTGCATTAGGCTGAATTACCTTGCCTTCAGAATTTGTATAATTCTGAACTTCTTCCTCATTCTGGAAAATTCCATTAGTTTTAAATCCAAAGAAGCTGTTTACTGCCTGACCTACCGCTGTTCTGGTAATAGGATAGCTAGAAGCTTGAAAGCTTTCACCTCCATCCAAATATTCAATTCCTTCGCCTAGATTCGTGACTTCATTTTTTAAGTAAGAGGCATTAGCATTAACAGAAAAGCCAAAATTTTCATTTAAATTATTCGCATAACCTAAATTAAATTCCAAACCGTAATTTTCCATATCTCCAATATTACGTGCAGGATTCCCAATTACTCCTACAAATGCCGGAATGCGTGGATATTGTAAAATATCACTCGTCTTCTTCTTAAACCAATCAAATTCGAATGAAAATTTTTCTAAAAATCTAGATTCAAATCCAATATTTAATTGACTGGTCTCTTCCCACTTTAAATCAGGGTTCGCCGGCGCATCCGGGCTGTAACCTACATCATAACTGCTGTGTTGATCACCAAATGCATAGTTTCTACCCGAACCAATCGTTGATAGATAGGTTAGGTCACCGATATTGTCATTCCCTACTACACCATAGCTTCCTCTTACTTTCAAAAATTGAAAGGGATTGTCATACCCCCAAAAATCCTCCTTACTCACTACCCATCCCACGGATGCCGAAGGGAAATAACCATATTTATTATTTTCACCAAATCGACTGGAACCATCTCTTCTAATAATTGCGCTAAGGAGATATTTTTCTTCAAAATTATAGTTTAATCTGGCGAATAATGAAGAGACAAAATGAGGTACATTCTCGTATCCATAAGCACTTATTCTATCATTCGGAACATTAAAATTTAAAGAAGCGTCTTCAAATCTTTCGGCAGGAATACCATATTTGGTAACAGATAAACCTTCAGCTTCATTGTCTCGATACGCTCCCTGTCCTACAAGTATTGTATAAAAATGTTTATCATCTATAGCATTAGTATAAGAAACAGTGTTTTCAATATTATAATCTAACTTTTGATTTGTATTTCTAGTAAAAGACGTTTGACTTGAATTATTAGAAGTATTGAAAAAATAATGAGGTGAAAAATACTTTCCTCCCCAATATGATAGTCTAGCTCCCAAAGTAGATCGAAATTTTAATCCTTCTAATGGTTCCGCTTCTAAGAAAACATTTCCAACTATGTTATCTGAATAATCATAGTTCCCGAGCCTTGTTTGGATATAAGCTAATGGGTTAGCCATTGACTCTTCCACTATAGAACTCACTCCATAAGGATTTCCATTGGCATCCGTTATAATACTCAAATTAGGATTATTATAGGGATATCCGTTTAGAACTTCCGGATCTGTCACAATTACTGGAGTAATAGGATCAAGGTTTATAGCTGAGCTGAGTGGACCACCATATTCACTATTTGTGTTCCCAAGACCTATATTTTTCTGCCTAGAATATCCGAGATTTTCACCAAGAACTAACCATTTTGCAATGTGATGAGTCGAATTTATTCTTATATTATGCCGCTCATAATTAGAAATTTCACTAGCTACAATACCTTCTTCATCCAAAAATCCAAATGACAAATAAAAAGTTGAAATCTCGTTTCCTCCGCTTATGCTCACTTCATGATTTTGTCTTAGTGCACTATCATTAAAAATGGTTTCCTGCCAATCAGTCCCGACACCAAGAGCTTCCGGATTCTCAAATATAATTTCTTTCCCATCATTCAATCTTGCCTCATTCCGAAGCTGAGCATATTGAGAAGCATTTAAAAGATTCAGTTTGTTATCCGGCTGAGACAACCCTATGTATCCGTTGTAATTGACAGCAATTTTCCCTGCTTTTCCCGCTTTAGTAGTTATCATAATTACACCACTAGCGGCCCTAGCTCCATAAATAGCTTGAGAAGCAGCATCTTTAAGTACTTCGATGCTCTCTATATCATTTTGATTGAGATAATTTATCCCACCTTGGTCCACTACAACACCGTCTACTATCCATAGTGGGTCATTATTATTTAAGGTGGTTATTCCTCGAATTCGCACAGTAGCTCCAGATCCTGGTTGGCCGCTACCGGACGCTATCGTTACCCCAGAAGTTCGCCCCTGTAAAGCATCACTCACATTATTGACGGGCATACTTTCTAAATCTTCGGCTTTAACACTGGAAATTGCACCAGTAACTACACTTCTTTTTTGAGTGCCATATCCTACAACCACAACCTCATCGAGTTCAGCCGTTTCTGTTTCCAGAACAATATCGATTTCGCTACGTCCGTTTACCGGAATTATCTGAGACTTATACCCAATAAAACTTACTTCCAGTATAGCATCCTCTGCCACCTCTATTTTATAGTTTCCATCGAAATCACTCATAACGCCATTATTAGTGCCTTGTTCAATAATATTAGCACCAGGGATGGCCATTCCTGTTCCAGCTTCCTTAATCGTACCACTAACAGTAAGTGTTTGTTGTTCTAAAGGAATTAAAGCAGCAGCTAAAGCATTTGAAGATTCTTTCTTAGATGTGAGGAAAATTTGCTTTCCAAAAATTTTAAATTCTGTTGAAGTTTCTTTAAAAACCTTATCTAATACTTTTGGAATTTCTTCCTCCTGAACTTTTAAATTTACCTCTCGTTCCAGATCCACATCTTTAATCTTATAGACAAAACGAAAATCGCTTTGCTTCTCAATTAAGTCTAACAATCGATAAACTTTCGCTCCTTCAAGATCTAGAGTTACTGTCTTTTGAGAGTAGGAAATGCTAGCCTGCAATCCAAATAAGGATAGAAACAGGAATAAGACAGTAAGTTTCATTTTTAAATCGAATTTAAACAAGGAGTAATCCCTCGCTTCATAATGGCATAGATTTTTCATATTTTTGAAATCTAAATTGTTGGTTGATATTCATTCTTATTGGCCAAATTAATTAGCGGGGGATGCTGCAACATTCCCCGTTTATTTTCATATTTTTTTCTTTTCCACAGATGTGATTTTTAAGGTTTAAACTATACTTTAGACTTAATATCTTTTATAATTATGATGTTCTTCTGTTGAGTATACTCCAATCCATAGGTTTCTTGGAAATATTTTAGAATTTTCTCAATAGGTTCATTGCCAAAACTGGCATTGAATTTTTCCCGGCCAAGTTCAGTAGCTCTGTTCATAATAACCACATCGTAATGCCTCTCCATTTTTTTGAGCATATTTGAAAAGGTCATGTTTCTAAATACTAAGCCCCCTTTCATCCAAGCAGTATAAATTTCGGTATCGACCTCTCGAATTTCTAGTGTGTTATCACTTTGTTCCACACTGGCAAGTTGTCCCGGTTGTAATATAGATTTCTCATAATCTCCTTTGACCGACAGCTCTACAGATCCTTCCACAAGTACTACGTTTATTTCTGGATCTTCAGGATATGCCGACACATTAAATTCTGTACCTAAAACGCCTATTTCCAGTTCGTCTGCTTTTACAATGAATGCCCTGTCTTTATCTTTAGCAACACTGAAGAAAGCCTCCCCGGTTAAAATCACCTCCCTATTACCCATTTTAGAGAAATTTACAGGATATCTTAAAGATGATCCTGAATTCATCATCACCAAGGTACCGTCGGAAAGCTGCACTTCAAACCGCTTACCATATGGGATTTTCAAAGTATTGTACACCAATTCTTCCGACGCCTTCATTCCATTTTGATATATAAGTTGATTGCCTCTTTGATCCCCAATTACCTTCCCATTCTTATCAGTAAGTTGAAGTTGTCCTTCTTCTGATATCTTTTCTATTTTCCCATCTTCCCTCTCTAGAATAATTTCGTT
Source organism: Salinimicrobium sp. TIG7-5_MAKvit (assembly GCF_049569215.1). Classification (GTDB taxonomy): domain Bacteria; phylum Bacteroidota; class Bacteroidia; order Flavobacteriales; family Flavobacteriaceae; genus Salinimicrobium; species Salinimicrobium profundisediminis. The sequence continues at coordinate 3,059,858 of NZ_CP145903.1, read as the reverse complement.
CGCGGTAGTTATGGGTGCCTGATAAGGTTGCCATTCATTTTCAATGAATCCAAAATAAAAGGCACATCCAAGTATAAGTATTAAAATTGCTGCAACACCGTATACTACTCTCAGGTTATTCCGATTAACCCTCAGCTGTTTCACCTTTTTATTTTGAATCTTTTTCTCAATTTGTTTAAATAAATGATTCCCGTTATGAGTTTGGATAGAGCGGTATAATTCAGGATGAAGAACTTCCCATTCTTCCGGTAGAACAGTTTCTTCAGGATTCTTTAAAAAGTATTGTACCAATTCTTCGATTTCAGCTTGATTACATCGATTGCGAGAAAACTTCAGCATCAATTTCTGTATATATTCTTTTTGATTCATTTTGTGTAAAGGATTGGTATATATATTACAATTGAAAAGCCTTAGACTACCATTGAGATCTTATTTTTTTTGTTAAATTTTTTAAACTTATGTTGAAATAGACCCGGAGGCCTTTATAATCGGGGCTTCCCGGAAAAAGTTAATTTTTAAAAACAACTAAAAGATGAGGCGGGATGAGATATATTTAGTGTATAAAGACACCCAAAAAATTAAGATGGGTGATGTAAGTTTCAATTGAATTTCAATTTTTTGGCAAATTTTATTGTCAGGGAGTTAATCTGAAAAATTGAAAACTATATTCTTTTTCAAATATTTAATCCTTCTAGGAAGAAGATGGATCATTCCAAATTACTTTTAACTAAATACATAATCAAAAAAACTATGTCTCCATGAGCAACTAAGAAATTGCGTATAATTTCAAGTGCTTTGCTCATCTGATTTTTTACTGTATTTTCCGAAATGTTTAGCTCAGAAGCAATTTCATTGTAACTTTTATCTTGATTACGGGACATATTATAGATTAAACGGCATCTTGGCGGCAAAGAATTAATAGCTAGAAGACCTAACTTTTCATAATCCTCCTCAATTATAACTGTATCACAAGATTTCTCATTTCTTTGAGAATTATAAAAAACCTCTTTTACTAAATGTCTATCGTAGGCAGATTTTTTAAGAAAATTAAAACAGAAGTTTCTTGTAATTGTAAAAATAAGAGATTTTAGAGATAAATTGGGATTTAAATTTTTTCGATATTCCCAGATCTTTACAAATACATCTTGAGTAATCTCTTCGGCCTGCTCTTCCATTTTAACAAGACTTTTACTGTACATTAAAACCTCAGGATAATAAAGATCAAAAAGATCGCGGAAGACCTGTTCGTCATCTTCCATTAGACTTTGAATTACATTCTTGTTCGTATTTAAATTTATCTTATCCAATTACAGCAAATTATAAGAATTCTGTAAAGTTATGGAACTTTAGTGAAGTACCCCCTTTGGAAAGACAGTATAACTGATAAAATTAGGCGTTTTGATCTCCTCCCATTTTTCTACTTACACCGTTTTTAAGATAGTGCCGTTATAACTGATAGTTTTCCAACTTTGAAAACGCAATCCAAAGCTGTAGCTACACCGGGTTACTCCTACACTACACTAAGCTAATCAAGAAGCAGCGTGAGGGGTTGAAACCGAATAACCAAAATAGGCAATACAAAACTCAGACACCTTTTGTTTATGTGTAGTTTTTCAGCTAATAAACTCAACAAAGCCTGCAGGGAGATCTATGAACGAATTTTAGCAAAAGGAAAAAGTAAAAATTAGCTTTAATCACTGTATGTAATAAGCTACTGAAACAGGCATTTGCTATCGCTAAATCAAGTCTGCCTTATGAGGAAAATTTTGTTTCGAAATTAGCATAGAGAATTTGTTTTTTTATCCAGCTCTTTGTTATTATATGTTGTTCCTATTAGTTTTTGTCTGCTCTCATGACCGGATTGAATTTGAATTCAAAAGCTTTTTAAATCGGAGCTAAGAGTATTGTCTTCAGAGGTCAAAAGCTTTTTATACAAAAAATCACCATCCACACTTTTTAAGGTGTCAATTTGTACTATTACGGAGCCGTTTCTTTCTATGCTATCCATTTTAATTACATAAGATTTATCGTTAGAATTATGAATATCTCGTGACACCATTTTACCCCATGAAGGCGGAGCTATGCAAAGTATTGAATTGCTTGGTAACCGAACCATACAGGATTATCGCTCTACCTATAATGACATTCGCGATTGGTTAAGGAGAGAGAAAAGCGGTAAGGAAGCAAAAAAACTAACTATTGACTGGGATGATGTCGTTTTTGAAATACACCTGATTAAATCACAAGAAATAGACCTTGATTATATTCTCGAATTAATTTTTAAGCACAACAAGAAGACCAAAGACAAAGCCTTCTTGATAGAAGAAATTCGGAGAGTAATCCGTGCCAGCATAGGAAACAGGGCTAAGGAAAGGTTAGTAGTTAATTTTATCAATAAGGCTGAACTTAACTCTATTAAGGAGAAAACGAGTATTATAGATTCTTTCTTTACGTATGCTCAAGGCAAAATGAAAGGCCATAACTGATACAGGCCATTGCAAGGGTGAACAGGGTTTTTCAAGACAAAACCCAACGGACTCGTAGTCGATTTTATAGGCATCTCCGGCTTTCAGGCCGAAGTTACCAAAAAATATACCGCCGGAGGCGGGGAAGGAAAACCCACTTTAGACCTTGAAGCCGCGGTAAAGGTTTGCCTGGAGCAGTTGGAGAAAATGAAGTATCTAATTGGGGATTTTGATGCTGAAACCATTAATGCGATGCCCTTAATGGGCAGGATGAAATGGTCAAACTCTAAAGTGAATAGTCTTTTAAATCTGATCCTGTAACTGATGCTTTTTTGCTCGAAGAACGAAAGCTAGCAGAATTGGTGGCAATGACCAGTTCAGATCGAAGGATCTGGGAGATACAAGAAGAGGTGGCGATCATTCAAAAGATTAGATAACTTATAAGAAAGATCAAATTCCCTCCTGATCCGAGCAGGGAAAAGAACAAAAAGATACGAACCCAGTCGAAGAACAAAATGTTTTTGAAGTTTTCACTCTCCTTTTTAGATTTACCATTTCTGATGTTTTTATTTAATCCAAGATTATAAAAAATTACAACCTCAAGCTAAATTCCGAGCGAAATTGGGATGGGGTTACTGACCACCTGGAATTATATTTTAATAAATTTCTGGAAGGAGTTGTAGGGAATGACCACCATTTCGAGACAATTTATGGAAAAAAGGAGATGCTTTACGCAGACTGGATGGCCAGCGGGCCGACTTTATGCCCCTATTGAACAGATTATCATGCAGAAAGTAGGCCCCACAATGGCCATTTCAAGTCAGTCGGGAAAGCTCACCACGTATGCCTATAAACATGCCAGGAGCATAATACGTTCCCATGTAGGTGCCAGCGAAGAAGACATTTTGGTGACTACCGGTACAGGCATGACTGCAGCTTTATCAAAACTTATTCGACTGATGGGGCTGGACCAGCAGGATGAAAAACCGGTAGTATTTATTACACACATGGAACACCATTCAAACCAGGTCCCCTGGTACGCGCTTGGAGCCGAGGTGGTCATTGTTCCTCCCGGAGAGGATTTAAAAGTATGGCCGGAACTTCTTGATAGTGAACTTCAAAAATATTCCGACAGGAAGGTTAAAATTGGCTCCTTTACCGCCTGTTCCAATGTCACAGGAGAGATCACCCCCTATTATGAGCTTGCCGCCATCATGCATCGTGCAGGAGGTTTTTGTTTTATCGATTTTGCCGCCTCTGCCCCTTATGTGGATATAGACATGCATCCAGCCGAAGAAGAATGCAAACTGGATGCCATCTTTTTTTCTCCGCATAAATTCCTCGGCGGTCCCGGTTCCTGCGGAATCCTGGTCTTCAATAAAAAACTGTATAATAAATCCTGTCCTGACAACCCTGGAGGAGGAAACGTGAAGTGGACAACTCCCAGAGGTGATTACTCATATTTTAAAGATATAGAGACGAAAGAAGACGGAGGCACTCCTGGAATCCTTCAGGTTATAAAGTCCTCTCTTGCCATAAAGCTGAAGGAAAGAATGGGAACCAACAATATAAAAGCTCGGGAGCGAGAACTGCTCAACCTGTTCTACAAAAGCATGACTGCGCTTCCGCAGGTAAAGATCTTGGGGGATCCAGAAGCTCGGAAGATCGGCTGTGTTGCTTTTAATTTTTCAGGAGTACATTACAACCTGGTGGTACGGCTGCTGAATGACCGTTTTGGAATTCAGGTAAGAGGCGGCTGGTCCTGTTCCAGTACCTTCAGCCATTATCTTTTCAATGTGGACGAATATTCTTCTAATTCAATCATTCAGGATATAAGGTCCAATGATTTTACCCATAAACCGGGATGAGTGCGCCTATCCCTTCACCCAATTCTTCAGGATAAGGAACTGGAAAGAATTTGTGAAGCCATTGAAATAATTGTAGAACATGTGCATATCTGGAGGAGAGACTATAAATATAATCCTGAAACAAATGAATTTGATCCTCAGATTCCCGAGGAAGATTTGCAGGCAAAGGTGGCGGAGTATTTTAGTTTATAAATATCCAATTATTATTCCTGGCTCCCCAGCCCCTCTTCCAACCACAGTCGGTAGGTCTCTATATTGGGTTCATAAGCACTGGGCTCATTAAGCTGGTTTCCTTCAGAATCTAATAGTACGTAATAAGGTTGCGCATTCGCCTGGTAGTGCCGGATCTGAAAATCACTCCATTTGTTTCCGATAGATTTTATTTCCCGCCCTGTAGTTTCCGAGACATACTGCTCATTTTCCGGAAGTTCTCTCTTGTCATCCACATAAAGGGAGATCAACACCACCTCATTCTTCAGAATCTCCAGCACCTCGGGCTCAGACCAGACCCGTTCTTCCATTTTACGGCAGTTCACACAGGCATGTCCTGTAAAATCCAACAACACTGGTTTACCGACTTTCTGGGCGTAAGCCAATCCGGTTTTATAATCCAGGAAGGAGACAATGTTATGCGGGCCAAATTTGGCGCCTTCTGGAAGACCCGTTTCCAATACCCCTTCAGCTCCTGTAATCGCAACTCCAAAACCATTGGGAGACTCGCTATAATTCATAGGTGGAGGAAAACCGCTGATAAGCTTTAACGGCGCCCCCCACAATCCGGGTATGAGGTAGATAGTAAAGGTAATTACCAGAAGACCCAGGCTCAAACGAGAAACTGAAATGGCATTTGAGGGTGCATCATGAGATAATTTAATTCTACCGAATAGGTATAGACCCAAAGCACCAAAAATGGCGATCCAAATTGCCAGAAAGACCTCTCGCTTCAATAGATGCAATTGGAGCACAAGATCAGCATTGGAAAGAAATTTGAAAGCCAGGGCTAGTTCCAGAAAACCTAAAAAAACTTTTACAGTGTTGAGCCATCCCCCCGACTTAGGAAGGCTGTTCATCCATCCAGGAAAAGCGGCAAAAATAGCAAAAGGCAAGGCTATTGCCAGGGCGAAACCTGCCATACCAACCACTGGAGCCAAGCCTCCTTTGGAAGCAGCTTCTACAAGCAGAGTTCCAACAATGGGGCCCGTACAGGAAAAAGAAACAATAGCCAGGGCTAGGGCCATAAAAAAAATACCGATATATCCCCCTTTATCAGCTTTAGAGTCAATTTTATTTCCCCAGGAAGCTGGCAGCACCAATTCAAAGGCCCCTAGAAAGGATAACGCAAAAACGACGAGCAGCAAAAAGAAAATAAAATTGAACCAGGGATTGGTAGAGAGCGCGTTCAGGGAATCAGCTCCAAACAGGACCGTCACAAGAGTCCCTAAAAGGACATAGATAACAATGATCGAAATACCGTAGATTACCGCATTGCTAATGCCCTTAACCCGTGACTTACTTTGCTTCGTGAAGTAACTCACTGTTAGAGGGAGCATCGGGAAAACACATGGGGTGAGTAAGGCGGCAAAGCCTGAAAAAAAGGCGATAACAAAAATGCTGAAAAAATCTCTATCTCTCGTTTGGATCTTTTCTACGGAGCCCGAAGTGACGGTCTCTTTACCTGCATGCTCTTCACTGTCATCGGTAGATATTGCAGCAGGTAGAATCGCAGCCTCACCCCCAGGACCAACAATGATGAATTCCAAAGGCAACGTTATGGGCGGCAGACACCTTTCGGCGTCGCATACCATGAATTCGACTTTTGCTTTAATACGTAAAGGAAGTGCTCCAGAAACTTTGACACGCTGAATAAACACCGCTTTGCTTTCAAAATAGGTGATTTCCAATTTGAAAACTGGATCCATTTCAGTAACTCCCTCACTTTCCTGAATTCCTTCCAGAAGTTCAAAAACAGGGGATTCTTTAAAGGTAAATTGTGTAGGAATAGGTCCATCCTCGGGAACCTTCTGAGAATACAGGTGCCAGCCTTCCTCAATTATGGCTTCGGTTATGAGGCTGTATTCCTGTTTCCCAACTTTCTCAACAGAAGTGGTCCATTGTACAGGATCATAAATCTGGCCCTGAGAAGAAAGGCTTACAAGAAAAATTATGAATAGTAGTCGTTTCATTACATTCAATGATAAAATGATATCGCCTCTACTTCGAAAGGCGATATATCCAGCATTGGCTAATTCCTGAGAAGGATGCTGTTAATTAATAAATTATGTTGGTAACAGAGTTAAAATTGAATGGGTCCCATATTACGTGCAATAATTACGTAGTCCACATATTGGGTAAGAGGCTCGAGTTCTCCTTTCAGCGGCACCACAGTTATGTCTGCGACGGCTTTAGAGTCAAGTACCTGAAAATATTCCTTCCATGGGATTTTATCTCTCACTTCATAAAGAGTGATCTCCTTGGTGTAATTTTCCCCCCATTGTTGTGAATTTTCATGCAGGATAAGCCCGGTAAGGGTCGTAAAGTCTGTTTCCTTTTTTAAGTAGGATGCCAGCCTCAGATCATCATCATAGATGGCATCCAGATAGGTATGGTCCCTACCTACCAGCATAAGAAATTCCTGCTCTCCTGATTTTTTTACAAAATCAGTTACATTTGCTGTGATATGAAGCTCCCGTTCATCGTTAAAGCCCAAGGCCTTATTCTGCACCATTCTTTCTACCACTGTCTTATCTTCTGGTTTAAGCAATTTTTCCAAAGCGGTCGTATGTCTTTTAAGCAGTTCCTTTGTAGCGGTGACGAATTCCATGTCGAGCTCCGTAGGATAGCCAACTGTATAGGTATTATAAAACTCTTGGCTTTTGATAACATTCAGTAGCGAATCAATTTCCGTTGGTTTGCCCTCATAAGGACTCAGAATGCTGTATAGGGCATAAGCGAAGGTTCGGGCCCTGTCAAAATCCACTCCTACAATTTCCAGTGGCTCTTCCAGTGTTTCATTAAACTCATAGATCTCTTTCCAGGCACGCATCCAGTCTTTGTAATAACCTGCATAAATGGTGTATTTCAGGTGCCGCTCTTCTCCTGTGGCAAGATATTTTGAATAGAAATAGGCTTCAGCGGGACCGAATTCTATAAAAAGAGTTTTGACGCCATTCTCTTTGTAATGATATTCGATCAGGGGCGGATAAATTCCGGAAGCTACAGAAGAGGAATGATTCTCTCCTACCAGCAACAGACTCTTCTTAGACTCCTCAAAGAAGTCTTTGAAATACTCTCTGTTCACAACCTCCACCGGTACCTCTATCGCAGTTGAATCTTGTTGTTTTATCTCCTCTCCTATACCTGGATCATTTTGGGCATAGCCCATATTTGCGACCAGAAACAGGATCAGGAATGCATTTAATTCCTTCATTTGATGTAAGTTTTTTTTTTGGGATTATATGTTCAGTTCTTTAAAAAGGGCTACAAGTTCAGGGTCAGACGGAAAGGGAGCACTGGCATCCACGATCTTTCCTTCGGGGTCAAGCAGTAAAAATCTGGGTATATTTTTGATATTAAAGGTGGTGGCAAGAATGGAATCCGCAAACTTATCAGCTATTAACTGATGCCCGGTGAGGTTCTTCTCCCTTACAAACCTCTTCCATTTTTCCAGATCCTTTTCCTCGTCAATAGATACACTTACGAATTGAATATTTCTGTCACTATACTCCTTCTCCAGTTTTTGAAGGCTGGGTATTTCTTTTATACAGGGGCCGCACCAGGTGGCCCAAAGGTCGATATACGTATATTTTCCCTGAAATGAAGTGAGGGTGATATCCTTATTTTCTATATCCTGAAATACAATTTCGGGGGCGGGATTTCCTTCCAGCATTCCTTCCAGGTGACGATATTTTTCCTTTACCACCTTCGCCATCTCCGGATAGGGAGTATTTTCGCCAAATTCGTCATAGAGCCTTCTTGAGAAATCCCCTGACAACGAATAGGCCATAAACTCATACCTCACCTCTTCCGGAAGTTCGGTACGGGTCCATTCATAGAATTCGGGTAAAGCCGGATCTGCAAGTTTCGCCAATTCATATTTCTTTCTGAGGTAAGATCTGAGATTATAAAAATAACCAATTCCATTGGACCCTATATCGTCTTTTAGCGACACCTCTCCCAGGAAATCGAAATAATCTGAAGGAAGTTCGGTGGAATCAAGTTCATTATAAGATGCATGACCTGCCGGATAATAGATTTTAGAGCCCACAGCGGTGCTTATGTAGTCGTTGCGAAACATTTCCAAAAGAATTGGACTTACTTTCCCCTCCTCTGCAAAAGTATCTAGAAAGGCAAGTTTTTCATCCCTGAGGCTATCTGTGATTTGTTTATATTCATTGGGCTGCCGATGAACCAGATTGTACCAGTTCTTAAGGAATTTATGTTTATAACTGTTGTAAGTGGTCTCTTCCAGCTGGACAAAATCATTGTTTGCTGCAGCATTCCCACTGAATGCAAGCGTTTCATTCATTTTTTCCACGTCGGCAGTGACATGCAGGCTATCTCCTGGTTCCAGATAAAGAAATACCATTCTGAAATCCATAGTACTCGCCTTATTGATAGTATCTTTTCCCTCCACTGTTGTAAAGGTAAATTCTTCCGTCATAGGCACTTTACCAAAAGAAAACCAGCCTTTTAAAGAATTCTTGACATGAAGTTCCATCCTGAAATTTCCATTGCCATCAAAAGCTACTTCTTCCTTTTCAAGATCATTTAAGAACTCATAGGTGTAATAGGAAAAATCAACTACCGTATCCCCGAAATTTTCTATTTTTCCTGTTACTACCATAGGTTCGGGGTCCTCACTTTTCGAGGCTTTCTGATCCTGTCCACAACTGATTAAGGTAAGTGTTGCAATAAAGAAACAAAGGAAATAATAGAAGGGGTTTCGCTTTTCTGTAAATGTTTTAAATATCATTGGGCTTGCTTTTAGAATTATATGGACTTTGCTGCCATTTTTCATTAATTTCTTCAAGAGGAATGCCTTCTTGTCGGAACATTTCCGAAACGAATTCATATTTCTCCCGAATCATGGGATACTCAGACATTAGAGCTTCCATTTCGGCCGGGTCAGTAGTTGCCCCCCACGCCGCGTATAGATCAAAATCCTGTTGGTCTGTCATAATCAGGGATTGATTTCCTGTAAGGAAACCTCTTTCATAACCATCCTCCAGCGAATTTACCTGCCAGTAATAAACTCTGGCGTCTGTTTTATAATCCACGAAGGGTCGATAGAAATTGGTCATTAAGCCGGGGTCACTTCTAAGCACCGAGGACAAACCATAAAAGAAGGTTTGCTTATAATGCAGCGAATCCATCTTCTCTTTATCAATACCCCCTATCGTTAAGTCTGCATTCGAGTTATACCAGAGGTAGGATATGTATTCGTAGGCGCCACTCGTCAGGTCGTTCTTATAGAGGTAAAAATTCCTGAAGACCAAGTTTTCCTTTCCTTCTGGAAGTACTTTAATAAATTCGTCTTCAATCATATTCACGTAAAGTATGGCTGCTGTACTATCTGCGGACAGGCGGTTGGGGATCTGCAAACTTTCCTCAGAAACCAGATCGCGGAACATCCTGTCGCCTACAATTGTATCAGAGTAGACTATAATGCCGTAATCATCATAAAGTTTCAGGATCCTGTCGGTCAGGGGCGTCCCAGGAGTTAGATTCACTGGCAGTTCCTGGGGAGCGGAATAATCTCCGGTCAGGTCCTCCGCTTCTGAGGAGCAGGAAACAAATCCGATTAAAATAACCGGAAGGATCAGAAAAGATTTTATAAGTAAATGTAAACTTTTCATATTTTTCATCTTTACTATTATTTATCTTGGGTTTGGCTCCATCAGAGAATTGTAATCTAACTCCATTTGTGGGATCTGAAGAATATATCGCGGATCTCCCTGCGGAAGCACATAGGTTTCATTGTTGTGCTGATGAATAATTTCGGGCATTCCATATCTTCTCAGGTCATACCAGCGGTGGAATTCCCCAAAAAGTTCCCTGCGGCGCTCTTCCCTCACGGCGGCTATCACCGCTTCTTCATTAGGATATTCCGTAGTGGTGTATTCATAATACCCGCTCTCCTCCTCGAAACTATCAGAAAATTTGAAGCTTCTAACGTAATTGATATCATTGAAAGCAAGTTCCTGGCGTCCAGTCATGGCATAGGCTTCAGCCCGGTTCAGATAAGCCTCCTCCACCCGCATTCCCCTTATTGGTTCCCCTAATCGGTTGGGAAAAGGTCGAAATTTAAAAGGTACCCGACCCTGGGGCCCCTTGATATAGGAGAAATAATAGTATCTCAGGTCCCCCGGTTCAAAAATGCCGGTGAGGTCATCGGAAAGGGCCAGGGATCCAGGCCAAAAGATATAACTGTAAAACTCATTAGATCCATAAAGGAAAAGCACGTTGGAATTATTTTCATTCAGGTAATGCGTCCCTTGGGCATAACCCCAGCTGGTTTGCGCAAATTCCCAGGTATTCCCGGAAAGGTCAAAAAGGCGGGAATTGGAATCTATGACCTCGGTAGCATATTCGATGGTGCGTTCATAATCCTCCATATAAAGTGCAACTCGGGAGGCCAGCAGTTTTGCAGAGATCGGGGTGAATTTATATTTGGACGTGATTCTCTGGTCATTGGCTTCCATCAAACTAATCCCCATGGAAAGATCCTCCAGGATCTGATCGTAAATCTCCTGAACGCTGTTACGAGTATAGGATTCCGCCTGTACAGTTGGATCCAGCTTTAAAGGTACTCCCGGATCAGAAGCCGCGGTAGCAGCATCGTAAGGTTTTGCATACAAGTTGATCAATTTAAAATAGGAAAAGGCTCTAAGAATCATGGCTTCACCTCTGACATATTCCTTGAAACCCTCATTTCCGGTGGAAGAGGCCGCATTATCCACTACCACATTGGCGTAATAAATCGACTGATAGAAATTCTTCCAGGATTGGTCATAACCATTCAGCATGGAAGGGTGTTCATGAGTTGATTCAAAAGAAAATGGATGAATGGGATACTCAATCGCATCCTGGTTAAAATACCGGATATCCATATCGTCGGTCATCATTTCCACATAAAAATCCAGAACCACCTGCGTGCCATAATCACGCGTGGTAGGATATCCGAAGTTTAATAATTCATCGTAATCCTGAACAGTCTCCGGCTTCAGTAAATTCTGCGGATCCTCTTCCAGAGCATCGTCACACGAACTCACGGCAAAAAGGAGACAGAAGAGCAATAGCATTTTATTTAGTGCTTTCATATTTGTAGATTTTTAGAAGGTGACATTTAAGCTTAGCAGGTATGAGGTCGGCAAAGGCAGGGATTGATACGGGAAGGTCTCTGGATCGTAGCCATCAAGCCTGTCATCTGCAAATAACAGTAGGTTGTTTCCTTCCAGCTGCAGAAATCCTCTCGACAAGCCAAGGGTTCCCAGAGCTGACTGAGGCAGGTAATACTGCAACGAAACATTGCTCAGGCGCAGGTAGTCACCTTTTACAACTCTTGCATCACTCTGGTTCCAGTACATTTTATGGTTATTAGCTCCCGTTTCGTTTCTGATATTGGGGATGTCAGTGAAGTTTTCATCTCCTGCTTCCTTCCATGCATTGGCAAGTTCCGTGCTCAGGTTCTGGTCGGGAGCAAACATCCATGACTCCAAAATCTGTCCTCTTCTGAAGTAGTTCCCGAACCCATAGGTAAACAGGGCAGAGAGCTTGAAATTCTTATATTCGAACAGGTTACTAATCCCACCTTGGTAAGGGGCCTCAATAGGTCCATTATATACCAGATCCTCCACCTCGAATTTCAAATTTCGGGGACCCTGGGTCAGTTCGCCATTAGCAAGGTTAAACCTGGCAATACCATTTTCATCAATATGTGAAAAATCCACAGAGTACAAGGCATTCAAAGGTTTGCCCACCAATGCTGCATCCGGTTTATATGGGAAACCAGAAAGCATTCTGGCCACCACAGGATCAAGATTCACCTTGGTTACTTCGTTTTTATTATAAGCAAAATTTACGGTGGTACTCCAACGGAAACCTTCTTCAGGAGCGTAGAAATTCCTGGTGGTAATCCCAAACTCCACTCCCTTATTTGTAACATCGGCAAAGTTTATCGGCAGATATGAGAATCCGTTCACTTCTGAAATCCGTGTGTTAGTGATCAAGTCCTCACTCTTTCGGCTATAAACATCTACAGCACCCTGGATCCGGTTTTCAAACAGCGCAAAGTCCATCCCAATATTGGAGCTGTAAGTCTTCTCCCATCTTAAATCGGGATTAGCGGGGGAAGCAATCTGCAGTAAATTAAGCTCAGACCAGTAGGTTGGGTTCAGGAACGATGCCACAATCTGTGGAGTACTCTGGCTGTTGGTCGATCCCTGCAGCCCATATGAACCCCGGAATGACAGATTGTTAAATAAACTGCCTTCCATAAAAGCCTCATCCATCACATTCCATCTTGCAGAGGCCGACCAAGCAGGCTCCCATCGATATTGTGGATTGGAACCAAACAGGTTAGATCCGTCGTACCTAACATTAACATTAAAAATATATTTATCCATCAAGGCATAAGTAGCCACCCCAAAATAAGAAGCAGATTTAGTCGTAAAATCCCGGATCATCAGATATGGAGTTCCTGCCAATTCTTCTCCAATGTTCTCATGCGGGGAAACTATCCGGCCTCTATCATGAAGATATCCCCACCCGATTGAATTGTCACCCCGGTAATTATTTACGCGATATTCTCCTCCTCCATAAACCTGGAAAAAGTGGTCCTCAGTTTCTAAAAGATCATATTCTAAGGCCATTCTTGCCATGGCATATTCCTGGAAATTGGAATTGGAAAATAACACTCCTCCAGATGGTAGATTGCTGTCTGCAGGAGCAGGTTCTCCAAATTCTGAACGCCTTATTCCCGCTACCTGATTGGTATTTTCTTTATAATAGCTTTCATCCAGCTGTCCGGTACTGGTATAATTTATTACTGCGAAAGCTGAAAGATTGTCAAGCACCTCCCAATCCAGAGAAACACGAGTACTTGTTCCATTCGTGGTGGTGGTTTGATCTGAATTTTCATATTCGTTCATGATGTTGAACGTGTAGAAATCGTCGTGGCCACGATACATATAGTAGCTTCCATCCGCATTCTTAAGCGGAAAGGTACGGCTGGTATTAATCGCATAATCAAAAGGTTTGGGGGTCCCTCTTGTAAAATTAGAGATCCCAGGAGGAACTTTGCTAAAGGCATACGAATTCCGTTCTGATTTATAAGAGGACAAATAAAATTCCACATTCAGACCTTCCGACAGCTCTGTATTGAGCTTGAGGGAAGCGTTAAATCTCTTGTTTCCCGTCATAATATCGGTGCCTTCCTCGTCCACCATTCCCAGGGAGGCGTAATAATTCATATTTCGTCCTCCCCCGGAAACATTAAAATTGGTGTTGGTGCTGAAGGCGTCCCGGAACAGAATATCAAACCAGTCGGTATTGTATTCCTGGGCATTTCGTACTTCAGCCTCAAAGTCTGCCCAGGTAGGTAGGGTACGGTCCTTATAACGTGCATAAGCCCCCGCCAATCCTACCGAATTCACATTCCCATCGGCGTTGTAATACATTAGTCCGGAGTCCAGGTAATACTGCTCCACGCCGATTCTCTCTTTGGAATTCATCAGGTTGAAGTGGTCATAAGAAGGACGCCGTGCAATAGAGGTGGAATTATTAAAGTTGACCATCGGCGGGCCTTCTATACCTTTTTTTGTAGTGAGTACGATCACTCCTCCGGCCGCTCGCACTCCATAAATGGCGGTTGCAGAAGCATCTTTAAGAACTGTGATGGATTCGACATCCTGAGGGTTTACACCCGACAGTGCATTTCCTATACGATTCACTACATCGGGAGAATTCAGTTCCGCAGGAGTGAGTGGCACAGGATCTTCCAGCACCACCCCGTCCACCACCCATAATGGGGAAGTATTTCCTGTTAAAGTGGAAGTCCCCCGGATCTTGACTATTGGAACGGCTCCTACTTCCCCGGAACTGTTAATCACAGAAACACCGGGAATAAGCCCCTGAAGCATATCATCTACCTTGGTATCAATCGCTATAATGTCTTCAGTATCGAGTTCATTAATAGCTCCGGTAGATCGTTTTTGTACAACGGTGTTGTATCCGGTAATTATTATCTCTCCCAGAGCATCAGAAGTTTCTTCCAGTACAACATATAATACCGACCCGGCATTTACATCCTCTCCTACGAGGATTTCCTGCACTTTAAAACCGAGGTAGCTGAAGATAAGGACATCTCCAGTGTCGGCACTAATGAAGTAGTTTCCATCAGTATCGGTCACGGTACCATTTTGGGTGCCTTTAACCATTACGGTCACCCCCATCATAGGTAACCCGTTAACATCGGTGACCTTACCGGAAATCTTCTGATATTCCGCCTGTACGCTCGGAGGGAGATAAGAAAAGAGGATGATCTGCTTCTCCTGGATCTCAAAACTCACCCCAGTATCCTTAAAGACTTGACCAAGAACTTCTGATAAGGGTTCCTGATATACCGTTACCGAAATTATTCTTTTTAGATTAATGTCTTCAAGGTTATAAAGGAACCTCATATTAGATAGCTCCTGGACCTGCTCCAGAAAAACCCCCACTTCGACCTCCTTAAGGTCGAGTGTCACTTGGGGATTTTGTAAAAAAGGGCTCGCTTGGGTTGTCAAAAATGAAATAAAGAATATAAATATTGTGAATTTCATTTTAATCCCGCAAATTTGCAGGTGATTTGGTTTGAAACCAAAGTAACTGTGTTTCATAATCGAAAATTAGTGGTTGAACTCTATTTGATCACATTTAGGAACCGGAGAATTTGGCAGAATTCTTCGGTTTATTTTTTTTCTATGGTCACCTTTCCTGCATTTATTTTGTATTTAAATGGACGACTTTTGCTAAACAAAGCCAAAATTTGCTCTATATCCTCATCCACAAATGTGGCTGTAAAGACTTCCTGCTTCAGCTCAGGAACTTTATTCTCAATTTTCACATTATAAGTCCGCTCCAGCGTCTTGGTAATTTTCTCAAAAGTTTCATTCTGAAATATTACAATCCCTTCCTTCCAGGCAATATGTTTTCTAATGTTCACTTTTTCAACAGTAATGGCAGCCTCTGAATTTGTAATACTTGCCATTTCTCCCGGATGAAGCAACTGAAAAAAGTTCTTATTGTTTAACATAATAGAACCTTCCGTTAGTACGGCGGAGGAAATTTGATCGTCCTCATATGCAGAGATATTAAATTGAGTTCCTAGAACGCTGATATGAAAATCCCCGGTGTTCACCTTAAAAGGATGCAGGGAGTCTGTAGAAACCTTAAAGAAACCTTCTCCCTTCAGAAATACCTGTCGGTCTTCTCCGTTAATAAATTGTACCGGATAACTAAACTCTGTGCCCGCATTTAACTCTACTTCGGTTCCATCGGAAAGCACAATCTGGAAAAGAGAGCCGTAAGGCACGGTAATCGTGTTGTATTCAAGTTCTGTTGCTTCTGGAAGTTCTTTATAAATAATTTTGTTTGCGATTTTAGTGGCTATTACCTCTCCCTTTTTGTTGGTGATCTGCTTCTCTCCCTCCATCTCCAGTATTTTAATATTTCCATTCCCCTCTTCAATATAAACTACATTGGTTTCAGGAATTGCTGTTACTGTCGTTTGCTCATTCAGAAAGAAAGTCATTGCCATCAGAAGCACCAAAATAGCTGCATATTTCAGCCAGATTTTCCAGTTTAAGCTCTTTTCACTTCCCAAATTCTTTTCTATTTTTGAATACCCCTGAACAGCATGGAATTCCTTTTTGTCCTTTTGTAGTAGAAATTCCAGTTCCACCTGACTATTAAATTCCTGGAGGTTTTCAGGATGCTCCAATAAGACCTCCAATTCTTCCTGTTCGGCAGCTTCCAACTCGTGTCGGAGGTACTTACTTATTAATATTTCCAAATCCTTTTTCATGCTTACTTTTCCTTATGACGAGAGAAAAAACACAAACCCCTAACTTAATTAACTTTTTTTTTACATATTTGACCTTTCCAGACCTTAGCAGAATGTTAACCCAACATGAATTACCTATTTCAGAATGAAGAGCGACTGATCAAAGACATATCCAGAGGTAATTCTGGAGCTTTTAAATATGTTTTTGATCTGTATTATGCCGATCTCTGCAGATATGTGACTCATTTCACTTCCGATCCAGATCAGGCAGAGGACATTGTTCAGAATTCAATGCTATCGCTGTGGAGGAAACGAAAAAAGATTAACATTACCACCTCCCTTAAAAGCTATCTTTATAAAGCCTGTCACAATGGGTATATAGATCTTTACAGAAAGAACCAGAGGATCTCGGAACATCTGGAAAGTCTTAGATACATAGAAGTCCAAAAATTACAAACTGATCAGGATGCCGATGCAGAATATCTTCGTATAAAAAGGGAAAAATTGAAAAAGGCTATAGAAAATCTTCCTGACAAATGCAGAGAGGCTTTTATACTGCATAAATATGAAGGCCTTCAATATTCTGAAATAGCTGAGGAATTAGGTGTATCAATAAAAACCGTGGAAAATCATATAGGGAATTCCCTTAAACGACTTAAAAAAGGGCTTAGAGGCATTTAAAAAGTCCCAGTAGTTGTAGGTAAGGTCAGAGCCCATATGTCAATACGATAAAATGCACATTAAAGAATAAGTCATTAAATTTTAAGACTATGATCAGGCCCAATGGTATAATGACACAATTAGGGGCAGGATGCACTATTACGCAGAGTAAAATGATTTAAGGCCTCAGCGGATTTCTTAAATGGATGCTTATTCTCTTTCCCTCATTCTACCATTGCCAGTATTTTAACTGGTTTTGAAAAAGCAGCTTCTGAGTTAGGGTCACGGAACACCATCTCCCGAAGCCCTTGCAGCTTTTACGCAGCACGAGGGAATGGATCTTGATCACCGCAACCGCGATTTTCATCTAAAAATGACCCAGGGGGTTTCCCTTACCTGGAAAGATGCTTCGGGCAAAGAACAGGCCCGGCACCTCTACCCTATCAATTTCAAAGAACCTGAGAAAAATACCTTTGTGTGTGCAGATGAAGTAAAGATCATTGGCAAGAACAGCCGGCGCACAGATCTGCTCATTTTCATTAATGGACTTCCGCTCATTGTTTTTGAATTCAAGAATATGTTTGATCCCGAGGTGGGCGTGGAAAACGCGCACCGGCAAATTGGGCATTACTTTCAGGATATTCCGCAGCTGTTTGATTACAATGCCATCACGGTAGTTTCAGATGGACTGGAAACCCTGCACGGGATGTATAATTCCTCTCTAAAGTGGTTTGCTCCTTGGAAAAGTCTGCACGGCAATGACCTTCAGCAGAAACAGGAACTTCAGCTGGAGACCTTGCTGAAGGGATTATTTCCGAAGAAAACCTTATTGAACTACCTGCAAAACTTCATTTTCCACGAAGACCACAACGGGAAAATAATCAAGAAGGGCGCAAAATATCACCAGTACTCGGGCATCAAAAAAGCGGTGGACTCTGCGGTAGAAAATATAAAACCCACAGGTGACGGCCGGCTGGGAGTGATCTGGCACACGCAGGGATCGGGCAAAAGCATTTCGATGGCCATCCTTACCGGGATCCTTAGGCAAATGCCCGAAATGAAAAATCCCACCATCCTCATCCAGGTAGACCGCAATGACCTGGACCAGCAACTCTATGAGAATTTTGTGCTGTGCAAAGACCTGGTGGGCCACGTGCAACACGCCGATACCACCGATGAGCTGCGGGCCCTGCTGAGCACCGATGGCGGCGGGGTGATTTTTACCACCATTGAGAAATTCCGCTTAAAAGAACTGGCTTCGGGAAAAGAGCTCTCCCACCCTGTACCTTCTGAACGGTACAACCTTATCGTGATGGCAGATGAAGCCCACCGCACCCAGTATGGATTCCATAGCGGCGGCTTTGCGCAGAACATAAGACGCGCCCTGCCCAATGCCTCCTTTATAGGCTTCACCGGAACTCCCGTAGATGGCAAGGATGCCGATACCCAACAGGTGTTTGGACCCACCATTCACACCTACGATTTCAAACAGGCCGTGGAAGACGGGGCCACGGTGCCCATTTATTACGAGCCAAAAATGGTTCCGCTCAATATTAAAGCCAAATATGATAAGGAGCTGGATGAAATGGAGGAAGATGAGGACGAGGAAAACAATGCGGTTTGGGCAGCGATAGAAGATGCCGCCGGAGCTGCTGACCGTGTGGAACGGGTTGCCAAAGACATCCTTACCCATTTCAAGGCCAGGACAGAAAGCCTGGAAGGCAAAGCGATGATCGTGTATATGAGCCGCAAGAACTGCGTAAAAATGTACAATGCGCTAAGCGCACTTAAAGAATGCCCTGAAATAGCCGTGATAATGACCGGAAACATCAGCAAAGATCCTACAGACTGGAATCCTCACATACGCACCAAAGACGCGATGCAAGCCATTAAAAAGCGTTTCCGCACGCCTGAGGATCCGTTACAAATAGTGATCATTCGCGATATGTGGCTCACGGGATTTGATGCCCCCTGCGCCCATACGATGTATGTGGACAAGATCATGAAAGGCCATAACCTGATGCAGGCGATTGCAAGGGTGAACCGGGTCTTTAAAGACAAACCCAACGGACTCGTAGTAGATTTTATGGGCATTTCCGGCTTTCTGGCCGAAGCCACCAAAAAATATACCGCCGTCGGCGGAGAAGGAAAACCCACCTTGGATCTGGAAGCCCCGGTAAAAGTATGCCTGGAGCAGTTCGAGAAAGTGAAAGATCTAATAGGTGATTTTTCTGCGGAAAGTAGCAACGCAATGACCGATATAAATAAAATGAAATGGTCCAGCAGTGTTGTGAACAGCCTTTTAAAATCTGATGCCGTTACCGATGCCTTTTTGCTTGAAGAGCGAAAGCTGGCAGAACTGGTGGCAATGACGAATTCAGATCCCCGGGTTTGGGAGATCCAGGAAGAGCTGGCGATCATTCAGAAGATCAGGCAACTCATCAGAAAGGTCAAATTCCCTCCCGGTCCCCGCAGGGAAAAGAATGAAAAGATAAAAGACCTGATAAGCAAATCCCTGAAATCCCAGGAAATTGTAGACCTGGCAAAAATGCACAACCTGGAAAAGATCGATATTTCCATCGTAGACGATAGATTCCAGGCCATTGTAAAGGAAAAAGGTGACGAGAACATCAAAGTCGAATTGCTGCGCAGGATCATCAATGACGAGATACGGGTGCGAATGCCCAAGAACATCCGCCGGATGCGCAAACTGAAAGACGAGCTGGAAAAAGTGCTGAGCAACTACCACCGAAACTCATTGGATTCCATCGCAGCCATCAAACACCTGCTGGACATCGCCAATGAATTTCAGCAGGATGACATCAGGACCAGGCAACTCGGCTTAACCGAAGATGAACTGGCTTTCTATGACCTGTTATCTGCCAACGAAAAATTACTCAACCAAACCGGCCCCATCCAGGACCTGGCGCATAAAGTAGTGGACTCAGTCAAGAAAAACCTGCAGCTGGACTGGACCAAAAAAGAAGACGCCCGCGCCGCCATTCGCATGGCGGTGAAAAAAGAATTACGGGGAAAAGTGCCATTTTCGGAACTGGATAATTTACTGAAAGAAGTAATTGAACAGGCAGAGGGGCAGTATGGAGATTGGCCGATGGAGGCTTAATTCTTAAATTTTTCGATGCTTTGATGATTTAGAAAAACGCTCCGCTATTCAGCACCCATTCCCTCTTTCAAGGTAACCGCTGGTAGCCATCCCGGTAAATTGTCTCTTGTTGATTTTTAAGATTCCCCGGGAGGTTTTCAGATTTAATTTTTCTATGGTGACCTGGTTACCAGCTCCTATTCGTACTTTTAGGCAGCAGCTATCTATGTTTTTTTATTAAGTTGTTCTTGAAAATTTTCAAGATATTTTCCTAAATGTAACCCATCCACAAGCCCATGATGTGCTTCTATTGAAACAGGAAGATATTTTTTATCATCACGAACAGCAAATTTCCCAAAAGTAATCTTAGGTACAGATTCCTTTTTGTCATGGTTACTCGGGTGCAAAAGTCCTGTGAAAGAATGCCAGGGAAAGGTAGAATTTCGGATTAAGTCTTTGGTGATATCGTCATTGTTCAACCTTAATCCTGTTGTAGACTTCACAGCTGTTATTTCCCTTTGCAAGTCATTATTAAAGTTATCAAAGCTTTCGCTGAAAGATATAAACGCAAAGCCGAAGGTACCATCTTCTCTGCCAATTGTGGTTCCTGCATGAACAGTATTGAAAGCAATTACTTCTTCATCTTCCATCCGATATTTTAATTCGTCCACTGAATTTACCGCAGTCATTGATTTATGAAGGTAATAGGCGAAGAAGGAAATACCGGCATCTGCTGAAAATTTATAAGCCTCGGTACATTCAACCTATGTTACTATACCAAACATTGGATTAGCCATTTTTGACAAGAATTCATAATGCTCTCTCCTGTTCCATTTGTCGATCTCAATAACTCTCACTCTCTATTATAATTTGGAACCACAAAGTTAGGTTATTTGCGCTATTCATATAGGCGGAAAGTCGGGAACCGTCAGGTAGAAAAGGTGGATCTGATAAAAGTCTGGACTGTGTAATTGCTAAAATTAATATTGAACCTCTGGGTTCGGGGTAGTCTTTAAAAATTAAAAGACCTACGGATATTTCTTTCTTCTTTGTTTATTTAATCCGTCCCAGAGGAGGACCAATCTTGTTATAAAATGCTATAGGCATTTCAGACAGAATCTTCCTACCGATTCTCACAACCACTTGAAAATCTCCCTGGAGTCTTCGTCGGAATGACAACCCAAGAAAGCTTCGACAGAAGAAATCATTTATTTGTTGGAGCGATATTATTTTAAAAATCATACAATTCAATCTAATTGCCATTAATCTTACGCTTTTCCCGAATTATTTGATCCAACGTAGAAATATCTGAACTCAATTTATTTTCCAGTACTCTTGCATATATTTGAGTGGTAGAAAGTTTAGTATGCCCTAGTAGTTTTGAAACAGTTTCAATTGGGACACCATTGGAAAGAGTCACTACCGTAGCAAAGGTATGCCTGGCAGAGTGGAAAGTGATTTTCTTTCGGATCCCGATAGATTCCATGACTTCTTTCAAATATTTATTGGTCTTCTGGTTGGATATAACTGGAAAAACTTCGTTTGCTCCTTTTGCCGGATCTTCCCTATATTTTTTGATAATTTCCTTGGCAGGATTCAGCAGCGGAACTTTTACAGACTGCTGCGTTTTTTCTCGTTTGGTATAAATCCAGTCTTTGCCATCCATACCTTTTACAAGTTTATCTATTGTCAGCTCTTTGAGTTCAATATATGCCAAGCCAGAATAGCAAGAAAATAAGAACATGTCCTTGACCCGTTCAAGGGAAGTGTTGGTAAAGATGGTTTCTTCTAGCTTATGCAGTTCTCTCTCGGTCAAAAATTGTCTGTCACTTTTCTCAAACTTTAAGCTATAATTCCTGAAAGGGTTCTTTTCAAGCCACTCTAGTTTTACAGCAAGATTTAGTAATTTTTGTAAACGTTCTAAATGTTTCATAGCCCCATTATTACCACAGGCTTTTTGTCCTTTTTCTAGTTTACCACTTCTAAGAAACATTTCAAATTCTGCGATGAACTGGTAATTGATATGTTTAAGAAATATATTATCTGTTTTTTTCTCCTTTCGTAAAAATTTTTCTAGGTATTTGGCGGTTGTGAAGTAA
The DNA here is from genome assembly GCF_049569215.1 of Salinimicrobium sp. TIG7-5_MAKvit. Classification (GTDB taxonomy): domain Bacteria; phylum Bacteroidota; class Bacteroidia; order Flavobacteriales; family Flavobacteriaceae; genus Salinimicrobium; species Salinimicrobium profundisediminis. The sequence goes on along the minus strand of NZ_CP145903.1, from coordinate 3,037,620 downwards.
TTCTTAAGTGTTCCCCATTTCAGAACATTCTTCATTTTATTATTATGATAATGAACAATATCCGTCAATGTCTTATGGTCCTCATCAAGTCCCAAATAGGAAGCTTTAATTTTTGCAGCTGTAATAAGATTGTCTTTATCCAGAAGTTTCTTATGAATATCCAATAGTTGAGAATACACTTGGTCAAGATAGCTATTCAGTTTTCTAATTTTAGGTGTGGTCCCTTTAATTCTTCCTTTGGAACTATCCCATTCATTCACTGAAGTTTTTCTTTTGAGGCTCATTTCAGCACATTTTCCATTCACGGTAATCCTGGCGTAAATGGATAAATCTTTCGAGTTCCGGTTCAGCTTTCTTGTAAAGAAAAGTACGGAGAATGTAGTAAAATCAATCATTTCAGGCGTCTTTAAGTGATACAAAGGTTTGTAAAGACGAAAGTCAAATTAACCGCTATGTTCTTCTAAGATACTGAATTCAAGGAAAGAAAGTATTCACCGAATCATTCACTAAAATGGATGAATTCGTTTGATATCATATGATATCAATAAAAACAAAAAACACTGAAAATCAATAGATTAACAGTGTTTTTATACCCGTTTAAAAACGGTTCGTCGGGATGACAGGATTTGAACCTGCGACCCTACGCCCCCCAGACGTATACGCTACCGGACTGCGCCACATCCCGAATTGAAAGTGCAAATTAAGCAGCTTATTTCTAATTTTCAAAGGGAAATTCCGCTTTTTCCGGTGTTTATTTTCTCCCTGTAGCTTATTTACCGCAAAAGAACAGAGAATGAGGAGAATACTTCAGGCAGGGTTTTGAACTGTTTTAATTAGCTATTTATTATTTTGCCTTAGTTTAGCCTCCTGGTTGTGAAAAATCTCAATACATGAAGAAATACTTTGTCTTTTTTCTGCTGATTATACTTCAGCAGTCCTGCAAAATTCCGAAAGAACCTCAAGAGTTTTCTGCTCCGGCAGAACGCGGATTAACAGCAGAGCACGCAATGGTGGTCTCGGCCCGTAAAGAAGCTTCAGAAATAGGCCTGGAGATCATAAAGCAGGGCGGTAATGCCTTTGATGCCATGGTAGCTACCGAAATGGCTTTGGCAGTGGTTTATCCATACGCCGGAAATTTGGGCGGGGGTGGCTTTATGGTGTACAGGCTCAAAAATGGCAAAACCGGTGCCCTTGATTTCCGGGAGAAAGCCCCCTTGGGTGCAGACCGCAATATGTATCTGGACAGTCTTGGTAATGTAAATCCTCAAAAAAGCCGTTTTGGCGGACTGGCCGTTGGAGTCCCCGGAACCGTAGCCGGAATTTTTGCCGTACATGAAAAATTTGGTAGCATGCCTGTAGAACAGATTTTGGCCCCGGTAATTGCACTGGTTCAACAGGGTTTTGTGGTAACTACCAAACAGGCTGCTGCCCTGGCATATCATCGCAATTCTATCATTAAAGCCAATCATGAGAACGTGCTGTTTGCCAGAGCTCATGAAGCGGGAGACACCCTTAAAAATCCTGCGCTGGCTGCAACGCTTCAAAGACTTGCTACAAAAGGCAGGGAAGAATTTTATTCGGGTGAAACGGCACAAGAACTGGTACAATTTCTTCAGGAAAAAGGCGGAATTATCAACATAGATGATCTTGCTGCCTACCAGGTGAAATGGCGGGATCCCGTAACTTTCACCTATGATGATCTTAGGGTGATCTCAATGTCTCCTCCATCAAGTGGCGGCATTGTGATGGGACAAATTATGAAGATGATTCGCCCCTACCCTCTTCACGAGTACGGTCATAACTCGGTAGAGGCCATACAGGTGATTACAGAGGCTGAAAGAAGAGCCTATGCCGATCGTGGCTTTTATCTTGGTGATCCCGATTTCGTTGATATTCCTTCGGAAATGCTGCTGAGCGAAGATTATCTCAAGGAGCGTATGAGTAGTTTCAGCTTTCAAAAAGCTACTCCTTCTAGCACGATTGGCCATGGAAATGTACCGGTTGCCGAAAGTCTCGAAACCACCCACTACTCTATCGTTGATGCTGAAGGAAATGCAGTTTCAGTGACTACTACCTTAAATGGTGCTTATGGATCAAAGCTCTACATAGAAGAACTGGGCTTCTTCCTGAACAATGAAATGGATGACTTTAGTGCTAAACCGGGAGTGCCCAATATGTTTGGGCTGGTAGGAGCCGAAGCCAATTCAATAGCGCCCCAAAAGAGAATGCTAAGCTCTATGACACCAACAATCGTGGAGAAAGAAGGAGAACTTTATATGGTGCTTGGTTCGCCGGGAGGCTCTACGATCATTACCTCTGTCATGCAAACTATTCTAAACGTTACTGAATTTGGGATGGGAATGCAACAGGCGGTAAATGCACCACGTTTCCACCATCAATGGCTTCCTGACGAAGTGCGTTTTGAACCGAATGGTTTTTCTGAAACCACATTGAATACGCTACAGCAAAAAGGCTATAACATTCAAGTGGGAGAATCTACCATTATTGGAAAAGTAGATGCCATTCTTGTATTGCCTAATGGAAAGCTGGAAGCTGGTGCAGATCCACGCGGAGATGACGCTGCAGCAGGATTTTAATTTGCTGTAACTTGAAACCTAAATGCAGATGTAAGGTTAACCTTTGAATAGTTGGGAGTTCACGATTGGACCACATACCAGTCGCAACAGCGGCTTGACATTCACGGCCTGCTTTGATTAATTGAAAATTATCTGTGTAAAAGCCAATTTGAATAATGAGGAACTGCAAATGAGTTATGATAAAACACAACTACCTGCAGGTTTTAGAAATATTCTTAAATTGATTTAAATTAAATGTTTCTGAATCCCGGCACCTGAATTAAGTAAAAATTTTAATTGAATATTAATCTTTCAGATTACGTAAAGAAAAGAAATGGGGTTTCCATGGGAAGCCCGGGGTCATTGCGCAACAATCTTTCCCGCTCCTTTGGAGCTAAGAACTTCCCGACCTTCTGGACATACTGGAATCCTATTTTTGGGTATTACCTCGGAAAATTTATTTTCAAACCTTCAAAAAGGATTTTCCCCACATCCATTGCATTGGTCATCACCTTTTTAGTAAGTGGTTTAATTCATGATACCGTAACGGCACTACTGCGCGGAAAAACATCATTTTTCTTTACAGTATGGTTTCTTTTAATGAGTTTTGCTGTATTACTAACAAAACTACTGAAGCATAACTGGTCGAAGCAAAGCTGGCTGGTAAGAGCATTAAATAATTTTACTATCATTTTGCTATGCTTACTTCTTACAATCTGGATCTTATAAAACACCAGAATTCCAGGGGAAATTCTACTTCAGTAAGAGAAAAAGTACCGGCTGTACTTTTCAGAAAAAACAACAGCTTACATCAGCAAAATGAATAAAATTCAGGTCGGTTTTTTAATGTCTTATGATTACCGGTTACTCAAAACCTCCCTCCCATTGGTGTACAGCGAAGCCGATTCTATCATCATTGCGCTCGATAAAGATCTAAGAACGTGGACGGGCAGCAAGTTTCAGGTTGAGGAGCAATTTTTTGACTGGCTTGATGTTTTCGACACAGAAAATAAGATCAACATTTACAGAGATAATTTTTTCCTCCCTAATATCTCCCCTATGGAAAATGAGGTAAGGGAAAGAAAAATGCTGGCTTCAAAAATGGGTATAGGAAACTGGCTGATACAGGTAGACAGTGACGAATATTTTGTGAATTTTAAAGCTTTTGCCGAGGCCCTGAGATCGCGCAACAAGTATCTCGAAAACCCCGAAAAGAACCGAATCCAGATTGCAGGTTATTATATTAACCTGTATAAATATACCGGGAATGGAATTTTGTACGTATCAAAACCCCGCAATCAAAAATTTGCCACCAACTATCCCGATTATGTCACAGGGAGAAACACCAAACAAAGGGTAATCTACGTTCCGCATATTGTTATACACGAATGTTTATCGAGAAGTGAAGATGAAATAAAGACAAAGTTCTCCAACTGGGGGCATTCGCACCAGGTGAACGGGGAGATCTTTCTGGACAAGTGGAGGCAGATCGATGAAACTAATTACAAACAATTTGGAGATCTATTTTATCTAGAGCCCGAAAAGTGGAAAAGACTTGATTATGTGCAGGGCCAGTCAATGAATAAAGTTATAGAAAATCTAAAATCCCGGGAGTTAAAGCCTTCAAAAACCCACCTTTTAAGCAAGAATTTTGGGCAGTGGTTCAAATTCTTGTTCAAATAAATTTTTACTCTTCAACTCAAAAATATGACTTTTAAGAAACCGTTTATCGCAATACTTACCTTGACGATTTTAAGTTGTCTTTCACCAAAAGAAGGAACAACAGAACAACATGCTGCAGTGAATATTTTTGGAGCCATGAGAAATGTAATGTTTAAAGGAGACCTGCAAGACAGGCTCTCCCTCGACACCATTGCAAATAAAACAGGCCTTTACGGTTTGGGGCCCTTAAGCAATCTTCAGGGCGAACTTCTTATCAACGACGGGAAAAATTATATTTCAAGAGTAACAACAAACGGAAGTTTAGAAGTAAAGAAAAGCTATGATGCGTCGGCACCTTTCTTTGTGTATTCAAATGTAGATAAATGGGAAGAAATTGCCTTACCGGACACTATTGCAACTATTCAGGATGTGGAAAAATATATTGGAGAAAGAACTTCTAAAATCAGCAGTCCCTTTGCATTTAAACTGAAAGGAACTGTAGCCCACGCAAAAATCCATGTGTTAAACCTGCCGGAAGGAGCAAAAGTTTCTTCCCCGGCTGAAGCACATGAGAATCAGGTTGATTATGACATTAAAAATGAAAAAGCAGAAATCATAGGATTTTATTCTACAGAACACAAAGGAGTTTTTACGCATCACGACTCCAACGCACACATGCATCTTATCACTGCCGATGAACTCAAGATGGGACATTTAGATAAGCTGCAAATTGAAAATATGAGCTTGTACCTCCCGGAAGGTCACTCACAGCAATAATCTTTACCCAGGCAATAGCATTAAAGGGAACCTTTCAAAAATGGCATTTTTGAAGGATTGTTTTTCTCATTTACCATAAGTAGAAAAACAACTATCAGTAGCCCAGTAAGCAGTCGGTTTTGAATCGGGGTAAAATCCGTGGGCGCCAACCTCCTCAAGAGGATCGAGAATACGGGACTGGCTTCCGCCCCCCTTAGCACTTACGGCAGGCTCTTCCCTATCAGTTTTAGAACAAAAAAGTGAACAAAATACAGTTGTGATCACAGCAACAATTACCTTTTCCATCAGTTGTGGAATTTGGAGTTAACACTTGTTTGCCGTAGGGAAGCAGAGCCAAATGTAGCAATTAACTTTTTATTAGGAAAACAAACTTTTATTTAAAGTGTCAAAAATGAGCTTTTTAGGAATTATTTTTCTGGCTAAAGTATCCTGAATGTATAGGGAATTTATATTTTTAAGAAATTCTGCCGCTTTGAATCAGTAAGGGATTTCGATGCATGAAATAGAATTTTGCTTTCCCTTCTTCTGCTGAAAAGTGCTGCTGGCATTGAGCAAGACAATACAAAACCCAGATCGGTCTTAATATCTATTTTTAATTTCCGAAGAAAAAATCCGCAGTATTTTCTCATCTGAAGTATTTATCGTAATATTACAATGAATATAAAAACTGTTATTCCAAAACTTTAAAATATGAACAGGGATCAGGAACTTAAGAATTCGGTAAAGGAGCGATACGCAAAAATTGCCGAACAGGGAAAAGCAGAGAATGCGGCTTCCTGCTGTGGTGCAACAACACCTTCAAATAAAGTGTACAACATCATGATGGATGATTACACGGGAACCGGTGGTTACGTTGAAGAGGCCGATTTGGGCCTGGGCTGCGGACTACCTACTCAATATGCAGGTATTAAAAAGGGCGATACCGTAATAGATCTTGGATCGGGTGCCGGAAACGACTGCTTTGTAGCCCGACACGAAACAGGGCCGGAAGGTAAAGTAATAGGTATAGATTTTACTCCTGCCATGATCGCTAAAGCCCGTATTAATACCGAAAAACTTGGTTTTAACAACGTAGAATTCCGCGAAGGAGATATTGACGAAATGCCGGTGAATGAAGATAGCGCCGATGTGATTGTGAGTAACTGCGTCCTTAACCTGGTACCCGATAAGCCGAAAGTAATTAAAGAGATCTACAGGGTTTTAAAACCTGGCGGGCATTTTAGTATTTCGGATATTGTCTTAGTGGGGGAATTGCCTGAAGCTTTACGTGAAGACGCAGAAATGTATGCGGGATGTGTGGCCGGAGCCATCCAAAAAGCGGATTATCTGCAGCACATTAAAGATGCAGGTTTCAAAAATGTAACTCTTCAAAAGGAAAAACCTATTACCATCCCCGATGATATTCTGGAGAAATATCTCTCTCAGGAAGATATGACCGCCTTTAAGCAAGGAGCAACCGGGATCTTTAGTATTACGGTTTATGCAGAAAAACCGGGCGCTGTAAAAGATAAACCGAAATTAAAAATGGTAGACCTCCAATCGCAGGGTGCATGCTGTACTCCCGATTCTGGTTGCTGCTAAACGCTAAACCTGCGCAAAGTGTAAAAAGCCTTGCGCAGGTTTTATTTTCTCCTAAGAATCTTCAGCTACACCCTTTACTCTTTCGGCAGTATCAGATTTTGACAGGGTGAGCCGCACTATACTATCTTCCTCGGCCTTAAGATCGTGAGGTATGCCACCCTCCAAAGAAAGTAGATCTCCTTTGTTGATGGTGTGCACTTCGCCGTTTACCCCAAAATTTATGGCACCCTCAAAAAGTTCCACCACAATCGGATAAGGAGTTTTATGTTCTTTCATGACCTGGCCTTTTTTCATAGCTATTCTTATTTCCCTGCTACTATCGGTATCCAACAGCACTTTAACTGCAGGTTTTTGATCATTATATTCAATATCTTTAAGTAAAGAAGCAGTTTTCATAATTTATTTTTTGATTTAAATTATAAAGTACAAAAACTTCAGGAGAACACTATAACTTATACAGAATGCTAACATTTATTTCTGATTTCAATACTTCAGAAGAAGGTATTTTCCTGTGAATTTATTCCGCTTCAGTTTAACTGAAATTAAAAAAGCCCAATCAGGTTTTTTCAGAAACAGCAATAAAAAAACCGCTTAAAAAATGACATTTTAAGCGGTTCTTCAGAAGAATTTATTTCTACTACAGTTTTCTAAGGCCTCTGGTTTCAGATTTATCTGCTTCCATGATGCTGATGGCGTACCCACCACCTGCAGCCGAACGCTGCGACAACTTAGATTTGTTGTTCACTACTACCTTTATTATCTCGTATGCCTGCGGATTATCTTTGTAATGCGCATCTCTAGCATCTGAATATATGGTGGCGATATAGGTTTTGTCGCCGTCAAGAAAATCAAATTTAATCTTTGAGGTTCTTGGCTGCTCCCCATTCACGTTCCCCACAAACCAGTCATTTGTACCTTTTTCTTTTCGGGCAATGGTGATATAATCTCCAGGCTCTGCCTCGAGATAAAGGCTTTTTTGCCAATCCATTCCCACATCTTTGATAAACTGAAATGCATCCATAAAACGCTCGTAATTTTCAGGAAGATCTGCAGCCATTTGCAGTGGAGAGTACATGGTAACGTACAATGCCAGCTGATTGGCGATGGTGCTGTTCACCCAGGATTCATTCTCCGGATTCACCTTACTAATGTCCATTTCGAAAATTCCCGGCGTGTAATCCATAGGTCCGCCAATCAACCTGGTGAAAGGCAAAACGGTTACGTGATTTGGCTTTGAGCCTCCAAATGCCTGATACTCGGTACCGCGAGCCGATTCGTTTCCAATGAGGTTTGGCCAGGTACGGGCAATTCCTGTAGGTCTTACCGCCTCGTGAGCATTCACCATGATCTCATAATCGGCGGCTTTTTCGATGGCATATTGATAGTGATCTACCAGCCACTGGCTGTAGTGGTTCTCCCCTCTTGGCAGGATATCACCCACATATCCACTTTTTACAGCATTGTAGCCGTGGTCTTTCATGAACTGGTATGCAGAATCGAGGTGACGCTCATAATTTCTTACCGAAGAAGAGGTCTCGTGGTGCATGATCATCTCAACACCTTTGCTTTTTGCATAATCCCTTACTTCCTCCAGATCGAAGTCTGGATACGGAGTCATAAAGTCGAAAACATAATCTTTAGAATTCCCAAACCAGTCTTCCCATCCAATATTCCAGCCTTCTACAAGCACTCCGTCAAAGCCGTGTTTCGCAGCAAAGTCAATATACCGCTTTACATTTTTTGTGGTTGCCCCGTGGGTATCATTGGGAGTGGCATTCTCATAATCGGTCTCCCCCAGTTTTACAGCAGGAAAGTCGTTGGTGTAATGCCAGGAACTTTTCCCGGTGATCATTTCCCACCATACGCCTACATATTTTACCGGTTTTATCCATGAAGTATCGTCAATAGCTACAGGATCGTTAAGGTTGTAGGTCATTCTTGAAGCCAGAATATCACGGGCATCATCGCTCACAATAATCGTTCTCCAAGGAGTTTTTCCCGGCGCGATCATGTAAGCTTTATTTCCGGTTACATCGGGGGTAAGCCATGATTCAAAGATCATGTTCTCATCATCCAGCTCCAGGTGCATTGCAGAATAATCAAGCAAAGCAGCTTCATGCAGATTGATGTAAAGTCCTTCATCTGTTTTCATCAAGAGTGAAGTTTGCACTCCGGTATCCGAAAATGAGGTTTGGGAAAGGTTATCTGTAATAGAACCTTCCATTTCTCCTCTAATTTCAGAAAGTTTTGATTCAATATAATCATATTCCTGGGTGTCGTAATCTCCCGGGATCCAAAACGCTGTATGATCTCCTGTCATGGCAAACTGGGTTTTTTCATCTTCTACGATAAAGTGCCCCAGGTTTTGCTGCTGCGGAAATTCATACCTAAAACCGAGTCCGTCATTGAACACCCGAAACCGGATGATCATCTCACGATTGGTAGATTTTTGGTTGAGTACTACCGCGAGTTCGTTGTATTTATTCAAAATCTCGCTCTCTTCTCCCCAAACAGGCTCCCAGGTCTCGTCAAACTGAGATTCTTCCCGTTCAATTACTTCAAAATCATTAAGTAGGGAATGTTCATCATCTTTTATTTTAAAGCCCAGGGTACTGGTTTTAACCACAGGTTTCCCTTTGTAAGAAAGGCTATATGCAGGAGTACCGTCTTCAAGCAACTCAAATTGCATTTGCACTTCCCCATTGGGAGACGCCACTTTTTGAGCTACTGCCGGTGCGGTAAAACCTAACCAAAGGCAGGTAATCATTAGTAACTGCTTCATCTTCAATTTTCTCATTTTGTAATATTAATCGTTGATTTGAAAGACAAATATAATGCTTCTTATATAGAAGAAATGCACACTTCTCTCAACTTAATAAATTTAAAAAAGCTGTCTAAAAAGCTGTTCAGTAGTGGTTATGAAAATGAATCAGAAGGCCACAAACATTACTTTTTAGACAGCTTTTAATGCTGAAATATTATTTCTGAAATTATATACCGGCGTCGGGATTTTGGGTTTTAGTAAAACTAAACAGCTTCGGACTAAAACTTACCATCACCCAGGCCCAGTTTTGTGTCTGCCCACTGTCACCACCTTTTAGGATCTCCAGCGAATCACTTCCAAACATTTGAGAGTATCCGAAGTTTATACCAAAGTCCTTTCTGAATTTGTATCCGGCAGAAAGGTCGATCTCGGTACCCAGGTAGCTGTCCTGTTCATTTCCAGCGACATCTACTATTTTTGCTGCTGAAGAAAAGACATGTGGTACCACCGAAAATTCAAATTTAGAAGTGACATAGGATAACTTTCCGTAGAGGTCCAGCAAACCGACTGAATTCTGGTGGTTGCCCACGTAAAAATAGTCCATATGCCCGTTAAAGGCATGGTTGGTTCCAAAAAGCGGAGTGAAAGACTTATTTTCTCCCGAAGCATCGTCCAAATCGGTTCCTGAGAGGTACTCTCCTCCCAGGCCTGCTTTCCAGTTTTTGTTCAATTTATAATTGAGGTTAAGCCCGGCATACAAGGCAGAAACATCTTTGTCATTGCGGCTTCCGGCCTGGCCGTAAACCCCTAAATCTCCAAAAAATTTCCCTGAGACAAAATTGTGAAAAGCCCCAAAAGTCTGGATGTAATCTACCTCCCTATCCTGTTGTACGGTGTCAAATTCATAACCTGTATTCATCAGCAAAAAGCTAAAACCAACATTATTCAAATCCATGTGGTACCAGGCCATTTGCAGGTTTTGATAAGAATTCACGAGGTAAGGCGCGTCAATAATGGTCTCGGCTTGGGCGTTGTAAGCCGCGGCCACATCGAGCCTGTGATTTAAAGCAAGTTTCCATGAAAGCAAGGCTGCATCATGACTTTGCCCCTGCTGGGCCCAGTTCACCTCTCCAAGAATCCGTTGATTGTCGTAAGAAAGTACCTGCCGCCCAACCCGAAACAGGAAATTTGGACTCGCCTGATACTGCCCGTAGGCTTCAAAAAGTGAAAAAGTATTGTTATCTTCAAGACGCATGGTTGGTGCATCTCCCCATACGCCAACACTCTGTCCCGAAAATTTTACCAGAAGTTCTTCATCCTGGTAACCCAGGGTCAAACGGCTGCGTTGGGAAACCTGTGCAGCAGGATCTGCGGTTTCAGATAAAAGGGTTTTGTATCCGTTTCGATATTCAAAACGTGGCCGAATTTGCAGATCGGCTTCAAAAGTTTGTGCAGTAGTAGAAAAAAAGGTCAAAAGTGCTGTAAAAAGCAGGAGGCTGCGTTTCATGAGAATATAATTTTATTGCACAAAAGAAGACAAAAATATCCTTATTCAATATGATCTCGCTCATACTGCTGCTTTTGCACCTCCAGCCAATAAAAATGAAACCTCCACATCATTTACCTCTCAAAAAGGCTAAAAATCGGATCTCTTTTCTTCGGAAGTTATAAATAATAACTCAGCTCAATTGGAATTCTTCAGAAGCAGAAAACAAAAAGAATCAAGAAACGGAACGCGAAAACTTCCGTAGAAATTACCTGTCAAAAATGCCATTTTTGAGGGCGTACAGAAGTGTGTACAATATTAATTCTTCTGAAAAACACACCCATACTCAGTTCGCTACAAGCTTCGTAAGAAATTGGGCGGAGCAATCTTTGTTTATTTCAGAAGATTACGAAAAATTCATTTTAAGGTGTCAAAAATGTGAAAAATCCTTTTCGATTTTCCACCCTGATCTCTTCCTCCCGGTAGTCTTCAATAATCTCATCATCAATATGTACATCTTTACCTTTCCACTTGAGGCGAAGCGACTTCACCTTGAGTAGATCGGCAAAATCTTCCAGTTTTTTAGCTGTATTCCTTTCATTAAGATGATCTTGTATATATAATTTTAGTTCCTCTCTTCTTTCCTCCCGCACTGTTATCAGTTTAAAATATCCGTCTCCGGTCTCGGCGTTGGGAGCGAGTTCAATATTGGACCCAATATACCTGATATTCATAAGCTCTATGAGAAGGAATTTCCCTGTGATCTCTTTATCATCGGCAATAATAATTGCTTCGCGGGCTTCGTAAGAATCTATGACCTTCACCAATGTTTCGCGGGACTTCTTTATCTCATCCTGTTTTTCATCATCATCAAGAGCTTTCATTTCGCGAACCAGTTTTGGAAAAATACCACAACCTATACCCTCAATAAAAAAACCGGCCTCTTCAACTCCCTCCACTATGCCAATATCAAAGCCTGTTTTCGTATTTTGTGTTGTAATTCCTTCTTCAGGAACTTTTATACCGAGCGTTGTAGCTATATTATTGGCGGTACCATAAGGCAGCACCTGCACGGGCACCTGCTTTATACCCTCTTTGGCTTCGAGCATGAACTCAGCAAACTTTTGCACCGTACCATCACCCCCTGCTACAAAAATCACATTGGCTTGCTTGTGGGTAAATCGCTTCATAAAAGGATCATTGGTTGAGAAATAAGACACTTCAAAACCGGCTTTTTCTACCTGCTTAACAAGATTTTCTTTATCATGATTCCCACTACCGGCTGTTGGATTATGAACGAGAATAGCTTTTTTCATGACGCGATTTTACTTCAAATATAAGATGCTGACAGGAGTTAAAAAGGCTCGTTAACACAGACTTATAATTCTCTCATTTCATGTTTTGCTAAAGTTTTGTAATTTCAGGAATAAGACCAAAAACAATTGCATTATGAAAATACTGGTAACCAATGACGACGGAATATATAGTCCCGGCCTTTCGTGCCTGGCCAAATGTGCTTCAAAATACGGCGAGGTAATCGTTATGGCACCCGATGTTGAACAGTCATCTATGGGGCAGGCAATAACTTCGGCCCGGCCCATTACTTATAAAAAATCCCCCATTCATTTTGAAGGAATAGAAGCGTACAGGGTGAGTGGGACCCCGGCCGATTGTGTAGCGCTGGGCGTTCATTTGTTTGATGATATTGACATTGTACTTTCGGGGATCAATATTGGTGCTAACCTGGGGAATTCGGCGTGGCATTCGGGGACACTTTCTGCAGCCCGGCAGGCGGTGCTTTTTGGGATCCGCGGAATTGCGCTGAGTGTCTCCGTCGGTGAGAACGAACCCGATTTCGACAATTTAGAGCCCTATGTTGTAGCTTCGCTGAAGGAAGTGATGAACGAATCTTCAATGGAGTTGCTCAACATTAATTTCCCAAGAAATCCTGAAGGCGAAATAGTCTGGACCTGCCAGTCGGTACGCCATTATGATGGCAAGGTTGTACAACAGGAAGACCCTATGGGCCGCGAACATTACTGGTTTACGGTTTTCCCAATTGAAGAAGTGGAAGAAGGCACCGACAGATGGGCCGTAAAACACGGCAAAACCAGCATTACCCCAATGATCCTCGACCTTACCGATAAAAAGATCTACGAGGCGAAAAATGGGAAAGGATAATACCTTCTTCGGAAATAGTTTCTTTAAAATACCTTTCAAAAATGACATTTTTGAAAGGTATTTTGATAATAACGTAAACCGAAGCACATAATTTCTTTTGTCAGCAAAAAAATACAATGATTAAAAATACTTTTTCCGAAGAAAAAGGCTTCAGATAAACCAGATCTTAAAAGGCTGAATCTTCTTTCTTATCAGTTTCAGCTGAAAAATTCTCTTTCAGAAAAAAGATCTTCAGAAATGACATTTTAGAGACTTTATAAAAAAATAGCAGCCACCTATGAGAGGCAGCTGCTATGTAAAAAAACTGGAAGGTAAAAAGTTATTTTCCTATGATGTGTTTTCTATAGTAATCAAGAATTCCATCTATTGGCCGCTGTACAAAATTACCCGCCTCAAGCCTGTATGGCTGTAAAGAATCTTTGATAATATCCTGGGAAAAATAAGCGATTGAACCTACAAAATGTATTGGCACATTTTGAGCTTCTTTGAAGCAAAGCACTCTATGTTCAATAAAGTTTTGCATCCCTTCGGCTATTAGCTGATAGAAATACCCATTTCTTTCATTTTTAAAGATGAATTCAGCAAAATGAGCGAGATATGTATTGGGATTATCCTTTTTGTAAATGTTCTCTTTTATGGCATCTGAAGAAAGATCGTACTCTTTTTCGAAGATCTCGGCGAGTTTCTTCGGCATTTTCTTATAGTAGTAATCTCTGATAAGCCTTTTTCCGAAGTAATTTCCGCTGGCTTCGTCCATTAGAATAAAACCGAGAGAATCTGCGGCTGTTCTTATAGATTTTCCGTCGTAATAACAACTGTTGGAACCGGTTCCAAGTATACATACTATGCCCGGCTTATCGGTAACGGCATATACAGCTGCCACCATATCTTCCTGTACCTTTACTTCAGTGGCACCCGAGAAGAATGAACTAAGAATAGATTGCAGTAAGGCTGTAGGTTTAGGGGTACCACATCCTGCACCGTAGAAATGTACCATTTCTACTTTTTCTTTTACCTGGCTTAAGTCAATATTTTCCTCCAGTCTTGCCTGAAGTACTTCGGTTTTGAACACTGCAGGATTAAGTCCTTTGGTGCGCGTTTTCATGATTTGCTCCCCTTTCGAATCTAGTAAGATCCAGTCACACTTTGTGGAGCCTCCGTCTGCTATTAAAATCATAGTAGGAAAGTATCAAAAAGCCCTGAAAGAAAATATCAGGGCTTTTTCTAATTAATTACTTAAGTGAAGCTACGTGAGCAGACAGGTCTACTAATTTAGCTGAATATCCATACTCATTGTCATACCATGCTACCAACTTAAAGAAGTTGTCATTCAAGGCGATACCTGCACCTGCATCAAAGTTACAAACGTGAGGGTTAGACACATAGTCTTGAGATACTACTTGTTCTTCGGTATAAGAAAGAATTCCTTTGTAAGGACCTTCGGCAGCTTTTTTGAAGGCTGCTTTGATATCTTCGTAAGAGGCAGCTTTCTCAGTTCTCACTGTAAGGTCAACTACAGAAACATCGGCTGTAGGAACTCTAAAAGCCATACCAGTTAGTTTCCCGTCAAGTTTTGGAATTACTTTTCCAACTGCTTTAGCTGCTCCGGTAGATGATGGGATAATGTTGATCAAAGCACTTCTACCACCTCTCCAGTCTTTTCTGGAAGGACCATCTACTGTCATTTGTGTAGCTGTAGTAGCGTGAATTGTAGTCATAAGACCTTCTACAAGACCAAACTCATCGTCAACGATCTTAGCCAATGGCGCAAGACAGTTGGTTGTACATGACGCATTTGAAACAACTTTATCATCTGCTGTGATATCCTGATGGTTAACCCCCATCACGAACATTGGAGCATCTTTTGAAGGAGCTGAGATCACCACTTTTTTAGCACCTGCAGTAAGGTGTTTTGCTGCAGTATCTTTAGTAGTGAAAATACCAGTACAATCCATCACGATCTCGGCACCAACTTCGTCCCATTTAAGATCTTCAGGATTTTTTTCGGCAGTAATGCGCACGGTTTTCCCGTTCACAACAAGATTACCACCATCAATTTCCACAGTACCATTAAAGTTTCCGTGAACTGAGTCATATTTTAAAAGATATGCAAGATGGTCTACATCCAGCAGGTCGTTAATTCCCACAACTTCTACATCTTCTCTTTCGCTGGCAATTCTAAAAGCGATTCTTCCAATTCGACCAAATCCGTTTATTCCTATTTTAGTACTCATAATATTTGAATTTAATTTAAATTATACGGTGGTGATATTTAACACCCTTCTCAATTCTTTATCTAGTGGCCTTCGGCCTTTAATGGCAACCTCAAAGTCCACCGACGTTACAATTTTATTGGTTATTCCTACCATGACGCCACTTTCTCCCCTAAGGATGGCTTCAACGGCACCTACGCCCAGTTTACTTGCAAGTACCCTGTCGTAGCAACTTGGCGCACCACCTCTTTGCATGTGGCCCAACACCGAAACCCGAATATCATAGCCTGTGAGGTTTTCGCCAATAAATTCGGCAAGTTCAAAAATGTTCTTTCCGCTTTTTTCACCTTCGGCTACTACAATAATGCTGGAGGTTTTCCCAGATTTCCGGCTTTTCATGAGAGATTCCATCATTCTGTCAATTCCCATGTCTTCTTCAGGAATAAGGATCTCTTCGGCCCCGGCTCCTATCCCACTGTTTAAAGCTATGTCGCCGGCATCGCGGCCCATCACTTCAACAAGGAAAAGGCGGTCATGAGAACTGGCGGTATCGCGTATTTTGTCAATAGCGTCAACCACCGTATTCAAAGCAGTATCGTAACCAATGGTATAATCGGTCCCGTTAATATCGTTATCAATAGTTCCGGGAATTCCTACAATGGGGATATTGTGTTCTTGCTGCAGGTGTATGGCCCCGGTAAAAGTACCGTCCCCGCCAATAACCACAAGCGCATCAATACCGACTTCCTGCAGTTTCTCAAAAGCTTTTGCACGACCTTCTTTGGTCCTGAATTCCTGGGACCGGGCCGATTTGAGAAAGGTTCCGCCTTTATTAATGACATTTCTTACAGAGCGGGCAGTGAGCACCTCAAACTCCCCTTCAATAAGACCTTGAAAGCCTCTGTAAATTCCTATACACTCTATATCGTAGTAAGCACAGCTTCGGGTCACAGCTCTAATTGCTGCATTCATTCCGGGAGCATCGCCTCCCGAAGTTAAAACCCCGATTTTTTTAATATTCTCTAACATCCATGTAAAGCTATTTCAATTATATAAGATAACCTAATGTATTAAACTTCTCAAACGTTTTCGGTTAATAAAAAAGAAAAAAGCCCCATTTTTGAGACTTTTTTCTATTTTTTTGGGGTATTTATTAATTATCTGCTAATATTACATATTCCCAAGGGCCGAAATGATATTGGTCATTTTTCTGCGTTTTAAAATCTTTTTTCCCAAGATAAGGTTGCAATTCACTTTCCATCTCAACGGTAAAATCGACCGGTTTATCTGAAAGGTTTGCTATATAGATAAGCTTCTCTCCATTATTTTCACGTTCAAAAGCCAAAACCTGCTTGTCAGCCGAAGTTTTTAGTCTATTATAACCTGCTGCCTCTTTTGCACCGTGAAGCGCTTCATTTGTAGCTTTAAGCTGTCCCAGTTTTTCGAGTAGTGGCCACATAGTTCCTTTGGTTTTAGGAATGGTGTCTTTTTCAAAGAACCTTAACCTCTTGTCCATATCATATTCCTGCCCGCTGTAGATCAAAGGCATACCAGGAAGTGTGTAAGTGAGGGCAACCATAGCTTCGGAAGCATCTCCCATTCTTTCGCGAACTGTACCGTTCCAGGAATTCTCATCGTGGTTGGTCACAAAGTTCATTAGGTAATCATCCTGTTGATATGTAGTATCTACCTTTTTCATATACGCATCCCATGCTTCAACAGTTACTTCTCCCTGGGCCATTTGGTTCATTAAATGATGGCCTTCCCAGTTGTAGCCCATGTCAAACGCATTGTGAAACAAATCTTTATCTTCAGACTCTGCCAACATGAAAACCGGCTTTGTTTCCTGAAGCCGGGGCACTGCCTGATCCCAAAATTCGGTTGGTACTTCCCCGGCAACATCGGCCCTAAAACCGTCAATATTGTGCTCATCTACCCAGTACTTCATTTCGGCGGTCATGGCCTCCCAAAGTTCCTTATTGTCATAGTTAAGATCGGCTACGTCTGTCCATCCCCATGATTCTCCCGTTTCAGGGTTTAAAGGGTCTACAGGCTCTCCCTTGTCATTTTGAGTGTAGAAATCCGGATGCTCTTCAAGCCATGAGTGGTCCCATCCTGTGTGGTTAGCCACCCAGTCAAGAATTACATACATGCCGTTCTCATGTGCAGTTTTCACCAGCTCATCAAAGTCTTCTTTAGTTCCAAATTCAGGATTTACTTCGGTATAATCGGCAATAGCGTAGTAGCTTCCGAGGTATTTCTTTCTTTCTTCAGGATCTTCAATATCCTCGATACTCAAATCGCCGGTAGCTTTTCTTCGCACTTCAGAAATTGGGTAAATTGGCATTAACCAAATAACTTTCACTCCTAAATCTTTTAGCTGCGGAATGTCTTGTGTAAAAGCATCAAAAGTACCTTCGGGAGAATATTGCCGTATGTTGGCTTCGTAGATCACTGCCGACTCCAAAGCCTCGTTGTCAACAGGCGCAATGCTCTGCTCCTCCTGAACTTCGGTTGCACCCTGCTCCGGCTCATTTTTACAGGAAGCCAGGGTTAATATGCCCAGTAATAAAATTGAAATTTTTTTCATGTGAAAAAGGTTTAATTAATAAATGTAAGGGTTGTATTATTTTCTTTTAAAGCCACGGGTAATACAGCCCGTTGCTCGGTTGCATGGTATTTGAAAGGAATTTTTTTCCCACGTACCAGGATTTCTTTTGGCTTGCGCTGCAAATTGTGAATAATGAGATCTATTTCTTTGAATTCTAAAGATCTCCCCTCTTTGCCGGCCTTCTTTGAAATGCTAAGCTGTAGTTTATTGCCTTCTTTTCGGCTTTTTAGATAAAGAAGCTCGTACTCCCCGGTCGCAAAAGTTTCAGGAGTTTTACCGTCATCATGATAAAGGATGTCTTCAGTTTCACCGGCTTCCCTGTCATAAAAGTAATGTAGCTCTACATCTTCTGCGGAAAAATTCTGCGTGGTTTGTAATGGTTTTGTCATGGGAACAAAGGCGCCGCCTCTTACAAAAGTTGGTATATATTCTTCTTGCAGCTGAATTGTAGCCGTACTGCCCCCCGAATATTTCTTTCCTGAATAAAAGTCAAACCAGTTAGATCCCTTCGGAAAATACACCTCCTGTTCCTTAATATTCTCCTGAAGTACAGGCGAAATCAAGAAGTTCTTACCCCACAGGTAAGTACCTGCCACCGAGTAAAGCCTGAAGTTATCCGGTTCTTCAAAAAACAGTGGTCGCATAAGCGGCAATCCTTCGGTAGAATTCCTGAAAGCCAGGGTGTAATTGTAAGGCAGGAGTTTGTAACGGAGTTCGATCGCTTTTTTAGCCAGTTCTTTGGTACGTTGTTCTCTAAAAACAGGTTCTGAAGGCACTTCTTCCTGGGCGTGTGGCCGGTAAACAGGCTGAAATACCCCATATTGCAACCATCTTACATACAATTCGTTATTCAGGTTATCACCTGCAAATCCGCCGAGATCGGAGTGCATATAGGCGAGTCCCTGTAATCCCATTTGTAGTGAAATTTCGGGCTGTGGTTTTAAGCCGCCCCAGCTCCTATTCACATCACCAGACCATGGCATTAATCCAAACCGCTGTGACCCTGCAGCCCCGGCGCGCATTAATATGAACGGCCGCTGGTCTAAAAAGGCATTTTCATAACCTTCATGTATTAATTTGGCCCAGTAATGCCCATAAATATTGTGCATTTCATTTGCAGTGCCCGTCGCGTGTATAAGATCTTCAGGATGAACTTCGGGTTCTCCCAGGTCGCCCCACCAGCCACCAACACCCATTTGGGTGAGCTCTTTATAAATGTTCCAGAACCACTTTTGTGCCCCGGGCTCAAAGATGTCAATTAAGCCGGTGTTTCCGAAGTAAAAGTCATAAGTAAAAGGCTTTCCGAGGGAATCCTTTGCTAAAACGTCATTTTGCACGGCTTCTTCCCAACGGTTTGACGTGGTGAGAATGAAAGGTTCGGTTACCAGCACGGTTTTCACCCCGTCTTGTGCCAGGTTGTGCATCATTTCTTCAGGATTGGGAAAAGAATCGGTGGCAAATTCAAGGTTTCCCATAGTCCCGGTAATTTCATGCCCAAACCAGAAGAGATCAATGATCACAGCATCTACCGGAATTTCTTCTTCCCTGAATTTCTCAATGGTTTCCTCTACCTCTTTACGAGAATGATAGCCAAAACGGCTTGAAAAGTTGCCCAGGGCCCACCGTGGCGGCAAAGGCTGCCTTCCGGTTAATAAAGTGTAATTACCAACAATATTTTCCCAGGTTTTTCCCACCACCAGCTGGTAAGTCTTTCTCCCGCCAATAGTCTCATAGCTCAAAGTATTGCTAAAACTGCTGTCCAGGTCGAGAAAGCCGATAGGTGCATTATCAAAGTGCAAAAGGTACTTTTCTGAAGACAGCACCACGGGCAATGTAAAGTTGAGCAGCTCACTTTTGGTCTCGTAGCCGTAATGTGCCCTGTTGTACAGTTCCAGCCGGTTGCCGCGCCTGTTCATTCCCAGGGCACGGGCGCCACCGCCCATCAACACTTCGGCTTCAGTAAGGTTGAAATCTATCTTTTCAAGCTCCTCCCCTTTTGAATAACCAGCTTTTTCTGAAATCACCTTTTCCCCTTCAAAAAAATAGGTGACCTGAAATGGCATTTTTGACACCACAATATCAAGACCTTCAGAATCAATAATGACGGATTCTTTTTCTTCGGAAACAGTGAAATTAACCGCCTGTGGCTCAAGCACCACGGCGTGCGATTTCTCCATATATTCTTCTCCTGAAGGAATAAAGGCAGTCTCAACAACCTCGGGCGTAAAATACCTGAAGATGTATTTACCGTCACTTGTTGAAAACTCAACGCCCGATTCGGTTTTCGCTACTTCCCGGAAAATTCTTTCCGGGTTTTGAGCGAATAAAGAGAAAGACATCAAAAGAAGGGCATTCAAAAATGCCATTTTAGAGAGGTCTTTCAGCAGGAAGTTTATCATGATTATTTTAGTTCAAGTACGAGCGGGGATTTTCCTGAAACTTCAAGATTTTGATCAAGAGAGATCTGTTCTCCCGAAATAATATCTTTTCCTGAAGTTGCGCCAGCCAAACCTTCAGCAAAACGAGTAAGATCAAGGGTTTGAGCTTTAGGGTTATTGTTGATCACCACCATCATCCTGTCATTTTCGTTATACCTGAAGTAAACGTAAACATTCTCAAGCGGAGCGTACTGCAACAAATTTCCGGTATGAATTACCTCGTTGTTCTTACGGTAATTCAGCAGTTTTTTGGTGAACGAATGGTATTCATTCTGTTGTTGGGTTCTTCCGGCTTCAGTAAAAGCGTTTTGTTCATCTCCAGCCCAGCCTCCGGGGAAATCCCTGCGAATATCGGCATCTCCTTTTGCAGGTTTGTCGCCGCGCATGCCAATCTCATCTCCATAATATAACTGCGGAATGCCACGAGTGGTTAAAATAAGCGTCATGGCGAGTTTGTATTTATCTACATCGCCATCAAACTCTTCATTAATACGGTTGGTATCGTGATTGGCCGCAAACACTAAAAGATTGTAAATGTTATTGTAGAGAAAATCGTTGGCAAAATTGTCATAAGCCCTTACCATACCATCTGCCCAGCTTTGTTCATCTTCATTGAACATCACCATGATAGCATCGTGAAGCGTGAAGTCCATTACTGATGGCAGGTAGGAATTATAGCTTTGAATAGCTCCAACAGGAGAATCTTTTTGCCAGTAGGAAATTTGCGCCTGATCGTGCATCCAGACCTCTCCTACAATGTTGAAATTTGGATATTCATCCATTACTGCTTTAGTCCATTTAGAAATCCCCTCCTTCTCATTATAAGAATAGGTGTCTACCCTAAAACCATCCAGACCTGAATATTCTATCCACCAAATGGCATTTTGGATAAGGTAATTCAGCACCAATGGGTTGCTCTGGTTAAGATCGGGCATGGTAGATGTAAACCAGCCGTTCTCATTTAATTCTGTATCCACTTTAGAGCTGTGGGTATCGAATTGGGTGGTCATGCGGTAGTTTGAATTCTTATAGCCGGGAAACTGGTGCACCCAGTCATAAGTCGGCAAATCTTTGATCATCCAGTGCTCTGCGCCCCAGTGGTTGGTCACATAATCCATGATCAACTTCATATCGCGCTTTTCCATCTCGGTAGCCAGGCGACGGTAATCTTCATTAGTGCCATAACGCGGATCTATTTTATACACATCACTTTGTGCATAGGTGTGATAAGAGTAAGCAGGATCATCATCTTCAAGTAAAGGCGTACTCCAAAGGGAAGTAACTCCAAGATCTTCTAAATAATCAAGGTTTTGAATGATACCTTCTATATCGCCACCATGCCTGCCTCCGGGATTACTCCTGTCGGCTTTTTCCTGTAGTTGAGGATGCGAATCATTAGAAGGATTGGCATTGGCAAACCTGTCGGGCATGATAAGGTAAATAGCATCTGACGCATCAAAACCTTCCCTAAGAGCCGATCCCGGTTCGCGCTGCTTCAGCTCGAAGGGATAAGACATGCTTTTTTTGCCCTTTTTGGATAACCTGATGTTGTAAGTAGCAGGCTTAAGACCTTCAGTCTGCACAGTTACAAAAAGGTAATTTGGGTTTTCGGTCTTTCTAATATTGCTCACTATCATTTCTGAAGGAGTAGAAACTGAATATTCAGCAATATTATTTCCGTAGAACATTAACTGAATTTCTGACCGGTTCATGCCGCTCCACCAAAAAGGCGGTTCAACCCTCTCTATCTGGGCATTTACAGATAACCCAAACAGGAACAAGAAGAGGAAAATATAGTTTTTCATAATTGGCATTTTAGACGGTGACGGGCACACTGGGTTCAACTTTGACCGGTTTCCCTTTTACCAGGATCTCCAGAGGTTTATCACCTTCAAGTGAGAAACTTGTTTTACCCGGTGCCACATTAATTTTTAAGATTTGATTTCTGAAGTTGAGCTTGAACGAGAAGCTTTCCCAGCCTTCAGGAATTTGCGGATTGAAAGATAAAGTACCGTTGAGCACGCGCATTCCGCCGAAACCTTCAACAATACTCATCCAGGTACCAGCCATACTTGTAATATGACAGCCTTCTTTCACCTCGTTGTTATAGTCGTCTAGATCTAGCCTTGAGGTTCTAAGGTAGAATTCGTAAGCCTGCTCCATTCTGCCCAAAGCCGCGGCCTGTATGCTGTGCACGCAGGGCGAAAGGGAAGATTCATGAACGGTAAGGGGCTCATAGAAATCAAAATGCTTTTCAAGCTCTTCTTTTGAAAACTGATCTTCAAAGAAGTAGAAGCCCTGCAGCACATCGGCCTGTTTGATATAACAGGAACGCAAAATCCTGTCCCAGCTCCACTTCTGGTTAATAGGCCGCTGAGATTTAGGTAATTCGGATACCGGAATGATCTCCTTATCGAGGAAATTATCCTGTTGCAGGAATACCTTATACTCTTCGGAATAAGGGAAATACATCTTTTCTGAAACTTCTTTCCATTCGGCTAACTCTTCAGCAGAAAGGGTGGTCTTAGCCATTAGCCTTTCATAATCTGAAGCATAGTCAGATTTAACCTTTTCAAGACTTTCCATACAATAATCTATACACCATTTAGCCAGGTAATTGGTATACCAGTTATTGTTTACGTTGTTCTCATATTCATTAGGGCCGGTGACACCAAGTATCACATATTTGTCTCTTTTTGTACTGTAGTTTGCACGCTGTTGCCAGAATCTTGCAATAGCGATCATTACTTCAAGTCCTTTTTCGGGAATATAGCTAAAGTCACCTGTGTAGTCTACGTACCTTTTAATGGCCACCACCATAGCACCATTCCTGTGGATTTCTTCAAAAGTGATCTCCCATTCGTTGTGGCTCTCTTCCCCATTCATCGTTACCATTGGGTACAGTGCCGCTCCATTGGAGAAGCCCAGTTTTTTGGCATTTTCAATGGCCTTGTTGAGATGGTTATATCTATAGGTAAGCAGGTTTCTTGCAACCGACTGATTTTTTGTAGCCATGTAAAAAGGAATACAGTAGGCTTCGGTATCCCAATAAGTACTACCGCCGTATTTTTCGCCGGTAAAACCTTTAGGCCCAATATTGAGGCGGGCATCTTCGCCAAGGTAAGTTTGGTTAAGCTGGAATATATTGAACCTGATTCCCTGCTGTGCTTTCACATCACCCTGAATGGCGATATCGGCAGTTTCCCAGATAGAAGCCCAGGCTTCTTTTTGTTCGTTGAGCAGGTTTTCAAATCCGGCATCAACAGCAGCATCAAGAACTGAAGTAGCAGCCTGTACAAGCTGGTCGCGCTTGTGGTTCATATCGGTTACATAACCAGCGAACTTGTGAAGGGCAATTTTTTCACCCTTTTCGGCTTCGGTAGTATACCTGAAGATCACCTTTTCATCAAAGCTCACTTCGGAAGCTTCAATATTTTGCTTACTGCCGTTCCTGTATAGCCCCGACTGCATGAAGGCGGTGGCGTGAAATTCGGTTTTTAAAGTCTTGGCAGTGATGAAGCCTTTGTCTTCATTGGTTTTTACCTCGAGGGTTTTCCAGAATTTCTCTTCCCAGTTTGCATCTTCATTGGTGATTCCACTGTCAAGGTAAGGTTCAAAAACTATTGTTGCGTCGCTGTTAATTACCTCGACTTCATAATTTATCACTCCCAGTTCATTCCTTTTTAGAGAAAGGAATCTTATTACCTTAACTGAAACCTCAAGCCCGTTTGGCATCACAGCGGTAAAGCTGCGCTCATACCAGCCTTCTTTCATGTTAAGTTCCCTTCTGAAATTCTTTACTTCCTTACAGGTAGCAAGATCTAAGGCTTCCCCATTGATAAAGACATTAATCCCTATCCAGTTTGGAGCATTTAAAACTTTGGCGAAATATTCGGGGTACCCGTTTTTCCACCAGCCCACTTTGGTTTTATCGGGATAGTAAACTCCTGCTATGTAGCTTCCCTGAAAAGTGCTCCCAGAGTAATATTCTTCGAAGTTTGCTCTTTGTCCCATAGCACCGTTCCCTATGCTAAAAAGACTTTCTGAAGACTCTACTCTCTCTGCATCAAATCCCTCTTCCAGAATTGACCAGTTATTCGGTTTTATATAATCCTGATTCATTTCTTTACTTTCTAAGTATTTTTTCTATAAAATCAATATCTATCTCGGTAAAATCGGCGAAATTATAATCCGCTTCTTTTAGTATTTCACTATCTCCTATTCCTATGCTAAGCATTCCGGCCACGTTGGCTGCCTCAACACCTGCAACAGAATCTTCAAAGACAATGCAATCTTCGGGTGCCATTCCGAGTTTTTCAGCAGCAATTAAAAAGACTTCGGGATTGGGTTTGGCTTTAGTCACATCATTTCCATCTACAATAGCCGTAAACCTTTTTTCAATATCCAACCCTTTTAATATAGGACGGGCATTTTTACTCGCCGAGCCCAGTGCAAACGGAGTATTGTTTTCGGTTAAATAATCCAGTACTTTTTTTACTCCCGGTAAGAGATCGGCCTCATCCATGTGGGCGATCCTTGCGAGGTAATCTTCATTCTTGGAGGTCATGAGGCGTTCAAATTCACTCTCGCTTACCGTTTTATTCCCCCAGCCCAATATTTGCTCAAGGGAATGCACTCTACTCACTCCTTTTAACTGTTCATTTTGTTCAAGTGTAATATCAAAACCCAGATCATTGGCCATCTTTCTCCACGCCAGGTAATGAAACTTTGCGGTATCAACTATTACTCCGTCCAGGTCGAATATTATTCCTTTTGAATTCTTCATCATTTCTTTTAAACTTTTTTTACTACTACCGGTTCATCCACATCGTGAATCCTCACACATAATGCGGCGGCTATAAGAAAGGCTACACCACTGGTCACCAGGGCATAAATAGGATCTCCATCATAGAGGTATTTTACCATGGGGCCTCCTATTATGGCATTAATAATTTGGGGAATAACAATAAAGAAGTTAAAGATCCCCATATAGACTCCCATTTTTCTCGGCGGAATTGATCCTGCCAATATTGCGTAAGGCATTGCAAGAATACTTGCCCAGCCAATTCCAACCCCTACCATAGAAAGCAACAACCAATATTCGTTAGGAGCTATATATATAGACAGTAACCCCAGCCCTCCCAGAACAAGAGAGAACATGTGGGTGGTTTTTCTTCCGAGTTTTAGTGCGATCACCGGGAGGAAAAAAGCGAATACTGCCGAGACGGCGTTGTATACACCAAACAGCACTCCCACCCAGTCTCCGGCATCCTGGTAAGTTTCACTGCTATTATCTGAAAGAGGCAAACCATACACGTGATGTGCTATTGCCGGAGTGGAGAATACCCACATTCCAAAAAGGCCAAACCATGAAAAGAACTGTACCCAGGCAAGCTGGCGCATAGTGAATGGCATGTTTTTGAAATCGGTAAAAATATCGAGGAGGCTGGATTTCTTTTCGGTTTCCACTTCATCTTCTGAAACGTGGTCATCCATTTTTTCAAGTTCTTCTGGAGAGTATTCTTTGGTGGTGAAGACTGTAACAAGAATACTTATTACCAGGATCGCAGCACCTATAACAAAGGAGAGTAAAAGGTGCAATGGTACTTCCCCGGCCACAGCACGATTGCTAATGTTAAACCAGTTAGCAAGAACGTAAGGCAACCAGGAACCTACTACAGCTCCTATCCCAATTAAAACTGTTTGTACACTAAAGCCCAGTGTGCGCTGGTCTGATGGAAGATTATCGGCCACTAAAGCCCTAAAGGGTTCCATGGCAATGTTGAAGGATGCATCCATTACAAAGAGCATCCCGGCGCCAATCCAAAGAGATGGAAGAATGGCAATAAAAAGATCGGCATTAGGCATTAAAATCAAACCTGCTGCTGCCATTAAGGCTCCGGTAAGAAAGAAAGGCCGCCTTCGTCCTAATTTTGTCCAGGTTCGGTCACTGTAATAACCAATAATAGGTTGGATTATAAGGCCGGTTATAGGTGCCACAAGCCAGAACCATGACAGTTCATGAACATCGGCTCCAAAAATTTGCAGGATTCTACTTGCATTGGCATTTTGAAGGGCAAAACCAAGCTGGATGCCCAGAAATCCAAAACTCATGTTCCAGATTTCCCAAAAACTCAGGGTGCGTTTTTGCATTATCGTATTGTTTGATTACGATAAGCTGTTTAGACTTATCAAAACTTATTAAAGGAAAGTAGAAATATAAGTTCTGATATAAAATCCCGGCAAAGATAATAAAAATATTAAACCGCCGGCATTTTTCTGTTTTGTGTAGATTCCCGTTCTATAAGACTGGTTTTTACTATAGTGGTTTGGAATTTTTCTTCTGTAGTATCATTTTCGATCCTGTCAAGAAGTAAATCGGCGGCTTTTGCACCCATTTCTGCGCCATGCTGGTTTACGGTACTCAAAGTGGGAATAAACCTGCGCGAGAGTTCTCCGTCAGAAAAGCTGAAGACCAGAACATCACCTGGTACAGACCGTCCCTGACTTATTATTGCTTTTACCGCACTTGTAGCAAATTGTTCATTTACCGCAAAAATTCCGTCTACCTCTCTTTCAGAAAGGAATTGGGCAATTTCTTCATGGCTGTTTTCCACATCTTCAATCTTAAGGATGAGATCTTCTTCAACTTCCAGGTCATTATTCCGAAGTGCCAGGAGATACCCTTCCGTTCTCAGTTTTCCCACACTTATATAATCAACTGTGGTAATAATTGCTATTTTTCGGCACCCGTTATCTATAAGTTGCTGAACGGCATCCCTTGCGCCATCACTGTCGTCTATGATCACCTTATCACATATAATATCATTCACCACCCTGTCTACCATCACCACCGGCATACCCTGGCTTATTACTTCTTCGAGGTGATGATAATCTCCTTTTTGCTGCGTTTCTTTGGCTACAGAAAGTATAAAACCATCTATACTCCCATTGGCCAGCATTTCGAGGTTGATCACCTCCCTGTCAAAGGAATTATTTGATAAACAGATGAGAACGTTATAACCACGTTTGTTTGCCACTTCCTCCACCCCGCTAATAACGGTAGCAAAAAAATCATGTACTATTTCGGGCAGCACCAAACCAATGGTCTTTGTCCTGCGGTTTTTAAGACTCAGGGCAATATTGTTGGGTTTGTAATTATAGAGCTTGGCAAAAGCCTGTATTTTTTGACGGGTATCGTCACTAATTTCGGGACTGTCGCGTAAGGCTTTTGAAACTGTTGAGACTGAGACATCAAGCTCTCGTGCTATCTGCTTAAGGGTAAGTTTTGGCTTCATTGTAAGGGGATTAAGATGGAGACCGGTTAAAAATGGTAAATCTATAATATTTTACTGTTAAATTAAGATTATGATAAAGTTTTCAACACGAAATCGATTTCGAAGGGTTTAGTGTTTTATTTAATACCTGTAGATCCTTTTAGAATAGCTACTTTTATTCCCGGAAAGTAGAAATATAAGGTTAAAATAAGTAAAACCTAACAAAGCAAATTTATGAGAACATTTATTAAAAGCACATTGCTCATGTTATTGATGCCAATGAGCTTTTTTGCTCAATCCACTGTTAGCGGTATAATTACCGAAAGGGATACCGGGATGCCCATTCCGGGTGCTAACATAGTAATTAGAGGTACCACGACCGGTACCACTACAAATTTTGACGGGGAATACACACTTGACGGGGTGAATCTTGATGACGTGATAGTGATATCATATATTGGATTTACTCCCCAGCAAATTCCTTTTACCGGGCAGGAAACAATCAACGTACAACTTGCCCCCGATACAGCTATACTTGAAGAAGTAGTTCTAATTGGATACGGTTCTACGCGAAGACAGGATGCTACCGGTGCCGTTCAACAAATTTCCACTGAAGACTTTAACCAGGGAGCCATTGTCTCTCCTGAACAGTTGATTCAGGGTAAATCGGCCGGGGTTCAAATTACCTCTGGTAGTGGTGCACCCGGTGGTGGCACCGAGATAAGAATTCGTGGTGGTTCCTCTTTATCAGCCAACAACTCACCACTTATAGTGGTTGACGGTGTACCTTTAGATCAAAGAGGTGTACAGGGTGTAAGAAACCAGTTGAACGCTA
Organism: Salinimicrobium sp. TIG7-5_MAKvit; assembly: GCF_049569215.1. Lineage (GTDB taxonomy): Bacteria > Bacteroidota > Bacteroidia > Flavobacteriales > Flavobacteriaceae > Salinimicrobium > Salinimicrobium profundisediminis. The sequence continues at coordinate 3,009,219 of NZ_CP145903.1, read as the reverse complement.
TTAACCCTAATGAGATCCAGGATTTCGTAGTACTTAAAGATGCTTCGGCAACTGCCATCTACGGTTCAAGGGCCTCTAACGGTGTAATTCTTATCACTACTAAAAAAGGTAAAAAGAATTCAGACCTCAAGTTTGAGTATGACCTTAAAGCTTCTGTTGGAGAGGTAGTAGAAACAGTTGATGTTCTAAACGCTGAGCAGTTTAGAAACCTCATTGAAACTACTCCTGGTACCGATGTTGGTCTTTTAGGTGATGCCAGTACAGATTGGCAGGATGAGATCTACCAGACTTCGGTAGGTGCAATTCACAACCTTACAGTTTCACAGGGTCTTGAGAATTTTTACTACAGAGTAAACTTTAACCACACTTCTCAAACCGGGGTCTTAAGAACAGATGCTTATGAGAGAAACGCGTTAAACACTGCGTTCAATTACGATCTTTTAGACAACGATCTTAAACTTACCCTTACTGCCAAGGGAAGTATTGACCGTAACGACTTTGCTGATGAAGGGGCTATTGGTGCTGCAGTAAACTTTGACCCTACCAAGCCTGTTTATGATGAAAACAGCCGTTATGGAGGATTCTATGAGTGGACGAACAACAAAGGGGTTGCTTTACAACAGGCTACCCGAAATCCTGTAGCACTTTTACTGCAACGGGAAGATGAAGGCAAAACCAAACGTTTGATCACAAACTTCAACATAGATTATAGAATCCCATTAATTGACGATCTAAAGTTCAATTTAAATGCAGGAGTTGATTATTCTGAAAATGATGGTTTTAACATACGCCCTACAACTTCTGCAGTTGTACTTCAGGATATCGCCGATGAAGAGATTTACTGGGGAATGAATAGAAACCAGTTACTGGATTTCTATTTCAACTATAAGCCTTATGTTGAATCTTTAAGCACTGCTTTTGATTTTACAGTAGGACATTCTTACCAGGAGTTCTTTATCTCCAGCCAGCAGAGATATACCGATGCTGCCGTAGAAGGAAACTGGGTGCTAAATCCAATCACAATTGACAGGAATGCCCTTGAATCTTACTTTGCAAGAGCAAGTTTTGACATTGACGACAAGTACCTGATTTCTGGTAGTTACCGTATGGATGGCTCCTCAAGGTTTAGTGAAGATAATAGATGGAGCTCCTTCCCTGCTGTCTCTCTAGGTTGGAAAGTTAACAATGAAGATTTCCTTAAAGATTCAGGCGTACTTTCAGAATTAAAATTAAGAGCAGGATACGGGGTAACAGGTAACCAGGAGATTGGTCCTAACTATGGCTATATGGGCATTTATACACCGAGTGAAAGAGGTGCCAGCTACCAGTTTGGTGATCGTTTCTATCAAACCCTTAGACCAGAAGAATATGATAAAGATCTTCAATGGGAAGAATTACAAACCTATAACGTAGGTATTGACTTCGGACTCTTTAATGATCGTTTATCAGGTAGTGTAGATGCCTACCACAGAACTACCGAGAACCTGTTGGCGGAAGTACCAGTTCCTGCCGGTGCTAATCTTTCTGACAGATTGATCACTAACGTAGGAGAAACTGTGAGTAAAGGTCTTGAAATTGGTCTGAACGGAGATTTGATAAGGTCAGACAAGATGAACTGGTCTGTTAACTACAACATCACCTTCCAGGATCTTGAAATTACTAAATTATCATTGGGAGAAGATCCAAACTTCTTTATACCACAAGGAGAAATAAGCGGTGGTGTTGGTAACATGATCCAGATCTGGAAAAAAGGCATTGACCCAACTACTTTCTTTGTATACAGACAGGTTTATGATCCAAATGGAGAGCCTATTGAAGGAGCGTATGTTGATGTGAATGGAGACAACACCATTACTGAAATTGACCGTCAACCATACAAAAAAGGATCCCCAGACTTCTACATGGGCTTAAGCAGTAACTTCAACTATAAGGATTTCGATTTCAGTTTTACCTGGAGAGGAAGCTTTGGAGGTTACATGTACAACAACATGCAGTCTGCTACCGGATTTAGAGGAGCGGGAACTGTTACTCCACAGCCTTACTATTCAAACTTTAACTCAAACGTTCTGGAGTCAGACTTCAATGAAAGTCAGTTCTTCTCAGATTATTATGTTCAAAGTGCAGATTTTGTGAAGCTTGACAACGTATCTATTGGATACTTAATTGCAGGTGAAAAAGTAGACTTTCGTGCTTCTTTAACCGCAACCAATGTATTGACCATTACAGATTATGACGGTCTAGACCCTGAGATCTCTGGCGGAATAGATAACAACTTCTATCCAAGACCAAGAACGTACACTTTAGGGCTTAATCTTACTTTTTAGAGAATTAAAAAACTATGAATATGAACAATAAAATAAAATCATTCTTTCTCCTCTTCCTCAGCGTTACTATTCTGGGGTCTTGTGAGAGTGAATTAGATCTTCAGCCTGAAGACAACAGGGAAGTACCGGGTCAACTGCTAAATGATTCGGCTGCTTATAAACAGTTCCTGGCTAAACTTTATGCCGGTCTTGCTGTGAGTGGGCAGGAAGGCCCTGCAGGGAATCCCGACCTTTTAGGGCTAGACGAAGGATTTTCACAATACCTCCGTCTCTACTGGATGCTCCAAGAATTACCTACAGATGAAGCCCTAATGGGCTGGAATGACGGTACTATTGCCGACTTACATGGACAAAACTGGACTTCAGGTAACGAATTTATTCGTACAATGTACTCCAGGATTATGTATCAAATTGCACAGGCTAACGAATATATTCGCCAGTCAAGTGATGCAAATTTAAGCGCCAATGGAATTGATGAATCTCAATTCACCGAAGTTCAACAATTTAGAGCAGAGGCAAGATTCCTTAGAGCTTTGAGTTATTACCATGCCATGGATCTTTATGGAAATCCTCCTTTTATCAATGAAGACAGTCCTGTAGGGGCTTTCCTTCCGGAGCAAATCCAGAGAGCAGATCTTTTCAATTACATTGAAAGTGAACTACTCGACATTGAAGGTAAAATAGTAGCCGCAGGCCAAAATGAATATGGCCGTGCAGACCAGGCTGCTGTCTGGACACTTCTTGCCAAACTTTACCTTAATGCAGAAGTTTATACTGGCACCCCAAGATACAGTGAAGTACTCACCTATACCCAAAAAGTTATAGATGCAGGGTACACACTTGTAGACGATTATGAAAAGCTCTTCCTTGCCGATAATGATGTTAACGGTGCGCAAAACGAGATCATTTTCCCTATCAGGTTTGATGGTCTTAACACTAACTCTTACGGCGGACTAACCTTTGTTATCCACGCATCTATTGGTGGTGATATGGATCCTGAAGAATTTGGAGTAAACTCTGGATGGGCAGGTCTAAGAACAACACCAGAATTTGTAAGCCTGTTTCCTGATGGAGCCAATTCTGCAGATGGAAGAGAAATGTTCTACACCGAAGGTCAAAATCTTGAAGTCAATACCATAAGCAACTTCGCAGATGGTTATGCCGTAGGTAAATTTAAAAACGTAGATGTTAATGGAAACCAGGGTAGCGATGCTACCGGAGAGCATGTAGATACTGATTTCCCTTTGTTTAGACTGGGAGACGTTTACCTCATGTATGCCGAAGCTGCTTTTAGAAGCAACACAAACATGGCACAGGCGGTAGATTACATCAATGAACTAAGAGAAAGAGCTTATGGAGAAGGTAACGGTCTTATTACTGCAAGTGCAATCAACAACAACTTCCTTATCAACGAACGTGGAAGGGAATTATATTGGGAAGCTCACAGAAGAACAGACCTTATCCGTTTTAACCGTTTTACCGAGAATGGAGTTTGGGCATGGAAAGGAGATGTTCCGCAAGGGACAACCACTGCCGCCTACAGGAACCTGTTCCCTATTCCGGCTTCCGATCTGGGAGTAAACACCAACTTAACACAAAATCCAGGATACTAACCTTATTTATAAAATGAGAACAATGAAAAAATTATCAATAGTACTATTAGCTTTTGTCGCTCTTGCAGGATTTAACGCCTGTACGAGTGATGATGATGTGGTATTCATCGCAAATCCCGATGCTGAGGGAATCCACTTTACAAATACTTTTGCTTCCACTTACGATCTTACAGAAATGGAGTCAGGAGATGTTGTAGATAGATTTGTGTGGAATGAAGTAGATTTTGAAGTTTCTACCAATATTAACTATGAGGTACAGGGAGCACTTACCGAAGGTTTTGAAAACCCTGAAACCTTAGGTAGTACTTCTATTAATAATCTGGACATCACAGCACAGCAACTTATTAAACTTGTTGCAGAAACTGAACTGGATGAAAATGATATGACCACAGTCTACGTAAGAGTAGTGGCTTCTCCTGGAACTGCAGGTGAAATGGCTCACATTTCTGAAGTTGAGTCTTTCACTATTGTTGTACCTACAGAACCTGAATACATTAACCTGTATATGGTTGGTGACGCTACTGCTGCAGGATGGAACCCAGACAATAACAATACTCCTCTATTCCGTGATGCAGAGAATGCTAATATTTACTACTACACTGGTAAACTGAAAGCCGGAGCACTAAAATTTGTTGAAACAACCGGGTGGGCACCACAGTATGGCTCATCTGAAGAAGGAGTTTTAACATACCGCGAAACAGAAGCTGATCCAGATCCTGCCGGAATTACAATTCCTGCAGAAGGATATTACACAGTTGTGGTTAATACAAAAGATCTTACTTACACTTTAGAGCCAGCTCCAGATGCTGCCGATAAAAAGACTTATGAAATGATAGGTTTGGTGGGAGCAGGAACTACAGTTGGATGGCCTGGTGATGACAACCCAACTCCAGACATTCTGCTTACCAAGTCAGCCTTTAATCCTCACATTTGGTTCACAGAAGATGTGGTTCTTTCTGAAGCTGGAATAAAATTCAGAGCTAACCAGGATTGGAGTGTTAGCTGGGGTGGTGGAGTAAACTTCCCAAGTGGTTTGGCTACAGGTGATGACATCATTGTCTCTAAAGCCGGAACCTACAATGTGTGGTTTAACGATGTTACCGGACGCTACCTGTTTATTGAGCAGGAAGCAGCCGAATAGGAAATAGAAACCCAAAAAAAGGCTGCCTGGCGCAGCCTTTTTTATTTAATTCCACAAATATGAAAAACAAATTTTTGTATCCTTTTCTCTTTTCACTCCTCATGTTGGGCGCATGTTCCTCAGATGATGATTCGGGAGAGCCAGATCCGGGAAAAGAACCAGTAAACCCGCCTCCTGTTGAGGCGCAGCCAATAAACCTGGCAGATTATGACAACGGTACCGGCGTTATGATGCAGGCTTTTTACTGGGATGTAGAACCAAGACATGAATGGTGGGATGTTATTTCCGAAAAAGTTGAGGGATGGGCTAATGCAGGTGTGAATCGCATCTGGCTTCCGCCTGCTTCAAAAGGGCAGTCTGGTGGCTATTCTATGGGTTATGACCCTTCAGATTATTATGATCTGGGAGAATACTTTCAGCATGAAACCACCGAAACCCGTTTTGGTTCCAGAGAAGAATTAGACAATCTAATTGCCGCGGCTCACAGCAACGGAATTGAAGTGATTGCCGATATCGTTCTTAACCATAACTCGGGAGGAGGTAAAGAATGGAACCCTTACGTTCAGGATTCTACTTACACGCTTTTTGATGAAGCTCACGGCAATGCCTCAGGTATGTTTAACCGCACCTGGGAAGATTTTCATCCCAACAACACCAGCGAGTATGACAGCGGGTATTTTCTTGGTCAGGATCTTGATCACGATGTACAACATGTACAGGATTGGCTGTGGCTGAATGACAATTCGGTAGCCAAATACTACAAGAACAACGTTGGTTTTGACGGGTGGCGCTTTGATTTTGTTAAAGGTTTTGCTCCATGGGTGGTGAAAGACTGGATAGAATCTGTAGGCGGATTTGGAGTTGCCGAACTGTGGGATGGAAATCCTGCTGTACTTGAAAAATATATTGAAGAAACAGGCATCTCGGTCTTCGATTTTTCCACCTTTTACAAACTCGAAGAAGCTCTTGATCGATATGACGATCTCACTTACCTGACGCGCGATATGGTGTGGCAAAATTATCCTGATAAAGCGGTAACGTTTACTGCGAATCACGATACTGAAAAAGATACACATGAAGATAACAGAATTGCGGCTGAAAATAAGATGATGGCCTATGCTTTTATACTTACGCACCCCGGTTATCCTACCATCTTCTACTCAGATTATGAGAATGAACAATTTCAGGAAAAGCTGAACCAGTTGATCCTTATCAACAATACTATTGCAACCGGAGAAGTAGAAGTACTTTTTGCAGATAACGATGAATACATTATGCATCGTAAAGGAACCAATGGCAACCCCGGGCTTCTTCTTTATCTCTCTACGAATGGCCGGAAATCTCACACGGTAGAGACTACCTGGAGTTCTAAAAGAGTAATGGATTATACGGGCAATACCGAATATACCGCACTAACCACCGAAAGTGGCGTTGTAACTATTCAGGCGCCCGAAGAAGGTTACGCAGTTTATTCGATCATGAAATAATTTCTTCGGAAAGAAAATTAGAAAGGCCGGTCAAATTTGACCGGCCTTTTTTAATGAAAACTGATGTCTCCCTCAAAGGTGCAATATATCTATAGCACGAGTATTAAAGAAGAAAATGAGCTCCAGAGGAGCGACATATAATTCAACTTCCCCACCCCGACCTGCGGCCACCCCTCCGCTGGAGGGGATATATTTCGAGGAGGATTTGTGGTAGAGACAATTGATATCTTTCCCTAATTAACGTTCTGGCGAAACTTTATTTAGTCCCGATTATAATGCCTGGTCGCTGGAATCTCCCGCTTCTGTTTCTGGAAATTATAGTTTAGCTCCAGAGGAAGGGTATAGTAATAGCTCTAAACATAATAAAAGAATGAGCTCCGGAGGAGCGGCATATTTATAGGAGAGAAATGTAAAGATGCCTATGAGCTCCAGAGGAGCGACATATCATAAAACCCACGCCGATTTAAAGAATGATTTATAGTAGAAACTATTGATATATTTTCTTAATCAATTTGCTGGCGAAACTTTATTGGGTACCGATTTTAATACTTGGTCGCTGGAATCTCCCGCTTCTGTTTCTGGAAATTATAGTTTAGCTCCAGAGGAGCGGTATAGTTATAGCTCAAAACGTGATATGAGAAAGAGCTCCGGAGGAGCGGCATATCATAAAACCCACCCCGACCTGCGGCCACCCCTCCAAAAAGGGATTAAAAATTGGAATTTGGTGCTTGTATTTTGGTGCTGAACTTCTGACTACTGATTACTGACCACTGACTACTAATCTACTCCAGCCTCACCGAAACAATCCCCACCCCATGCTGTTCCTGCTGTTCAGACTCTGAAAGACCGGGACCTATTGAAAACTGCAGACTTTCAGCGTCTTCTAATTTAAACGGTTCCTGGATATCATGTTCAAAATACAATGGTAAAAATGATGGATATGGTCGCGGCAGAGTAACTGTTTTCACCGGCTGCAATTCTGAAAGACCTATTTCATATTCCTGAATTTCAGGCTGAAGTTCTATAACTTTTCCAAAAGATCTGCCGTTATCCATCACCAGCGCCACCTGTAGTTTTAATGACTTATCATTAAGAGAGCGGGCTTTGATCACCAGCTTTACTTTATCCTCCAAAGACTCTTCCCTACCCGCTACTTTCCTGTTAAAATTGTACCGGAAAGAATAGTCGTAAACTGGTTTTGCTTCGGTATTTTCAGGATCTACTTCAAAAAGCTTTTCCACATTCACCCTAAATTCAGCCTCTCCGGGATGCGCAGCAGGCACGGTGTTGAGCGTTGGCAGCCATCGCGCCACGATATTCTCGCTGTCTTCCGAAGCATTAAAAAGGTAAACCGGAAACTTAGTTTCTACCACACGAATTTTGTAAGGCTCATCAGGATCAAAATCCCATTCGCCCGGATTCCCATTCTGTCCTCCCGGAAAAGTATTGGTTCCTTCAGAAGTTGTAACGATGATACGGTACTCTAAAATGCCATTTTTGAGCAACGTTTCTGGAACTGCCGCACCATACTTATATGCCTTTTTATGCTGAAGTTGCACACTTTCATAAGTATTTCCGTTTCTAAACCAGGCTTCAACCTTTTCTATAGGTTTATTTGAAACAATTTCAGCTGAAATTTCATGTTTTTCACCCTCAGTAAGTGTAGGAACAGGCTCGTGGACCAGGTAAGTCCTGTCTACCGTGGTTTTAGGTGCTACAAAAGCAGTCAAATCTCTTTCGCTCCAGCCTTTGTAGGAAGATCTGCTTTTTTTGCCTTTTTTGACAAGTATGTAAGTACCGGGCTTTACAGAAAATCCATTTTCAGTAGCATTTCCAGAAACTTCATTTCCGGAATTAAGTCCGGTAATCAAAAAATTAGCGTCCAGGTCGGGAAGTGTGACCTTCATCTCCCATTCCGCATGATTTATCACCGCCAGTATTTTGTCCAGGCTGTTATTTCCGAAGGGATTTTTAACCACAATAGCATCGGGCATTAGCTCAAGCCTCCACACGCCTTTTTCGAGCTTATCAAGAAAATAAGCTCCTTTGCCCTCATATTTTACGACAGGAGAACTTCCAACTCCTGCTATTTGCTTCAGTTTTTTGAGATTTTTCGGCTGACTTTCGGTGGTATTGGTATAAATAAATTTTTCTTCGGAGTTCATTTCAGCAAGATCCTTTTCATAGCTAATCCTGAAATTTCCGAAGTTAAGATTGGCAGGATATGCTCCCAAATCCTTGTTCATAGGCAACTCATGAAAAATCTCACCGCTAATCATCAACGCCAGGGCTTTTGAAGGAGTGTAAGCGAGGTTCATGTAATGCGTGTCGTATTCGGTGTTATAGGGGGCCATGAAGGTGGGATCGTAGGCGAAATGAGTGCCAATCTGTATACCAGCCAGCCTGAAGCTTCTAGCCATCGCCGGATACATATAAGATTTCATCACATCGGCCGCATCAAACTCATAGACCAGTTTTGCCAGTCCGTGTTCCTCCCAAACCTCCTTAAACGGAATCTCATAATTGTTCACGTTGGGCAGGAGATTGCCCTCCAGTTCTTTTCCAAAGCCCAGTCCCGTGGGATACCATTGGAAAGTCCCGCCGTCTATCCCGGCTTTTGCGTAAGTTTCGGCCAACTGGATGCTATGGGTCACGTTATAGATAATAGGCTTTTTTGTGCCGGTAGATTTCATGGAGGCGATCATCCTTTCAATAAATTCCTGCACTTTCTCCGGGCTCTCCCGGTGGTGCGGCTCGTTACTGACTTCAAATGCAATCACATTGTGCTCGTCTTTATAAGCAATACCCGTGTAAGGGTTCACGTGCTCAAGGAACTGGGCCAGGTAATTCTCCTGGGCTTTAATGGCATTGGGATGGGTAAGGCTGCCCTCTTTTCCATATTTATGAGAAAATCCGGGAGTTTCTGTATCGGGTTCCGGCCAGCCACCGCCCCAGTAAGCAATGGGCGTGAGTACGAAATTGATTCCGCGTTGTTTTAGTTCGTTTATAAGGAAATCAAAATGGTCAAGATGCTCGTTTTTAAGAAGGTTTCCCTCTGCATCACTTATTTCGGTGTCCCAGATGTGAATGCGATAAAGGTCAAAGCCAAGACGTGAAAAATGGTAAACATCGTTCTGCATCTCCTTTTTAAGATCCACTCCCATCTTCTTACCAGACCGAAAAGCATGGGCAAAAGGCACAGAATAATTCACCCCAAAACCTTTCACCTCCTCTTTATTATGCCCCCAGCGCATCACGCCGCTATCATCTACAAAAATATCTGCTTTTTTGCCATTTTTGACAGCCTGCGCCACAACCGGATTCGCAACTGCGATACTCAGGGCCAGGAAAATTATAAATCTAAAATTCTTCATGATTGTTTATTTCAAAATGCTTACAGCCTCTAAATGCTTGAAGTGGACAGAAGTTGTAAAATTGTTGCTGTGTAATAACCTGGTGAAAATTCCAGCTTTGACATAAACGGAATCTTCATCAATAATTTTGTTGTTTTCTGCGGAAGTTAGCTCATAGGCTACCGGCAAAGGACTATTGTTTACCAATTTCCTTTTTTCATGTAAAAATTTGGAAGGTATGGAAACTACACCTGAAGTTTTTGGGGCGATATCTTTTGCTGAAACACCTGCTGAAAATGCCATTTTTGACACCTCTGCCAAAGTTAGAGTCAGCCGGGCCGCAACTTTTTTTGCACCAATCAACTCCAAGTCTTTCAATTTCCCCGGAAAGAATTCAGTAATAAAAAAAGTACCAAATGGATGGCACATTTCATTTGAAAATGAAGGGGTTTCCGGTTTTTTTTTCTCTACCCGATTTGCTGTAAGATAAAAAGGCACTTCTTTTGTATTGCTGTAGAAGGTAATATCTATAGTAAAATTGGGCTGCCAGTAATTGGCCAAATAACGCATTACGACTTGTTAGGCTCCTGTAAAAATAAGAAAATTAAAGCACTCTAGGGTTTACTGCGCCTTAATTACTTCAATATTTTTCTTTTTTAAGGCTTCCTCCATTTCGGGTTCAATCCCTGCATCGGTCACTATTTTATCTATTTTATCGAAGCCACAAATAAATGCAAGTCCAGATTTTTTAAACTTGGAAGAATCGGCCACTACAATCACTTCTTCGGCCACCTCAATCATGATTTGGTTGAGATAGGCTTCCTCCATATAATGTGTGTAGATTCCTGAGTTTTCCTTTATACCGTCTACCCCAAGAAAGAGTTTATTACAATATAACTGCCTGAAGTTTCGCTCGGCCATGGGCCCCACTAAAGACATGCTGAATTCTTTTAAATAGCCGCCAGGCATAAAGACCTCCAGATTTTTGTATTGGGATAAATTATTTACAATGTCAAGGGCATTACTAATTACAGTGAGGTTCTTAAAATCTTTCAGGTTTGTTGACAATTCGAAAGTTGTAGTTCCCGAATCTAAAATTATACTCTCGTCTTCATTAATAAGGCTTACTGCTTTTTTACCGATAAGACGTTTGTAATCGAGGTTTATTTTTTTCTTTTCCGAAACATTTAAAGCAATATTATTTGCTTTAAAAGCACCGCCATGAGCTCTTATTAAGAGTTTATTTTTTTCTAGCTTATCAAGATCATTGCGAATAGTAACTTCACTCACGTTGAGCAACTGACTTAATTCGGTAACATTCACCTGGCCTGCATCATCTAGCTTTTCTAATATAAGAGATCTGCGATACGCTGTTTTATTCATAACTTTTACGATTGATTCTTTAAGAACGAAAGGATTTTGCAAAAATAATAAATTCCTACACTAATTTTAAGTTTCGGTAATTTACTGTCAATCTAGTAAATAAAGTTCTTCTTTCGAACAACTTTATTTAAATTTTGCTGATTTTTTTAAAAAGATAAAATTAATCCTCTCTTTCTTATGTAAGAAAACCGTAAGTTTTAATGGCATTATCACGAAAAATCTTTTCCAGAACTTCAGGTGGTAACGCAAGACCTTTAAAATTTCCGTCGAATTCGGGCGCAGTGAGCTCTTTAGAAGTGGCAAAAAAGTCCCAGTGGGCCTGCCATAATCCTTCAAACCTATTTTTAACTTCTTCATCAGTCATAGAACCATCTTCAATAACATCTGTACCATATATTATCCGGTCCTGATATTTGATGAAAAATTCTCTCACTTTTTCATGATCTTCCATAGCCTGTAATTGTACATGACAAATACGCTCGGCTAAATCGGTCTTAGAATTAGGGAATTTTTCAAGCCTTTTGGCAACTTCGTCAAGGCTATATTCCATGCTAAAAAGGTGTAATCCCACATATTTTAAATCGGGGTGCTTGATCAACACATTATCCCTTGCCTGCATTTGTGCCTGATAGGAAGGATAGTCGGGATTCTTAAACATATGGTATTCGGGATGACCGGCAAAATAATCGCGGTCGCTGTTAACCGTCATTTCTTCTAAGGGCAACCAGCAATTACGGGGTTCTCCCTGATGCCCAATAAGCAAAATGTCATTTTTAGCAAGATATTCGTAAATGGGATCAAATCTTTTATCATCAACCATAACAAATATCCCATCCTTATCTTTCACCGACTTATCCATCCCGATGTTCTTCCAAATTTTCACACCTGCAGCACCATTAGCCAAACCACTCTTTATTTGCTGCATGGCATGAGGCAACCAGTCTGCAGTATTCCAGAATTTTGTATCAAAACTGGTGATGAATTTTATTCCCTGCGGATATTCTTTTTGAAGATCGTGAATAACTGCCTCCTGCTCCTCTATACTTTCAAAAAACGGAATATCAGTATTAATAGATAAGAACCTTGCATTCCATTTTTTTGCTGTATCGAGCTTAGCAGTAAAACGTGTATTTAAATGAACATGAGCATCTATAAAATTGTCTAACATAATGATATTTTTTACTGATCACTTAAGGATTCTCTTCACGTTAAGCCATCGGTTAATTCAGGTTTTGATTTTGACACATCTTTTCTTATCTTCTGAAGTAGGGCTTAAACGTTCTTTACCATTTCCAGTTTTTCAGAAACTAATTGAGTTATAGCCTGTGTTGCTATAGGAAATACTTTTCTAAGATCAATTTCTTCATTGGTAGCTAATCTTTCTTTTAAAGTATTCATAAATATATTCTTAATCTCGGTGGCCAGGTTGATCTTACAAATTCCGTTAGAAATAGCTTCCTGCACCTGTTGATGTGGCACACCAGAACTACCATGCAAGACTAATGTAGCCGTGGTACTTTTTGCTATTTTTGAAAGTAAATCAATATCTAAATTAGGTTCTTCTTTATAAAATCCGTGGACAGTCCCAATAGCAATAGCAAGGGCATCGACACCGGTAGCTTCTACAAATTCTTTTGCTTCCCCGGGTTGGGTAAAGCCCTGTTGCCCGTGTTCCTGGCCAAGCTTGGCAACAAAACCGAGCTCTGCCTCTACATGTGCCCCGTAACTTTTAGCCTTTTCAACAACTTCACGAGTAATTTTTATATTTTCTTCAAATGGAAGTTCGCTTCCGTCTATCATTACAGAATCAAAACCTGCATCAAGGCAACGTTGCACCAGCACTACAGAACCACCATGGTCAAGGTGAATCCAACCTTCAACGCCAAATTGCTTCAAGCCCGCTCTACCAAGTTTCACTGCAGTATCTAAACCCATATAATCTATAGAGCTTTGGGTAAGCTGAAGTATTATTGGCTCCCCAACATTTGCAGCGGCCTGCAGCACCCCGTGCAGCGTTTCAAGATTGTAAAAATTGGTAGCCAGTAAACCTCTTTTTTGAGTGGTAAATTCCCTGTAATTTTTCCTTTAGGTTCATACTTAAAGTTCTTTATTCTCGATTTGTTGTTTTTTTAATGCTATTTCTGAAGCGGTAGTAAATGCCGTGGTACCTCCTGCACAGGTTGTATTTAAAGACCCCATAAGGTTGCCATTTTTTAAACAGGCTTTCCAGGAAGAGCCTTTGAGATATTCATGAATGAACCCGGCATTAAAAGAATCACCTGCACCTATGGCGTCTTTAAAATGTCGATTTATAAAAGGACGTTCAATTATTCGCTCGTCTCCCGATACCAAAAGTGAGCCTTCAGTCCCCATTTTAATAGCTACAATATTTACTTCAGGTTTTAAGGCTAAAATTGCCTCCTCCAGGTCATCTTTTTTGGTAAGATTGAGCAATTCAGACTGGTTTGGAAAAAAGATATCTACATAGGGCAGGACTTTTTTATAGTCAAAATCCCATTTATCTTCGGGGTCTACCTGCAAGTCAAGAGATGTAGTAAGCCCGGCGGCTTTAGCTTTTTTGAAAATTTCTAAAATGTCTGGTTTAATACCTTTCTGAAGGAAAAAATTGGAAAGGTGAAAGTGATCGAATTCATCTAATGCCCCCCCACGGAATGTCATTAATTGTAAAATCTTCCATCGCCCCACAATAAGTTACATTTGCCATGTCCTGGTCGTAGTTCATTACTATGGTAATTCCGGTTTTGTGGGTATCAGATTTCCTAATATAGCCGGTATCTACATTCTTCTTCTGAAGTTCAGTAAGCACGAATTCTCCAAACCTGTCTGCTCCAATTTTTCCGCAGAAAGAAGTGAGAGTCCCCATAGTTGCCACATTGGAAGCCATTATAGCTGAAGAACTACCAATTGTAAAATCCATTTCTTCAGCAACAATTTCATCGCTTATTTTGGGAAATCCGTTGATGTTGTTTAAGATCAAATCAGTATTCAACTCCCCTACCACCAATAATTTTTTACGCCTCATGTATTATTTCCTTTATTTCTACTCTTTGCAAAAGACTTTGTACATCTTTTATTCTTAACTGGCCCAGGTCTTCAAAAAGGCAATTTGCAGCACCACATGCTACTCCATATGCAGCTGTTTCTTCGATACTTAAATTCCTGGAAATGGCATGTGCCAGTCCGGCTGTAAGACAATCGCCACTGCCTACCGTGCTTACCACTTTGTCTATTTTTACATTGGCCGTTAGAACCCTGTTTTGATATGCAAGCACCAGCCCGTCTTTTCCCCTGGTTAAAGCCACCATCTCTACCTTACCACTCAGGAATTTCATTACATCTTGAATATCCTCACTTCCGCATAAATTTTTGGCTTCCTCCTGGTTTAAATGAAGCCCAAAAAACCCTTTTTTAAGTGCCTCCTTCAGTTGAATACCAGTACAATCAAGTATCACGGGAACATTTTGTTTATTTGCTGCTTCAATAAGCTGTGCATAAGCATCTACGGGGGCATTTACAGGCCAGGAACCCGCCATGCAAATTACCCTGGTATTACCAATTGCATCCTGGAAAAACTCTTTAAAAAAATGCCATTTTTGAGAGGTGAATTCAGGTCCAGGTTCAAGCAGTTCAGAATTATTCATCTCGCTTTTGCCCGATCGAAACGTGTAACATTTTCTAATGTTCCCTTCGAGCTCAATGCCTAAAGCAGCTACATTCTTCTGCGCACATTGGTCTTTAATCCAATTACCTGCACCTCCTGTCCATGCACCTATTAGGCTTGATGTATTACCTAACTCGGCAAGGGCAAGGGCCACGTGCACTCCCTTGCCTCCTGGAAATTCCTCCACCCGCTCTATGCGATTTACCCCACCTGCTTTAAAGGTGTCGATCCATGCATAAGTGTCTACAGAAGGATTTGGACAAACACTTAAGATCATGCTTTTGTACTATTTGGATAGTCATAAATCACCACACCCTCTACGACCCTGCTTATGGCACCAGATTTTGAGGGATTATCGGGGTCCAGGCCAAGCTCCAGGGAGGTGTATAATCCTAACAACTGCCCAACCAGGGCCACTGTTACTATATAAAGTTCTTTTTCTTTTTCAAAATCAAGATCGATATTAAGAAGCGGATTTAATTCAACCTCCTGCTCCCTACCTATAGTAACACAAGCTATATTTCGCTCATCGCCGGCTATAGATTTAGCAAGATCTAATTCATATTGATATGCGTGGTCGTTTGATGAGAATAAGTAAACCATCAAAGTTTTTTCGTTGGTAACCGCCCTGGGGCCATGTCTAAATCCAAGAAAAGAATCGTGTTTGCAAATAACTATCCCATCAGAAAGCTCCTGAAGTTTAAGAGCACATTCGCGCGCAATTCCTAATAAATGTCCAGATCCTAAAAAAACTACCCGCTCGTATTTTGCTGTTGCTATTTCTTTTAAATCTTTCCTTTTCGCAAGTATATTTTGAGCCTGTCGCACAAGAGAGGCTATTTCGCCTTTCTTTTCTTCTACATTTTCTTTACTAAAGATCAATAAAACACTAAGCAACATAGAAGAAAAACTTCCAGTCATAGCCAGACTTTTATCATTGGCACCTTCAGGCAATAAAAAAGCAAAGGCTGTTTTTGGATGAGCCAAAGCGTACTGAGCCAAGTCACCATCTTTATTACAAGTAATCACCAAATGATAAGACTCCTCACAGAACTGATTGACTAACTTCAGCGTTTCCAAACTTTCTGGACTATTCCCAGAACGGGCAAAAGATACTTGTAAAGTAGGACGATTTACACACAAGAAATTTTCAGGATGAGTCACAACATCGGTCGTAGCTATAGCTCTTGTATCACGATTTGTTTGTTTTTGAATAATACCCTGGGCTGCCTCGCCTATAAAAGCAGAAGACCCGGCACCAGCCAGAAGGATCTGCAATTCCTTGTTTGCCAAAATAGGCTGTAAATATTCATTTATTTCCTTCGATCTCTGCCGAATCAATTCAAAGGTTAACCGCCATATTTCGGGCTGCCCTGTAATCTCCTGTTGCGTGTATATATTCACAAATTTTATTTTTAAGATGGGTGATAAAGTTGACAATTTAACTCTTCAAGTAAAACTACAAAAAAATTTGTCTTTACAAAAGAAATGAAATATTTCGGAAATTAAAAATATTCGTTTGCCTATTATATAGCTAATTAATACTTCCGCATTTAAATTAATTTATATACTCCTTCAATTTTACAATTTTTTAAATTTATTCAGAATAAAGGCGAAACCCTTATTTCATAAGGCATTCATTACAAAAAATGCATTCATAAACAGTAAAACACTCATAATTACATAAATAATTATTAATATTTTATTTGGAATTAATATGCAAAAACATAACTTAGCAGAAGTTATTGAAGAATAAATTCTTTCGATTACTGTTTAATTTCTGTTCAACTTCTTAAAACTAAACAAAAACAACTCTAACAGACTTATGAAACAAATCGTATTGACCACTTATTTTCTACTCTTCTCCATCATTATGTTGGGACAAACTACAGTAGAAGTAAGCGGAAAAGTCGTAGACAACGATACAGGGACCCCTATTCCAGGTGTTAACATCATTGAAAAAGGTACTACTAATGGCACCATGACCGATTTTGACGGGAATTTTGTACTTGAGGCTCCCGCCAACGCAACTTTAGTTATTTCATACTTAGGCTACACCACTCAGGAAATTAATATTAACAACAGGAGCGAAATCGATATCGCGCTCCAGCAAGGTGCTGCTGCTTTAGATGAAGTTATAGTAGTGGGTTATGGCACCCAGAAAAGAGAAAGTCTTACTGGAGCTTTAGAAACTGTTGGAGGCACAGAATTGAGAGATATTACATCCCCTTCTGTTGAAAATATGCTTAATGGAAAAGCCCCGGGGGTCTATGTGGCTCCAGGGTCTGGGCAACCAGGCTCAAGAGGAGGTGTGGTAATTCGTGGACAGGCTACTTTAAGCGGAACGACCAGCCCTCTTTGGGTAGTAGACGGTGTAATAATTGGATCTGATGCAGGAGAAATGGATCCAGACGACATTAAATCTATAACAATTCTCAAGGATGCAGCCTCTACAGCCATATATGGGTCACAAGGAGCCAATGGTGTGATTGTAGTAACAACCAAAAGGGCTAAAATGGGAGAGACAAAAGTAAGTCTGTCATCCAACATAGGCTTTAATGAATTAACCAATGGAAATTTAGAAATGATGAATGGGACAGAGCTCTATGACTATTATGCCTCATTTTCTAATTCTGACCAAATTTCGTTTCCCCGTTGGAATGCTGATTTGCGAAATAGTAACTTTGACTGGTGGAATTTGGCAACAAGAAATGGTTTTACGCAGGATATTAATGTCTCTGTTCAAGGAGGGAGCGAGACTCTTCGTTCTTATTTGTCCTTAGGTTTATATGATAAACAAGGAGCAGTCAAAGGATACGATTACACACGTTACAACTTCAGATTAAATACTGAGTACAGACCTACTGAACGGTTAACCATCAAACCATCTTTAACCGGTTCCTTGCGTGATGTCGAGGACCGTCAATACTCGACAACAGCTATATACTCAAACCTGCCGTGGGATAGTCCTTATGATGATGAGGGAAACCTTGTATCTCACCGTTCCAGCAGTTGGGTGAATAGTGCGAGCACAAATTATTTATATGATCTCCAATGGAATCACTCGTCAAATAAAAACTACCAGTTCATGGGAAATATGGATTTTGACATCAAATTGACCAATTGGTTAACTTTTTCTTCTGTCAACAGCTATCGTTATATTCATTATAAGACTAATGGTTATACCGACCCCCGATCAAATGGTGGTAAAAGTGTAGATGGAAGAATAACAGATTACCGATCAGAAAGTACCCGCCGATATACTAATCAAATTTTAAGATTCGATCAAAAATGGAATAAGCATGATCTACAGGGCTTAATAGCTTATGAATTTAATGATTATTTAGGAGCCTCTCTCGATGCCTACGGTACAGGTTTTATTCCAGGCTTTGAGGTTTTGGATGTCGTGGCCAAACCTGAACGTACTAAAGGAGGTGTAAGTGAGTGGGCTGTACAATCAGTTCTTTTTAATTCTAATTATGCTTATGACCGTAAATATTTAGCTCAAATTTCTTTTCGAAGAGATGGCGCTTCTAATTTTGGTGAGAATGCTAAATACGGGAATTTCTTTTCAGTCAGTGGTGGATGGAATATTCATACTGAAAAATGGTTCCGGGTACAGCAGATAGACGCTTTAAAATTACGAGCAGCTTACGGTTCAGTAGGGAATAAACCCACATCTCTTTACCCCCAGTACGATTTATACTCCGTTTCTAGTGGTGCTAGTTATTATGAACAATCCGGAGCTCTTATTAGCCAAATAGGGAATAATGACCTCACTTGGGAAAAAACCTATACAAGCGGTATCGGATTAGACGCACGTGCATTTAAAAATCGTTTGAGATTTACTTTTGATTATTACATTAAAAATACAGAAAATATTCTCTACCGGGTTCCAATTACTGGTTTGACAGGTGTTACCAGTATTTGGCAAAACATTGGGGAAATGCAAAACAAAGGATTTGAAATTGGTCTTGGAGGAGATCTCATAAACAATGAAGATCTAATCTGGAGTTTAGATATCAACCTAGGTCATAATACCAATGAATTAACCAAATTGTACAAAACAAAAGATTCTGACGGAAATTACATTGTTAGGCCTATAATTATAAGTGATGGACTGGGCATTGCAGGTTCTGCACAACGCATGCTGGAACCAGGTCGCCCTGTTGACACTTATTACCTCAAGGAATGGGCAGGTGTAAATTCGGAAAATGGATTACCACTATGGTATAAGGTGGAGAGAGATGGTGAAGGGAACGAACTGTCCAGAACTACTACAAGCAATTATTCAGAAGCTACTTTTGAAAAAACAGGAAAGGTATCTCCTGATCTTTTCGGTGGTTTTTCAACTGCTATAAATTATAAACAGTTTGACCTTAGCGCCATGTTCGGGTTTGCCATAGGAGGTAAAATCTATAACTATTCCCGACAAGAATATGATTCCGACGGCACATACACAGACAGAAATCAAATGAAATTAAGACCAGGTTGGAGTCGTTGGGAAAAACCAGGTGATATAGCCACACATCCCATTGCTAGATATAATAATCAAGACAAAGCAAATGCACCTTCTACACGTTTTTTAGAAGATGGAGATTTTTTGAAGCTTCGGTCTCTAACGCTAGGATATAATGTTCCTACCAGCAAATTATCAATAGACAATTTGCGTATTTCTTTATCTGGAGAGAATCTATTTGTAATTACAGATTACTCCGGAGTAGATCCTGAAATCCCAGCAGGTAGCGGAGGAGCTATTATGGGATCAACTGGCCCAGGTGTATATCCCTCCACTCGTAAATATATGTTTGGACTTAACGTATCATTTTAAATAGGAATATCATGAAAAAAATATTTACAACTTTCTTGGCCGCAATATTATTTTTAGCCTGTGAAATTGACCGCTTACCTCATGGTAGTATGGATTCTGGAACAATTGTAGATGATCCTGATGCTGCGCTTGAGGCATTGCTAAATGGAACCTATGCACAGTTAAAAGCATGATCGGATCCCATGCACAGGATGGGAGAATATGCAGGAGACAATATGATGATACGTGGATCATCTACAGATGCTTTTTATGAATTTATCTCCTATGCCCGCACTCCCAACAACTATAGACTCACCCAGTTCTGGGATTCTGGTTACAAAGCTATTGCTCAAGCTTCTAATGTCATAGCTATGGTTGACGAGGGGCAGAGTACAGAAATAGACAACAGTATAGGTGAGGCTTACTACATTCGTGGAATGATGTATTTTTATCTTACCCGGGCTTTTGGCCGTCCATACTATCAAAATCCAGAAACAAACCTGGGAGTTCCTATTGTTAATGGCACTCCTGAAGATGTTATCAACCTCGAATTACCCGATCGCGCTACAGTAGCAGAGAGCTACCTGCAAGCCATTAAAGACCTGAAAAAAGCAGAGGAACTTTTAACTATAGATAAAGAACCAATCTATGCTACAAAAGAAGCAGCTCAGGCCATGTTATCGCGTATATATTTGTACATGAGCGGTACTTATGAATCTCCCAACACAGAATTCGCTCAACTATCAATAGAGTACTCTGACAAAGTGATCAATTCTGGCAAATTTTCTCTATTACCAAGAGAACAGTTCATGAAATATAACACCTATATTCCTGAAAACAATCCAGAAACAATATTTGCAATTAAACGTGTAGCTTCAGAATTCTCGGGTTATGATCACTATTATGGTGTAGGGGGAATGTATGCCAATATTGGCGGAATGTG
The DNA here is from genome assembly GCF_049569215.1 of Salinimicrobium sp. TIG7-5_MAKvit. Lineage (GTDB taxonomy): Bacteria > Bacteroidota > Bacteroidia > Flavobacteriales > Flavobacteriaceae > Salinimicrobium > Salinimicrobium profundisediminis. Next base: position 2,988,483 of record NZ_CP145903.1, on the reverse strand, counting down.
CTGGGGAGAAATGTATGCCAGTGCCAGACACCTCGAATTATTAAGTGAAACAGGACGAAATGACTGGCGTCTTGAAAGCTATCACATGAAAGATGCACGTGCAGCTTTCATCCGCCCTACTTATGCAACAAATGCTGAGACAGGAGAATACACCGAAGTTTTTCGTTTTATTAAGGAAGATGGCGAAGTTTTAAATTATGTACAGGCAGAGATTACCCGAAACGGCGGTAACCTTACTGCAACAGAAGGCTCTAACGATTATTCACTCACTCCCATTGACAGTGAACAGGGTATTTATTCTATTCAATATGGAAATAAATCTTATACGGGAGTTATAGACAACTATATAACACTCAACCGGGTTTACCTTCAATTTTACATTACAAAAGCCTCACTTGAAGGAGAGGAATCGCATTTGCACTCCCCTGTTATAAGCCGTTTAGGAGAGATCTATCTCAATAGAGCAGAAGCCTATGCGAAATTAGGAAATTATGGTGCTGCTTTGGCAGATTTAAATACTGTTAGAGAACGTTCTATTGTAAACGGAGGATATAATGAAATAAGCGATACAAACGCCAGCACATTAATTGATAAGGAGCGCCAATCGGAACTTGCTTTCCAAGCAGAACGAAGTTACGATGTTTTTAGGAATGGGAAAACTCTAAAACGGGAGTATCCAGGTCCCCACAACCAGCGTGAGGATATTTCAGCCACTGATTATAGGACACTATCCCGTAAAGTGTGTAAGTTTTAAATAAAGGGGTTTGACTTTTTATCTAAAGTTGAACCCTTTCTTCGTATATAGTCAAGAACTGATTGAGGACGATTCCCCAATTTCTAATGGGCATAGACCATTTTTTGGTTGCTTCCCTCAGAGCCAAATATACAGATTTCATTACAGCATCATCGGTTGGGAAGGATAATTTGTTTTTAGTGTACTTTCTGATCTTACCATTCAGGTTCTCAATAAGATTGGTGGTGTAAATGATTCGCCTGATCTCCAGCGGGAACTCATAAAAGACGGTAAGGTCTTCCCAGTTGTCCCTCCAGCTTTTTATCGCATAAGAATACTTAGAGTTCCATTGGGTGGCAAAATCTTCCAAGGCAGCTTCTGCGGCTTGTTTGGTAGGTGCATCGTATATCAACTTCATATCCCTGGTAAAGGCTTTTTTATCTTTCCAAACTACATACCTACAGGCGTTTCTGATCTGGTGAACCACACAGATTTGAGTTTTAGACTGTGGAAAAACATTCTTAATGGTATCCGTAAATCCATTGAGATTATCAGTGGCAGTGATTAAAATGTCCTCAACTCCCCGGGCTTTCATATCGGTCAATACGCTCATCCAGAAGGCGGCAGATTCATTCTTTCCTAACCAAAGGCCAAGAACTTCCTTTTTACCATCTCTTCTAAGGCCTACAGCTATGTAAATGGTTTTGTTGACTACCTTAGAGTTCTCTCGAACCTTGAATACGATTCCGTCCATCCAAACGATCAGATACACAGGCTCTAAAGGACGATTTTGCCAGGCTACGATATCATTGCTGATTCTGTCTGTAATTCTGGATATAGTAGAAGTAGAGACATCAAAACCATACACCTCAGAGATTTGCTCCTCAATATCGCTATTGCTCATTCCCTTTGCATATAGTGATACAATAACATTTTCAATCCCGTCCACCATGTTTTTTCGTTTGGGAACGATCATGGGATTAAAAGAGCCATCACGGTCGCGGGGAACCTTTATAGTGTCTTCACCGTAAGAGCTGCGAACCTTTTTCTGAGAATAACCGTTCCTGGTATTTCCAGATCCAGACTTTTGGTTCTTGTCGTAATCCAGATGGCCATCAAGTTCACCTTCAAGTATTTTCTCCAATCCTCGTTTTTGAAGTTGCTTGAGAAAGCTGCTAAGTTCTTCTCCGGATTTAAACTGTTTTAAAAACTCATCATCGAATAGATCTTCTTTTTTCATCAATGTGTAAATATTAGTGCCTGGATTTTGCAGGCAAGGTTAAAAAAATAACGGGGCTAACAAACCCCTTTATTTAAAACTTACACAGTTTTTAATATAGTGCCGATTATAGGGTGATATTCTTCATTCCACAAGATGCAATCAATTCATACCCCGGAACTTTAACGCAGAACCCTACTCAATAATTACTGAATTTCTAAAATAATAGGCATAAGACTTCCCTAATTATAATTACCCTCTACTGTAAACCCCTGCTGAAATTTCAGCAGGGCTTTTACTATATTTTTGTTTCTGTTGCTCATATCTTGTATTAGGCTGTAGCTAATTGTATAACCCCTCTCCCAATTTTCATGAAAAATTAACTCTAATCTTTATTGTTGCATTAATCCACTTCTGTGCTCTTGCCCAACATTTCATAAATATCGTCCCTGCACCCCAACAGTGGAATCCCACGGGAAGTCAAATACATTTTAAAGTAATACATGTAAAATTCCCTTCTAATATTAATGATAAAGAACAACTACTGTTAAACAGATTTAAACTTGAACTGATAGATCTTGAGATTCCGCTTGTTGATGCTCCGGGAGATTTTGTTCTCAACCTGGAATTTGACACAGCGTATTTAAACATTAAAGCTCAAGAGGATGCTTACCAGATAGAACCGGGTATGAATACAGCTATAAAAGCCGACTCATACACTAGCCTGGTTCACATTACCAGAAATTGCTACAGTTATTCTCTCAGGCTAACAAAATGATAAACTTTCAGCCGGCACAATTATCGACCCCCCACAGTATGAAAAACCCATACTAATGATTGATATGGCCCGAAAGTTTTTTACTGTAGATGAATTGAAAAATTTATAAGGATTATGGCCTGGGTAAAGATGAATGAAGTTCATTTACATCTTAGCGATAACTCCTGGGAATGTTACAGTACATACCGCCTGAAAAGCGAAAAATATCCTGAACTCACAGCAAAAGATAACTATTACAGCTGGGAAGATATTTTAAACAAACCTTTTTGCTTAATCCCTTATGTAGAATTGTAAGGTAGTTTTGAACTTTTTTCTGAAGCATATAAAAGGTTAAAACTCCTTTTATCCTATTTAATTCCTACCGACTTCTTTAATTGCTTTTTTAATTTCCTGTTCTTCCCACGGTTCTTAAAGAACGTGTCTACTAAAGACCACATCTTTTCAAAAACTTCGTTTTTGGGCCTATTGATTAATTTAGCATACTCATCCGCCATTACTTCCACCTGTTTTTTGTTTGGAGTAAGACGTTCAAAATTCTTCATTCGCTCATTGAAATTAAGCGATTTAAAATTCATCCTGTTAAGATCAACCAGATAAAATTTGTAGTCGTTTTCGTTAATTTGAATGAGTGTATTTCCGGGGGAATGATCCAGGAATTCAATCCCTTCTTCATGCAATTTGAAAGTGAATCTGGTAAAGGCACGTAAAATTTCTTCATGCCTCTTTTTGTCGAGGTCAATATCCCTAAAGGTTAAATCGTACTCCAGGTGTTCGCTAACATAGTAACTTTTTAAAAAAGAAAAAGATGTAGTTTCTTCAGCATAAGCCACAGGGGCCGGGGTGTTAATTCCTCTTTTTAAAAGTTCACTGGCATATATAAAAGATCTTTCGGCTTTAGATTTTCTAAAAAACCTGTAAGCAATTTTATTTACAACGTTAGGGATCTTAAAAGCTTTAATGTTAAGCTCTTTCTTCTTTATGACTACTGCTTTTAAAATATTTCTTTTCCCGGGACCGATTTTTCGGCCTTCCTTTTCAAAATTGTTTAAAGCATCAATAATCTCTTTTTTATAAGATGAATATGCTGCGCTTACAACTACCTTCATATTTTCTCAACCTTTTTGCAAAGTTAGCTATTTGAGTTTGCATTAACTTTAAACTTCAGAATTTATAAGCTTCATCACCTCCACAGCATCCTTAGAAATACCTGTTTCCAGATTCTTCCCTGCCTGCCTTGAATAGATTTATTATAAATTCGCAATACCAGGCTTTGAAAAGACCTATACAGAAAAAATATATGAATATCCTTCATTTATCGGCAGTAAAAAATTGGGGCGGCGGTGAAAAACATATTGAAAACCTCTCTCTGGAGATGTCTGAACACCATCCGGAAATATCCAATATTATACTGTGCAGAAAAGGGAGCCTTTTTGAGCAAAGCCTTAAAAATCTAGAATTAAGGCATTATACTGCTCCCGTTTTTACGAGTTTCGACTTCAGGTATGTCAAAAAAATCATTCAGGTCTCAAAAAGGGAAAAAATTGACCTCATCCATATTCACGATCCCAATGCACTATCGCTTGCCGTATTAGCCGATCATTTTTTTGACCTGCCTCCCTTCATTTTCAGTAAAAAAACAAGTTTTCCTATCAGGGCACGCCGCCAAACCCTTTTTAAATATAATTACCCCAAAATTAAATGCATTTTATGTGTTTCAGAAGAAACAAAACGCGTGAGCTTGGAGACTCTGAGTGATCCCGACAGGTTTGAAGTAATTTATCACGGCACAAGCCTGAAAAATAAGGATCAAAAATGCCCTTTTTGGATACGTAGCGAATATAAGCTTCCGGAGCATTCAAAAATTATTGGCAACATTGGGAATCATATTGATGCAAAGAACCTTGAGTCTTTTGTTCGCATCGCAGATTTTCTTGTAAACAAAAAGAACCTGAAGGACCTCTACTTTTTTCAGGTGGGTAACTTCAGCGAGCTAACCCCTGCTCTTAAAGACCTTGTGCAGGAATGCAATCTCGAAAACCATCTGTTTTTTTCAGGTTATATTCCGAATGCTTCAGCTTTTATTCCACAGTTTGACATCCTGCTCCACACTTCCAAAAACGAAGGCATCCCCCAGGTGATCTACGAATCTTTTTATTACAAAGTTCCTGTAGTAAGCACTAATGTAGGCGGAATCCCCGAAGTTATTGAAGATAAAATCAACGGCCTGTTGAGCGATCCTTATGACTTTAAAGGGCTGGGCGAAAACCTGCTGTTTTTACTTGAAAATCCGCAGGTAATCCCGAACTTTGCAAAAATATCCAGGGACAAACTATTTGAATCCTTTACCAGTCAGATTATGGCCGGGAAGACCCTGGAAGCATATAAAAACGCACTAAATGGGAGATTACACTGAAGAACTCAACAATGCTTTTAACGTCCTTAAAAGAGGCGGAATAATTCTATATCCTACCGATACGGTATGGGGAATTGGCTGTGATGCCACCAATCCTGAGGCTATAGACAAGATTTTTGCCCTTAAAAGAAGAAGTGAGGAAAAGGCATTGATCTGTTTGGTTTCTGATTTTAAAATGCTCAACCAGTTTATTGAAGAAGTACCCGAAGTGGCTTACGACATTCTGAAATATGCTGCCAAACCCACCACCATAATTTACGACAAGCCTATAAGAGTGGCCGAAAACCTGGTAGGAGAAGACAATACGCTGGGGATACGGGTGACCAAAGACAAATTTTGCGAGCAGCTTATAAGAAAACTGAAGCGACCCCTGGTGTCTACTTCTGCAAACTTAAGCGGCCAACCCACTCCAAATTCTTTTAGCGAAATAAGCAAGGAGATCATAGATGGCGTAGACTACGTGGTAAATTTACAGCAGGCAATTAAAACCCCTAAACCTTCGGCTATTATTAAGCTGAGTAATGACGGGAAAGTAAAGGTGATTAGAAAGTAATATAAAGCAAAGGAGCCACGAATACACGAATATTTCCTGGCTCTTACTCAAATAGTACGAATCTTTAAATTTATGACCGATATTATATACAAAAATGAGAGTTATGCCATTGTAGGCGCCCTTTTTGAGGTATATAATAATTTAGGTAGCGGGTTTTCAGAAATAGTATACAAGGATGCGCTGGAATATGAACTTAAAAACAGAAAAAATCCATTCACTCGCGAAAAAGAATATTCTGTATCTTATAAAGACATTGTTCTGTCACATAAATTTTATGCTGATTTTGTAATACAGGATAAAATAATTCTGGAAATAAAGGCAGTAGAGGATGTCAATGATAAATTTATTTCTCAATGCATAAATTACCTAAAAGTGTCTAATTGCCGATTAGCAATATTGGCTAATTTTCATAAAGACCTGCTGGATCATCGACGAATTGTTTTATAAAGATTATTCGTGAATTCGTGGCAAAAAAAAAGTAGCATTTTTAATGAGCCCATTTGAGATTCATAGCAGAAAAAAAGAATAAAAAAAGTGAACAACTATAAACAGGCCCTAACCAATAATATTTTCAAAGTAATTTCTCTTGCAGCCACAGAGCTGGAACTCGAAAGTTACGTTATAGGCGGCTTTGTAAGGGATTATATCCTGCAACGTGGCGAGCACAAAGATATTGATATAGTGGCTGTGGGCAGCGGAATTGAACTGGCGCAGAAAGTTTCTGAGCTGCTTCCGCATAAGCCTAAAGTACAAATCTTTAAAAACTACGGAACTGCCATGCTAAGGGCTTATGACATGGAAGTGGAATTTGTTGGTGCCCGCAAGGAAAGTTATTCCGAAGAAAGCAGAAACCCCGACGTTAAAAGCGGAAGTCTTGAAGATGACCAGAACCGCAGGGATTTCACAATCAACGCCCTCGCGCTTAGCCTTAATGAAGACACCTACGGAAACCTACTGGACCCGTTTAATGGGCTTCAGGATCTAAGTGCAGGCGTTATTCGCACGCCGTTAGATCCAGATATCACCTATTCTGATGATCCTCTCAGAATGTTAAGGGCAGTGCGTTTTGCTTCTCAATTGCAATTTAGGATTGAAAAGGAATCGCTGCAGGCAATTATTCGCAACAGGGGGCGGCTCAAGATTATTTCGAGGGAAAGGATTGTAGATGAACTTCACAAGATCCTGCTTTCCCCGAAACCTTCAGTAGGATTTGGCCTTCTTCATAAGACCGGGCTATTACGGATTATTCTTCCGGAACTTACAGCCTTGGAAGGGATTGATGAAATTGAAGGGCAGCGCCACAAAGACAATTTTTGGCACACGCTTGAAGTTGTAGATAATATTTCAGAAAACACAGATGACCTCTGGTTGCGTTGGGCTGCATTACTGCATGACATTGGGAAAGCTCCCACCAAGAAGTTTGATGAAAAGCTGGGCTGGACCTTTCATGGGCATGAATTTGTAGGCTCAAAAATGGTGTTTAAGCTCTTCAAGAGACTGCGAATGCCCCTCAACGAAAAGATGAAGTTTGTACAAAAAATGGTGTACATGAGCTCCCGCCCTATCGTGTTATCACAAGATGTGACCGATTCGGCTGTACGCCGACTCATCTTTGATGCCGGTGAAGACATTGAAGACCTGATGACCCTTTGTGAAGCCGATATTACCACCAAGAACCTGAGACGGTACAGAAAGTACCACAACAACTTTAAGCTTGTAAGGCAAAAAATTAAAGAAGTTGAAGAACGCGACCATGTACGTAACTTCCAGCCGCCGGTTTCGGGAGAAGAGATCATGGATACTTTTAGTTTGAAACCATCACGCGAGATTGGGATCATCAAAGATGCCATTAAAGAAGCCATTTTAGAAGGGGTGATCCCCAACGATTATGACGCTGCAAAAGCTTATATGCTTCAAAAAGGAAAGGAAATAGGTTTATCTCCAAAATAAGACATGCTTTACCTTCACATTTACCCCCATGAAAGACAATAAAAAAGTAGTTTACTGGCTGTACACCGGCTGTTTTTTAATTTTTGTAATGGTAGTGGTTGGTGGAATCACCCGCCTTACCAATTCCGGGTTATCAATATCCGATTATAAACTCATTACCGGCACTATTCCACCTCTTACAGAAGAGCAATGGGTTGAGGAATTTGAATTCTACCAACAGTTTCCCGAATACCAGAAACTGCATTACCATTTCACTCTCGAAGATTTTAAAGGAATTTACTTCTGGGAATGGCTCCACAGGCTTATTGGGCGCTTAATAGGAGTGGTTTTCATTATACCTTTCCTCTATTTTCTTATCACCAAACAACTCACAAAACCTACTATTTACAAATCTCTCGTACTGCTCTTTTTGGGTGGTTTCCAGGGATTTTTAGGCTGGTATATGGTTAAGAGTGGCCTGGTAGATATGCCGGCCGTGAGTCATTACAGGCTTGCTGCCCATTTAACCACGGCATTCCTCACTTTTGCCTACTGCTTTTGGGTGGCTATGGATTTGGTTTATCCTAAGAAAAAAGACATCAATAAAAGCTTCAGGAACCTGGTTTGGGTGGGAATGGTCGTCCTGCTTTTACAAATCATCTGGGGCGCATTTGTAGCCGGCCTCGACGCCGGATGGATCCACAATTTCTGGCCTAAAATGACCGGTGGCGAATGGATTCACGAGACCGTTTACATAGAGCAAAAACCCTTGTGGCGTAATTTCATTGAAGGTAAAAGTGGCGTTCAGTTTGTACATCGCTATCTGGCGTATGGCGTGGTAGCCATTATTCTCTTCATATGGTACAAATCAAGAAATTTACAACTTACCCTTCCGCAGCAAAAAGGGATCAACTGGCTGGTGGGGCTTGTATTTCTGCAATTTCTGCTGGGTGTACTCACCTTGATATATGCAGTGCCTTTATGGCTGGGTGTAGCCCACCAGGTAGGTGCATTTTTCCTGCTAACGGCTATGACTTTTACCCTGCATAGATTTAGTCGCTAGCTGTAATTTGTCATCTAAAAATGTATCTTTGCAATCCAATTTTTTGACTTATGCTGTATAGATTTAGAATTATCCTCGATGCCGAAGAAGACGTATTTAGAGACATAGAAATTATGGCCGACAATACGCTTGAAGATTTACATAATACCATTTTACACTCCTTCGGGTTTGATGGCACCGAGATAGCTTCTTTCTACATTAGTGATGATGATTGGAACCAAGGCGAAGAGATTTCCCAGTTTGATGTGACCGAAGGTACAGGTTCTGTAAGGGTTATGAATGAGACTACCCTTGATGATGTGGTTTCTGAACAACAGACCAAGCTCATCTATGTCTACGATTTTCTTAGCATGTGGACTTTTCTTGTAGAGCTAGCCGAGATCGCAGAACCCGACCCGCAAATGGATTATCCAAACCTGCTTTTTGTTCACGGGCAGCTCCCGGTGAGCGCACCCGAGAAAGATTTCCAGGCCGAAGATGACGACCTTGGTCTCGACTACGATGACGATTTTGACGTAGACGACTACGACGATCTTTCTTTTGACGAAAACTGGAACTAGTCCCCAATTTTCCTATTTTTCAGCTTTTATTAATCCGGTAATTTAACCGCACTTTTCAATATGATCAATTTATATAACGCTCACATTGACTCCCTGTCTATTCATAGGGTTGGCAATAAGAGCAGAAATGAGAACATCTTTCTTTCTGCCCAGCCTTTTCATCTTAATGATGAGATCACCCCGCTCATCAAGGAATATTTTTTAAAGCCTTTTAGAGATAAGGAAGAAAACTATTTCCAGTTTACAAATGAAGTAGATGTAGAGTTCAATCCTTTGTACGACATTGCCTGTAAAATCTTTGATGCACCTCAAACCATTCATGAGCAGTCAAAAAAGATCACTACCCTGCTCTTTGAACAATCGGCACATCCGCATATTAAAAGTGGGGAGGTTTATGTTGTGTTTTTTGACAATATGATGCTTGACAATGAAAAGACCACTGCTATTGGTATTTTTAAGTCTGAATTAAAGCACGATTTCCTGCAGTTCCAGGAAAAGGAAAGCATTCTGGAGATGATCATTCAGCAGGGAATCAACCTGAACAAGCTTGACAAAGGAGCAATTATTTTCAACAAAAATCGCGAGGAAGGTTTCAAGATCCTTTCAGTCGACTCTAATAAATATGACACTAAATACTGGCTGGAGAATTTCCTTGGAGTTGATGTTTTGGCCGATGAGAATTTCCACACCAAAAAGTACCTGAAGTTTTGCCAGAATTTCGCAAAAGATGTGGTACTTCCTGCGGAAGATAAAAAGGAAGAAGTGATGTTCATGAACCGAAGTGTAGATTACTTCGCCAAGAACGATGAATTTGAAGAGGCTGCTTTCCTGAATTCAGTGATAGACAACCCGGCTCTGGTTCCTGAATTTCAGAATTACAAGACCGAAAAAGCTTCAAAATACAAGATTGAAGATCTCACCAGCTTCCCAATCTCTAACACAGCCGTAACAGCTGCGAGAAAATCGATTAAAAACACCATCAATCTAGACACCAATATCCAGATCAAGATGGACTTTATCAATCCCGAATCTGCTGAAAAATTTGTGGAAAAAGGATGGGATGAAGAACGACAAATGTATTATTACCTGGTATATTTTAATAAAGAGAATAAGAGTTAAGTCCACTTCTTTTCTTGTACCAGCACTAATAGAAAAAGAGGTCTCAAAAATGACATTTTTGAGACCTCTTTTTCTATTATTATCCCTTCTTCATTAAACATTAAACCTTTAAATGAGTCTTTTCATATTCACATCTTCATAATTCCTCTTCACAAAATCAAGTGCCGTTCTCAAGATTTGCCCCATTGAACGGGCTCTTTTAAATTTCATGTCATTAGAAAACTCGTAGAGTTCTTTTCGAAGTTGCTTTACATTCGGCTCATTAGAGATTTGATCATTGAGGATACAGCGCATCAATTCCTTATAGCGCGACTGGGCATTAATGATCCTTTTTGCCAATAATGACCGTTCTTCCCTCCTGTACTGTTCTATGGAAGATTCCTGCAGCTTTTCACTAACCAATTGGACCATCTTGAAGTTTTCCTTAAAAAACTGCGGACGATAGACCTTCAGATTCCCTTCAAAACACTGCTGATCAAAATCAATTGCCCTGATCTGGTACTCTACATGATCAAAATCGTGAGTGGGGATGATCACGTAATTATAAGAACGCATATCACCCAACAACCTGATGGTGCACCGCTCATTGAACTTTACAAATTGTTTCGCAATTTGTGTTTTTGCGCGGTCATCGCATAACGGCAGTTCATCTTCAATAAAAACGTCTCCGGGAATACCGGCAATATGCTCTTCAATCAAAGTATCCCGGTACACAAGAAAATTGATCCTGTGCGGCGAGAGTATATGTTCAAACTCCAATCCGTAAATACGGGAAGCATCCGCTTTCTTGACATAAAAATACGTAAAACTGTCATTCAGGATATTCCTGACCTTTATACGGAAGGGTTTTGAATTTCCGAAGGTACAGTAGTCGATCGCATCAACATTGAGGAATTCCAGGGAATCGTCACTTCCATCTGAATGCAGGATGGTATAAACCTGTTTAAGACTATTATCAATATCGTCCCGTTCATAATCGGGATAATAGCAACGCACCCAAAAAGTATCTTCATCGTGCTGGTCATAGACTACGATAGACCCCGAAAACCTCAGCAGATCATCATAAAAAACCGGAATTTTAGTGTTTCGATTGTACTTTGCGAGATATTTATGGAACCGGTCGCTAACCGGAAAGCTTGGTTTCTTTTTTGACATTAATTTTTCCCGCATACGCTGAATTTCCTCAAAAATAAGACTTCTTTTTATTTCGCCGTGTAACAAAACGTTAACTTAGACGTCGAATGTTAAAACGGTTTACTTTGAAGACAATCCTTGGCCTGAATAATCTCACTAAAAAATTTGGTCCCGTCACGGCGGTCAAAGACCTCTCATTCACCATTGAAAAAGGTAACGTATATGGCATTTTAGGGCCCAATGGGAGCGGAAAATCCACCACCCTGGGAATCATCCTGAATGTTGTAAATAAGACGAGCGGAGATTTTCAATGGTTTGATGGTTCACAGAGTACGCACCAGGCACTAAAAAAAGTAGGGGCTATCATCGAACGTCCCAATTTCTATCCTTACATGACAGCTGCACAAAACCTGGAGCTCGTGTGCAAGATCAAAAATGTTTCACCAAATAACATTGATGAAAAACTGGATATGGTGGGCTTACTGGACAGAAGGAACAGTAAATTCCGAACATTTTCTTTGGGGATGAAACAAAGGCTGGCAATTGCTTCAGCTTTGCTCAACGACCCGGAGATCCTTATTCTTGACGAACCTACAAACGGACTAGACCCGCAGGGGATTCACCAGATAAGGGAGATCATTACCAGGATTGCTGCTACCGGAACGACTATTCTCTTAGCCTCTCACCTGCTGGATGAAGTTGAAAAAGTCTGCACCCACGTGGTGATTATCCGCAAAGGGGAAAAACTTTACAGTGGCCCTGTAGATCAGATGAACGCCAGCTTTGGTTTCTTCGAACTCCAGGCTACAAATGATGAAAAATTACTGTCCCTGCTCAACTCCCACCCTGCTTTTGGCAAGGTGGTTCAAAAAGGGGAAATCATAACGGCATTTTTGGAAGAGCCGCTGGAAGCCGAAGCCCTAAACACTTACCTCTTCGAGAACGGCCTTAGCCTCTCCCAGCTCGTAAAACGAAAAGAGAGCTTAGAAGAACAATTCTTATTGTTAACCAACCAAATTTCTGCCTAATGCTACGTTTACTCAATATAGAATATCACAAACTTAGGTTTAGTAAATCTTCAAGGGTTCTAATCACCACCTATTTTATACTCATTACGTTTATTGCTCTTATCGCTTCCATAGAATTCAATTTTGGGAATGTGAATTTCAGGCTGGCCGATCAGGGGATTTTTAATTTCCCGTACATCTGGCATTTTAACAGCTACATCGCTGCGACTTTAAAGCTGTTCCTGGCCATTGTGATCGTATCCATGATGTCTAACGAATACAGCAACCGCACAATTAAACAGAACCTCATTGACGGGTTGAGCAAAAAGGAATTCGTGCTCTCTAAATTCCTGACTGTGGTTTCTTTTGCCCTTTTATCAACTATTTTCCTGTTTGTAGTTTCGCTTATTTTAGGCCTTTCTTTTTCAGATTACACCGAGATTTCGATCATCTTTTCAGACATGGAATACCTCCTGGCCTACTTCATTAAACTCACAGGATTTTTCGCCTTCTGTATGTTCCTCGGAATTTTGGTAAAAAGATCGGCTTTTGCACTGGGTTTCCTCTTCATCTGGTGGATCATGGAAAGTATTGTGAGAGGCGTGATGGAATATAAGATCTTCAGGGATTCAAATATTGCTGAAAACATTGCACAGTTCTTTCCTTTAGAATCTATGGCTTTGTTGGTAAGAGAGCCTTTCTCCAGGCTCAACGCAGTACAATCGGCAGCCACGCAACTGGGTTCAGAGATTACAAAAGACTATTCCATTCACTGGTACCAGCTTCTCATAGTGGTGTTGTGGATTGTGATTTTCGTTTATCTGTCTTATTTACTTCTGAAGAAAAGGGATCTTTAATTAACCTGATTTTAAACTTTTTAGAAACCGGCAATATTTGTTGGTAGCTTCAAATTGGCTATTTTTGCAGGTCAGCAAAAAAGTCTATGAAATTCAAAGTAAAGTCCGATTTTAAACCTACAGGAGATCAGCCGCAGGCTATAAAGCAGCTGGTAAGCGGTATTAACAATAAGGAAAGATACCAAACCCTGTTGGGGGTCACAGGATCTGGAAAAACTTTTACGGTTGCTAATGTGATCGAAGAAGTGCAAAAACCCACTTTGGTTCTTGCCCACAATAAGACGCTTGCAGCCCAGCTCTATTCAGAATTTAAGCAATTTTTCCCCGAGAATGCGGTGGAATATTTTGTGAGTTATTATGATTATTACCAGCCTGAAGCTTTTATCCCTTCCTCGGGTACTTACATTGAAAAAGATCTTTCTATTAACGAAGAGATTGAAAAATTACGGCTCAGCACCACTTCTTCCCTCCTCTCCGGAAGAAGGGACGTGATTGTTGTGGCTTCAGTTTCCTGTCTCTACGGAATCGGGAATCCGGTAGAATTCAAGAAGAACGTGGTTTCCATAGAAAGAGACATGGTAATTTCACGTACAAAGCTGCTTCACAAGTTGGTACAAAGTTTATATTCAAGGACTGAAGCTGAGTTCACCCACGGAAATTTCCGCATTAAAGGTGACACCGTGGATATCTTTCCGAGCTATGCTGATAATGCCTTCAGAATTCACTTTTTTGGAGATGAGATTGAAGAAATAGAGGCTTTTGATCCCGCTACCAACGATGTGATCGAAAAGTACGACCGACTCAATATTTACCCGGCAAACATGTTTGTTACCTCCCCTGATATTTTACAGGGCGCCATAAAAGATATACAGGACGACCTCGTAAAGCAGGTTGGTTATTTCCAGGAGATTGGAAAACATCTCGAAGCAAAAAGGTTGGATGAACGCACAAATTTTGATCTTGAGATGATCAGGGAACTCGGGTATTGCTCGGGTATTGAGAATTACTCCAGGTATCTTGACGGAAGACCTCCGGGAACACGACCTTTCTGCCTGCTGGATTATTTTCCCGATGATTACCTTATGGTTGTTGATGAGAGCCACGTGACCATTCCGCAGGTTCATGCCATGTATGGCGGTGACCGCTCAAGAAAGGAAACGCTTGTAGATTACGGCTTCAGGCTTCCGGCAGCTATGGATAACCGCCCGTTGAAGTTTGAGGAATTTGAAGTACTTCAAAATCAGGTGATCTACGTAAGTGCTACCCCGGCCGATTATGAGCTTCAGAAGACAGAGGGCATGTACATTGAGCAGGTAATTAGGCCCACCGGCTTACTGGATCCGGTAATTGAAGTGCGCCCCAGTCTTAACCAGATCGATGATCTTATTGAAGAAATGCAGCTAAGGATTGATAAAGACCAGCGGATTCTCGTTACTACCCTTACCAAGCGCATGGCCGAAGAACTGACCAAATATTTAACCAGGATTAATATCCGTTGCCGTTACATTCATAGCGATGTTGACACTTTAGAACGGGTAGAAATTATGCAGGACCTTAGAAAAGGCCTTTTTGACGTACTTGTGGGAGTGAACCTGCTACGGGAAGGGCTCGACCTTCCGGAAGTTTCACTTGTTGCCATTCTCGATGCTGATAAAGAAGGATTTTTACGCAGCAACAGGTCGCTTACCCAAACTATTGGTCGTGCCGCACGCCACCTGGAAGGAAAAGCCATCATGTATGCCGACAAGATCACGGACAGTATGCAAAAAACTATTGACCAGACGGAATACAGGCGAGAAAAGCAGCTGCAGTACAACGAGAAGAACAACATCACCCCCACCGCATTAAAGAAATCTTTCGAAAATATGCTGGTGCAAAAAAAACCTGAACCTTACATATATGAAGTCGCTCCAGATCTAAAAGCTGCTGAAGCAGAAACAGAATACTTCAGCAAACCTCAATTAGAAAAGCGCATCAGGGAAAAAAGAAAGGCTATGGAAGCTGCGGCCAAAGAACTCGATTTTATGACTGCTGCTAAACTAAGAGATGAAATAAAAATGCTTCAGGAGAAAGTCAAAGAAGTTTCTTAAATGTTAAATTTCACAGCCAACTTACAATATGTGAAATAATTAACTACCTTCATTTGCATTAGTGTCTCCCCGATTTAAAATTTCAACTTGTGTACAAGCTTCTAATTTCGGGGATTTTCCTGATGCTATTCTGTGGAAAAATAACAGCCCAGGTAGGGATCAACACATATGAGCCAAAAGCTCAGCTCGACATCTACACCGAAAATCCGAATTCTCCCGAACCTACCGACGGTATTCTTATCCCACGTATCTCAAATTTCCCTGCGACCAATCCCAGCGCCCAGCAGCACGGGATGCTCGTATTTTTCAGCTCTCAAAAAGGGTAATTTTCACCCGGATTTTACTGGTGGGATTCGGTGACTGGTAACTGGCAGGGAGTGGGTGGCAAGGCTACTTCCGACTTTTATAAAACAGGAACCACCTCCCCCTCAACCAGCCCCGATGATGCTGTATTTAGAAAAGGAAATGTGAGTATTGGCGGGTCTTCTACTAATGTAAAATTAAAGGTAATGATAGACAATGCTGAAGATCACAACATTCGCACTCCGCTGGAAGTAGAAAATACCAGCGCTACCACAAAGAATGTAACTTATGGCATTTTAAGCAGTAACAACACAGCCACCCAGGATAAGAAATACGGGATAAAAAACTCGGTAAGTGGCGCCGGAATTGGAATTCACTACGGAATATTTAACGAGGTGAACCAAAATACCAATGAAGAGATCTACGGAATCTATAATGATGTAGGGAAGACTTTTGGATCTACCAAAAACCACTACGGGATCTACAATGAAATTGGCACCGAACAGAGCAACGGCTTTGTCTACGGCATTTACAGCACGGCTTTTGGCAATGACCCAAAAAAGGTATTTGCAGGCTACTTTGCTGGAAGAGTAGGCATAGGAACTACAGGAAATGATTACGTATTACCCGATACACGCGGACTGGCAGATCAGGTGCTTATGACAGATGCTAACGGACTGGTAACATGGAAGTATCCGAATACAGGGATCTACTCTTCTACAGCCACCAGCACCGGCGCTTTTCAAATTACGCCCGAAACTTATAGTTTGCGTATCAACAATCAGGTGAGCAGCATTGTCATACCCGATGCCGCAACAAATAAAGGCCGGCTCATTTACCTGCTCAACTGGCCGGGAAATACTATTAAAACCATCGAATTTATTGGCAGTAACGATCTTTTTGACATTACTACAAACTCTACGGTCAATACAATTGCACCGGGACAGAAATACCTCATTCAAAGCGCCGGGAACCGATGGATTTTGCTGGACAAGTAAATTTCTCCGGGGCAAGCCCACGGAGCATTATATAGGAGAACACGTTTTCAGACTTTAAACATTTACTAACGAGGCAAGCCTCGGAGTATTTACCCCCTTAGAATAAAAAAGCGTCCCAAAGGACGCTTTTTTCAAAATTCTTGATTTGATTTCGATATTATCCAATCTCAATCATGCGTTTTGCCTGTACCTTTGCGTCTTCACGTTTGGGAAGGTTGATCATTAATACCCCTTCTTTATACTCGGCCGAAATCTTGTCGGCTTCTACAGTATCGGGAAGACTAAAAGCTCTTTTAAAGCTGGTATAACTAAATTCGCGGCGGGTAAACCCACCACCATTGTCTTTTTTCTCTTCCTCTTTCTTTTCTTCCGCAGAAATTGTGAGTACGCCGTTATCCAGTTCAAGATTAAAATCCTTTTTGGTCATACCTGGCGCTGCAAGTTCGAGAGTAAAAGCATCATCATTTTCAGAAATATTCACAGCAGGAACGCTGGTACCAATACGGTTAAATCCTGAATTTCCATTGTCCATCCAGTCGGTTTTGAACATGTCATCAAAAATAGATGGAAGCCAGTTGTCGGTGTTTCTTTTAATAAGGTTCATAACATTAATATTTTGAGATTAAACTTCTTTTGATTTTCATTCGGTGTAAGGCAAATTAAATACCAACTGGTTAATTAAGACTTTATGACATAATTCTACTGAAATATGCTGACAAAATGACATTTTAGGATCCTCTGGTGTTTATTTATATTATAGTTATACCTCTCAAACTTCATTTTTAAATTCAGGTTACGTACTTTTACGGCTCAAAATTCACCTATGCCTTTATCGAATAATGATATCTTCAAAAAGCTGAGAGTTGCTTTAAAACTAAGGGATGAAGATATTGTTCACATTTGCTCCCTTGTTGATTTCAAGGTCACAAAAAGTGAAATTGGTGCGATCTTTAGAAGTGAAGATCACCCAAAATACATGGAATGTGGAGACCAGTTTCTTCGGAACTTCTTAAACGGACTGGTAATCTACAAACGCGGACCCATGCCTAAAAAAGAAGACAAAAAATAGCCGATGGAAATTGTTGCAGATAAAAGAGTTGTTACGGCTGCCGAAGTTGACAGACTGAATCTTAAATACCGAAAGCTCGACCTTCACGAAAGGATCGAAGAACTATACAACGATTTTAACCTTGCCGAAGTTATGCTTACCAGCTCTTTTGCTGCTACTTCGGCTTTCCTTTTAAAATTATTTTCAGACGTTAACCGCGACCAGCTGGTATATTTTATTGATACTGGGTACCACTTCGGCGAAACCCTGGAATACAGGCAAAAACTTACTGATCTCTACGGACTCAAAGTAAAATCTGTAAGCGCCCTAAAAGAAGAACACGAGTTTACACAAAAAGATAAAACCTGGGAAAAAGATCCCGATTTTTGTTGCCATATCAACAAGGTAAAACCCCTTGACCTGGTTAAGGCAAAGTATACCGTTTGGGTAAGCGGACTCATGGAATGGCAAAGCGAACATCGTGCTAGCCTCAATATCTTCGAGAACCGCGGAGACATCCTAAAGTTTTATCCGCTGCTGGACGTTACTAAAGAGGAGCGGGATGAATTCATTAAAAAACACCAGTTACCTTTTCACCCACTGGTAAAGAAAGGATATCATTCTATTGGATGTTCCCATTGTACTTCGCCGGGAGTTGAAAGATCGGGCCGCTGGAACAACAATCCAAAAACAGAATGTGGTTTACACCTGTAAATAAAAAACCCGGAGTGATTACTTCCGGGTTTTTTATTTTTAAAGCTAATGGGTACTGACTTAACTCATGCGCTTTACTACAGTAAGTTCATAAATCTTGCCTTTTACCCAGGCTTCTACAGGCAATTGCTCATTAGACAATTGCTTTTGAATGTAAGAATTCACCTCCTCATTGGAAGAAGAAACCTGCAAACTCTGGATCTTCTGATCTTCAGAAACAGAAAAGAAAATTGTGATTTCAAGTGGCTCACATTGATTGGCTAATTCCAGGTTCTCAAGCATTCTTTCAACTTCAACAGAGACAGAATCGGGATTTGCTAGATTCCTGATTTCCTTTGCTGAAACAGATAAGGAAAGAAATATTACACACATTACCAGCAACAGTTTTAAATTTTTCATGATGTTCGTTTTTAGATAATTGATGCGATTTGATGATTGATGATTTACTATAAAGACTTTTAGAAATACTGATTGTTACACGGTTACATATTTTTAACAAAAGTTTCACATATTTTGATGTAAGGTTTTTGATTCCTGAAACAGCTTCCCGGTTGTTATCATTAGTGAATTAGGAATGAAGAAAAGGCGCCTATAAAAAAATCCGGGTATTACCCCGGATTTTGAACTTATCTTGTGGCCTGAACTCTTACCGGCAGTTCATAAACTTTTTCAGACTTCCAGGAATCGCCGTGGAGCTTTTGATTGGTAAGTCGCTTCTTCAAAAAAGCATTGACTTCTTCATTTGGGGATTCAACTAGCAGGACCTTAATTTTTCTTGATCCAGTCATTTCAAAAAATACAGTTGCAGTAAAATCTTCTTCTATGACCAAACCGGAATCGGAGAGCATTCGTTCAATTTGATAACTTATTGAACCTGTCTTTGCTTCAAATTCAAAAGAAGAAGGAGAGCCGGCGAAGGCTACAGTTGATAAGGTCATCACTACAGCGGCTAAAAATAATTTACAACGTTTCATAATTGTTCGTTTTAAGGTTAATATTAAATAATTGATTGATGATTGTACTTTAGAGACTATTAGTCAATTTGATTGTTACAGTTATTTTTCACTCTAATGCTTCTTTTAAGCCAAAAACCTACCTGTAGTTTCTTTCCAGTATTTATATTATTACCTGATAAATTGAGTGTTTTCAGAGCTTCAGGATGATTTCACCTTCATTATTCTTTGCTTTACTTTTCGGAATAAAAATATTTCAATTCCTATTTCTGAAGAAAGAAAGCGGGTTATGAAAATGTTGCAGAATGTTTATCAAATCTTCCCAGATGAAAGTTCGAGGTAAATTATTTCCGAAGATATTATAAACGAAAAAACCCCGGGAAATTCCGGGGTTTTTCTATATATGTAAGTCTTATTAAGCCAGTACTTCCTGAACTTTATCTGCTGCTTCCTGGAATTCGACAGCACTGTACACATCAAGTCCGCTGTTGTCGATCAATTCCTTGGCAATGTCGGCATTGGTTCCCTGTAGGCGAACAATGATAGGCACATTGATAGTGTCACCCATATTTTTGTAAGCATCTACAATTCCCTGCGCCACACGGTCACATCTTACGATTCCTCCAAAGATGTTCACCAAAATAGCTTTTACTTTCTCATCCTTCAGGATAAGTCTAAAAGCTTCTTCTACTCTCTTTGCATCGGCGGTACCACCTACATCAAGGAAGTTTGCAGGCTCTCCCCCGGCTTGTTTAATAAGATCCATGGTAGCCATTGCCAATCCGGCGCCGTTAACCATACATCCTACGTTTCCGTCAAGGTCTACGTAGTTAAGCCCAACTTCGCGTGCCTCCACTTCAACAGGGCTTTCTTCCCTAATATCACGCATCTCTGCGTAATCTTTATGACGAAAAAGTGCATTATCATCAAGAGTCACCTTGGCATCAACAGCCATGATCTTATCATCACTCGTCTTAAGCACCGGGTTGATCTCAAAAAGAGAACTATCTGACTTTGTAAAGGCTTCGTAAAGCGACATTACAAATTTGGTCATTTCTTTAAAAGCATTTCCACTCAACCCAAGGTTGAAAGCAATCCTTCTTGCCTGGAAAGGCAGCAATCCTGTTGCAGGATCAATCTCTTCATTAAATATCAGGTGAGGAGTTTCTTCGGCCACTGTTTCAATGTCCATACCTCCTTCTGTAGAATACATGATCATATTCTTACCTGTAGCGCGATTTAGAAGAACAGACATATAGTATTCTTCTGGCTTGCTGTCGCCGGGATAATATACATCTTCGGCCACCAAAACCTGGTGTACTTTTTTACCTTCCGCAGAAGTTTGTGGAGTAACAAGGTTCATCCCAATGATTTGTCCTGCAATATCTTCCACTTCCTGTAGGTTCTTGGCAAGTTTTACTCCCCCGCCTTTTCCACGTCCACCTGCGTGCACCTGGGCTTTAATGACATGCCATCCAGTACCGGTTTGTTCGGTAAGTTTTTTTGCAGCCTCAACTGCCTCTTTTGCGTCCTGGGCAACAATGCCGCGCTGAGTGCGGACACCAAAGCTGCTCAAGATTTCTTTTCCCTGATATTCGTGTATGTTCATAATAAGGTGTTTCTTCAGTGTTCGTTAAGGTGCACAAAAGTAACAAATGTTAGAGGAATCTGCCAATCTTTTTAATTTCCACATAAAAGAGGTTGATTTTCTCTAATTTTTTGTCCGGAGTCTGAATTCCTGAAAATCGAGAGGATCGTAATTTCTGAAGTGCCCGTTGAGTTCTATCACCTGTTTTGCCCGGTTCATTTCCTGTAAAATAGGGATGGTAATGGTAAGGTGATTAATGAGGAATTCCTGTCTTTCTTTTTCTGAAGTTAATTTTAGTAAGGTATATTCCTGCTGAAGGGGAAGACCTATTTTGTGAGCCAGTGTGTAACTCCTGAAATTGGGGATATTTATTTTTGGCCGGGGCACTTCCAGATGTACATAGAGCTCAAAAATGAGGTTTATTAACTGCTCTTTTAGGGTCTGGGAAGCATCATCCTTATCTGGTAAAAATTCCACATCACCGCCCGCATACATCTTTCCAGCTTCATTATGCGCAAATTCCAAAATCCTGAAAACCCTGGTCCCTTTGCAAATTACATCCCTGGCACCAGATTCATAACGCCGCACCGTTTCAATAAGTTCCATTTCGGTGCCGTACTCCAGGTTATTTTCTATATAAGTGGGAATTCCAAACTTAATGCCGGTACTTTCGCAATCGTCTATAAGTTCTTTATAACGTGGCTCAAAAATATGCAGGGGCAAGACCTCTCCCGGAAACACTATACTCTGTAATGGAAAAAGGGCCAACCTGGACTTCATAGATACCTGATTAACAACTTGAAATTACAAAAATTCTTTTATCTACCCCGACTGGGAACTGCTAAATTTGTAGCTTTCCTCCCTGTTATAAATAACATTTTGTTAGAATTGGTTAATTTTAGACAGGCTGTAGGCAAAAGCCAAAAATCCATTTTACTTTTGTGACCGTAATAATGAACTTATGAACAACCAGGACCTTTTAGAAATATCAGAAAAATTTGGCAGCCCCGTATACGTATATGATGCCGAAAAGATCATTTCCCAATACAATAGACTTACCAGTGCTTTTAGCGGGGTAAAGAACCTTAGAATACACTACGCTGTTAAGGCACTTTCCAATATTTCGGTACTTGGGTTGTTTCAGCAATTGGGCGCCGGGCTTGACACCGTTTCTATACAGGAAGTGAAATTAGGGCTTGAAGCAGGCGTAGATCCAGCTAATATTATTTATACTCCAAACGGCGTTTCTCTTGAAGAAATAGAAGCAGTTGCCGCCCTTGGGGTACAAATTAATATTGATAACCTTTCTATCCTCGAGCAGTTTGGAACCCGGAATCCAGATGTTCCGGTTTGTATCAGGATAAATCCGCATGTAATGGCTGGCGGAAATACGAATATTTCTGTAGGCCATATCGATTCAAAATTTGGGGTTTCCATTCACCAGATACCGCACCTTCTGCGTATTGTTGAAAACACCGGCATGCACATAAACGGCATACACATGCACACCGGGAGCGACATCCTTGATATTGAAGTGTTTTTGTATGCTTCGGAAATTCTTTTTGAAACCGCCCGAAATTTCAAAGATCTTGAATTCATGGACTTTGGCAGTGGCTTTAAAGTACCTTATAAAGAAGGTGATATTGAGACCAATATTGAAGAACTGGGAGGAAAACTCACTGCAAAATTCAAATCTTTTTGTAAAGAATATGGCCGCGATCTCACCCTTGCTTTTGAACCAGGTAAGTACCTGGTGAGTGAAGCCGGGAAATTTGTGGCCCGTGTGAATGTGATCAAACAAACCACCTCTACTGTTTTTGCAGGAGTAGACAGTGGCTTTAACCACCTTATTCGCCCCATGTTCTACGGCTCAAGACATGAAATTCACAACCTTTCAAATCCCGAAGGCAAAGAAAGGTTCTACTCGGTAGTAGGATATATTTGCGAAACCGACACTTTTGCGAGCAACCGCCGAATCCCTGAGATCAAAGAAGGAGACCTTCTTGCTTTTAGCAATGCAGGTGCGTATTGCTACTCAATGGCCAGCAACTTCAATTCCCGCTACCGCCCACCTGAAGTTCTATGGTACAATGGAGAAGCCCATTTGATTAGAAAAAGAGAAACTTTTGAAGATATTTTGCGCGGACAGGTAAAACTTGATCTATCGGCATTAAAGGAAACCGTTTAAGCAGGACACAGAAAAAATAACTTCATTTTTTGCCATTTTTGAGAATAAAGAAGCGTATTTCTTTAGATTTAGGCAAAAAATCAGTCTTTTTTTGCCTTTTTGAATCATTAACTTTAGGTTTGTGCTAAACCTAACAGAAAAAATATGATTATAAGTAAAATGAAGATCTTTGGCCTCTTATTTTTCATGATGATAGGCACCTCTACTTTAATAGCACAATCGGATGTTACAGATAAAGAAATTGAACAATTTTCGGTGACCTTTCAAAAGATGCGCATGATAAACCAGGAAGCCCAGAAGGATCTAAGCGAAATTATAACCAAGGAAGGTATGGAAATAGCCAGGTTCAATACCATCCACCAGGCGCAAATGAACCCTCAGGCAGAAGCCGATCTTACTAAAGAAGAAGAAAAGCAATATGACGCCATTATCAAGGCGCTCAACGAAATGCAATTAGAATTCCGCAAGGAAATGGAAAGCATGATCACAGAAAGCGGACTTTCAGTTAAGCGGTATGAAGAAATTGCAAATCAATTGCAACAAGATGCCCAACTCCAGGAGAGAGTAAAGCAGGAACTTACCAACTAAGCTTCCTAAGCTCCAAAAAAAGGCTGCTCAAAAATGCCATTTTTGAGCAGCCTTTTTTTATTCCTACTCTTCATCCTTAAGCTTATACACTTCTTTCCAGTTCCAACCGGCATATTTAAGACTTGAAGAAAACTGCTTGTCAACAGCCAAATCATTTTTGAAATAATACCCATGATTCATCCAGTGACTTCTGTAAGTTTTTAACTCCTCTTCATTATGACTGGCTGCATTGGCATCTTCAAGCCCCAGCTCCAGGTACTTTTTAATACCATTAATGATCGCACTTAACTTCTTATATTGAACAGTTTCCTCACTCCAGTCGAGCCGAATGATCATGATTACTTCATAAAGCCGGGCCAGCTGTAAAATAAGAGCCGACTCATGATTCTTGGAAAGAAAATAATTAGCCATGGGAAAAGCCAGGTAACTACTGGCATTTTTTAAAATTTGCTGTCTAACATCTCCTGCATTCGAGATCAAATTTTCTAGATCGTCCTGTTGTTTAAAGAAAATAAAGATCTCTTCAATATCATTTCCCATAGTAGAAATAAGAAAGGAAAGTTGCTTTTTGGCCAGTACGGCATTGATAACACTTAAAAGATAAGTTAACCCCGTAGTGATAAGAATGAACCCCGAAAAAGACAATATTCCGGTAAGTATCCTGCTGGTATCTGTTCCCGGAACGAAATCTCCAATCCCCAGTGTTGATAGCACATATCCGGTATAGTAGAATCTTTCGGGATGTGTGGCTGGCAGGCCTGTAGTGCTATTCACCACCATTTCTTCTCCGGCACTAAAAACAATGTATGTTCCAATGAATAACAACAACATCCAAAGAAATGTCGTGATTAAAAGATGGGTTATTCCGGAGAATTTAAAAATAGTACGGGTCCGGTTTTGAATCATGATCCTATTCAGGATCTGGTTTACTATTCTTGAGAAGATCCCAAACCCATTTCCGGAAAGGGTGGTGTGAAAAAAATCCAGATAGGTAAATAGAATAATAGCGAGACCAATTACAATTTGAGCTGTTTGCATAATTTCTAAATTAATCAAAAGACTTTTAAAAAAGAATTAATTCCAACTTAAACTTTTCTAAAGACACACCTTATCTCTTCCATTAAGGCTTCAGATTTTGTACATTATATTCTATAAAAACCACTGATATGCAACTGGATAAGGAAAAAGAATATATCAAACCTCTGGAGCATGCAGAAGACCTGGATCCGCTTCTGGAGAAAATAGGAGATTCAAAATATGTGCTGCTTGGGGAAGCCAGTCATGGCACACACGAATATTATACGTGGCGAGCTGAAATTTCCAAACGGCTTATAAAAGAGAAAGGCTTTTCATTCGTAGCTGTGGAAGGTGACTGGCCAGATTGTTTTGAGATCAATCGCTGGGTGAAAGATCTTCCCGGCACCCCTGCAAACATTCCCGATGTGCTCAAAAATTTTAAGCGCTGGCCAACATGGATGTGGGCCAACTGGGAGGTTGCCGCTTTCGCCCAATGGATGAAAGGCTACAATAAAGACCTGGATACAAAGAATAAAATAGGATTTTACGGGCTTGATGTGTACAGCCTCTGGGAATCTATGGAGATCATAGTGAACTACCTTGAAAAAGAAGATCCTGAAGTAGCCGCGCTGGCAAAGCGCACCGCCGATTGTTTCGAACCTTACCGGCAAAACGATTCTTATGTTACAGCTTACCGCGGCCTCAAACAAAAGTGCCGCAACGAAGTGGTACAGCTGTTAAAGGAAGTGAGGCAAAAGACTTCTCAATATGAAAATGAACCGGAAGCAGGGCTCAATGCCGAACTAAATTCCCTGGTACTCAAAAATGCCGAAAAATACTACGAGGCCATGGCTCAGTTTGACCACTCTTCATGGAACGTACGCGACAGCCATATGGTAGAAACGCTCAACACGCTTACAGATTATCATGGAGAAGACACTAAAGTAATCGTTTGGGAACACAATACCCATGTAGGCGACGCCAGGGCAACAGGTATGGCAGCACAGGGCCTTCACAATGTAGGGCAACTGGTGAGGATGCAACACAGCGATGACGGGGTCTATCTGGTGGGCTTTGGCTCGTATGGAAGGTTCTGTGATCGCAGGAGATTTTTGGGGCGCACCCATGAAAAAAATGGACCTGCCAAAAGGTATTGAAGGAAGTATTGAAAGAAAACTGCATACCGTTGGCGCCGAAAATAAACTACTGCTTTTTGAAGAAGGTACCGACTTGTACAAAAAACTACAGGACAGGATAGGTCATCGGGCGGTTGGTGTGGTTTACGATCCACACAGGGAGCGTGGCAATTATGTATCTTCAAAAATGTCAAAAAGATACGATGCCTTTTTATATATTGATAAGACCAAAGGTCTTCACCCATTACACCTGCAACCTGACGGCAGCAAAACTCCTGAAACTTATCCCTTCGGAATTTAAAATAAAATATGAAGATAAAGATCCTAGGCACCCGCGGAAAAATAGAACCCAAAGCTGAAAATCATGTTAATCACACCGGATTTTTAATAGATGATAAGATCCTGATTGATGTAGGGGAAGAAAAATATATGGATAACAAGCCAAAAGCTGTGGTCTTTACCCACTTTCATCCAGATCACGCTTTTTTTGTTCCGAATAAAGAAAAATTCATACCCAAAATTCCCCTTTTTGGGCCCGAAGACCACGACCTCATTCCGCAGCTCAAGGTGATTGCAGGAAAATTTGAAGTAGAAGGATATACCTTTACTCCTATTCCTGTTATTCATGCCCTAAGATTAACCTCCCTTGGCTATATCATCGAAAAAGCCGGAAAAAGGATCTTTATTACAGGAGATGTGGCATGGATAGAAAAAGCTAACCTTGCCGATTTACCGCCATTAGATCTCGTGATCACCGAAGCTACCTTTATAAAGAAAGGCGGACGAATTAATCGAAAGAAAGACAGGATCTTTGGCCACACCGGTGTTCCCAATCTCATTCACCTCTTATCTCCGCTCGCCAAAGAAATTGTCTTTTGTCACTATGGCGAGTGGTTCTTTGAAGACACTCCGCATAACAGCAAACAAAAGATCAAAGACCTTGAAGAAGAAATCCCGCTGGTACCGGCACACGACGGGATGGAGATGGTGGTTTAATTAGTCTGCCCAAAAAGCTCTTTTAGCTGCTGTGCATTTTTGGGGGCATGAGCATGTATGTCATTATTATAATAAATATAAATTTCCTTGAGCCCACTATCCATGATCTTTTTATGCCATTCCTTTATTTCATCTTTAGAATAAAGGTAATCATACCAGTCTTTACCTGTGCCGTGAAAACGGAGGTAGCCTGTTTTGCCCGTAGTGATTAGTTCTTCAGGAAATTCGGGACTTGAAATTGAGCTGAAGATGATGTTGTGCTCCTTCAGGATATCAAATACTCCTTCATCATACCATGAATCATGACGAAATTCAAGCACATTTTTTAATGTTGGATCAAGCGTTTTACAAAACTCCCTGAGCTTCTCATCATTCCGGTGCAGGTTTGGCGGCAACTGCCATAAAATGCAGCCAAGGTTCTGCTTTAAAAGCCTTGCAAGACTTTCAAAATCCTTCACGCTTTGAGTAACATCCTTTAGCTTTTTGCGGTGGGTGATGTACCGGTGTCCTTTTAAAGTAAACTGGAAAGTTTTCTCCACAGTCTCTTTCCATGTATGTAATACTTTTTCCCTGGGAAACCTGTAAAATGTATTGTTGATCTCTACGGTGTCAAAAATGGCAGAATAATGCTCCAGCCACTTGCGCTGCGCCATTTTTTGCGGGTAAAAAGCTCCCCGCCAGTCTTTATAGTTATAGCCCGAACAACCTATATGCACCTTCATTTTTGCTCTTTTTGACAGGATGGGCAAAAATAAGTGCTACGGCCTGAGACCTTGATCTGTTTGATCTTTCCTTCACAAGCGGGGCAGTCATCACCTTCTTTTCGATGTTTAATGAGATAAGAATCGGGGAAATCCTTTCGTACTCCTTCCTTTTTTATAGCCATTTCAAGCACTTTTCGCATCTTTCTGAACAGCTGCTTCTTATGTTTTTCTGAAATTAAATTCGTCTTTGTCTTCGGATGTATCTTGCACTGGTACAGCATTTCATCAGAATACAAATTGCCAATTCCTGCCAGCACATGTTGATCTGTCAACACTCCTTTGATGCTTCCGGTTTTAGATTCAAGCAGTTCAAGGAATTCATCTTCCGAAAGATCTAGCGCATCATGGCCCAACTCTTTTCGCTGCCTGAATTCTTCCAGGCTTTCAGCAATAAAAAGTTTACCCAGTTTCCTTCTGCACACAAAAGCCAGGTGATCGTTATCCTCAAAAGAAAAAACCACTCCGGAATACTTCGGCGGATCCTGATTCTTGTAATACTCCAGCTTTCCTGTCATTCCAAAATGCAAAACCAAAGCTTTTTCTCCCGAGGTCTCGATAAAAAGATATTTCCCTAATCTACGGCTGCCTGTAAATTTATTTCCTTCAAAAGCTTTAATAAACGCTTCTTTTGGTGCCTGTAATCCGCTGGTATTCAAAAAATCTATAGACGTGATTTTTTTATCCAGTGCAGTAGCATCGAGATATTCTTTGTACAGCGTAATTTCGGGTAGTTCTGGCATAGTGGTTGATTTTTTATTCTCCTTTCAAATTAGCTAAAATCAGCCGAAGACCCTATTTTTTAAGAAATATTTCAAAGAATTTGGAGCTGGAAACTATATCTTATCTGGGCAGGATTAAAAAAAATTAATGCACAGATCCCTCAAAAAAATGTTCGCGATACTATTCCTGCTGCCGTTGCTGGGAGGATACTGGAGCTGTGCTGCAAAAAAAGACATGGAAGAAAAAAAAATCGTTTACCAGGGCAATAAATTCATTCCCGAAAGTCTACTACACGAGGCCAAAGTGGCTCTCTCCTACTACCCTGAACTCAAGGATGTAGAAATTGATTTTAAGTACAAGAAAGACATCAAGAAATCTTTCATGCAGGCCCAGCCCAACAAATCGAATTTGTTCAAGGGGAAAAATGACCGGTCTTATAACATTTTCATCAGCAGTAGATTTTTGATTGAAAAAGAAGAATTCACAATGTCCGATGTACCTTCAGAAGTTTTAATTGGCTGGCTGGGCCATGAACTGGGGCATGTTATGGACTATCGGGACAAATCGGCTATGGGCCTTATTATATTTGGATTCAGGTATATCACTTCGGAAAATTACATTAAACGGGCCGAACGTGCTGCCGATACCTACGCTGTAAATGCCGGAATGAGTGAATATATACTCGCTACCAAAAATTTTATCCTGAACAACTCTCATTTATCTGATACTTACAAGGAAAGAATCGCCCGCCTCTACCTCTCGCCCGAAGAGATCCTGGTGCTGGTAAATAAACTGGAAGAAGAACCGGAAGAAACACAGGAAGAACTCTTAAAGGAGTAAGGATTATTGATTATTGAATATTGTTTATTGTTTATTGACGAACTCTTCCCATTCTGTGAATTTTTCTTCATTCATCACCTTTTCCATTTTTACCTGGCCACCTTTCTTTTTATTGGCCGCGCTCCACGAGGTAAACGTATCGGGAGAAGTTTTCACGACCTCCACCCCTTTTAAAGCTTTACTGCGGGCCACACCATAGTTTTTATTGGCTTCCTGAAGGGCTTTATCGAGGGCTGCTGCCAGTTCTTCGTTATTGATATCAGCTTCTGTTCCCAGGTACCATTTATGGATGTATTCCCCGTCTTTTTTAATCGCGGCCACAGTAAACTCGGGGATGGTAATATTGAATTTTTGTTCCATTTCTTTAATGGCATCATTCATTTTATTGACCGATAGCTGAGAACCTACCACATTCAGAAAAAATTTTGTTCTCCCCGTGATCCTTATCTCCAGCCGGTCTACGTCGGTGAATTTTATGGTATCGCCAATGACATATCTCCAGGCTCCCGAGACCGTACTAATTAACAGTACATAATCTTTTTCGGGCTCTACCTTTTCCAGTGGCAGCACAGGGGCATCGGGGGTTACAGCGCCGTCTTCTCCAATATATTCAGGCTTAAAAGGCACAAATTCGAAATATATCCCATTGTCAACAACCAGCTGCATTGATCGGGTTTCGGGCCGTGACTGAAAAGCCATAAATCCTTCGGAAGCCAGGTAAGTATCTATCACCACCAGCGGATGGGAAACAAGTTTATCAAAAGCTTTTTCATATGGTTCAAAGGCAACTCCCCCCGTTGAATACACCATAAGATTTGGCCAGATTTCATGAATATTGGAAGCATTGTGATATTCAATGATCTTTTTGAGCATAAGCTCTGTCCATGACGGGATTCCGGTGAGGGCGCCTATATCCCAGTTTTTGGCCTCTTTTGCGATTTGCAGTACCCGCTCATCCCAGTCTTCAATTTGGGAAATCTCCACCCCGGGTTTGTAAAAATTACGGAACCAAAAAGGGATATTGCTGGCACTAATCCCGCTTATCTCTCCTTCTTCGTGGTCTTCAACCTGCTTAAGATCGGTAGAACTGCCAAGCATCATAATCTCCTTCTGAAAAAAATCGGAAGGCAGGTCGTAATTCGCCAAAGAAGCCACCTGTTTGATCCCGGTTTGGCGAATCGCCTCTACCATATCATCGGTAACGGGAATTCTCTTGCTCGATTTACCCGTAGTACCCGAACTAAGCGCAAAATATGGAGGTTTGCCGGGCCAGGTAACATTTTCTTCCCCCTCGTGCATTTTGCTCCACCACTCATCATTGATCTTATTGTAGTCAAAAATGGGAATTCGGCTGGCAAATTCTGCCTTTATGTCATCTGCTTCTAAAAGTTCTTCAAAATTATAATGTAGACCAAAAGCAGTATTTTTTGCCTTTTTCAGCAGGTTTTTCAAGACTTCGGCCTGCGCTTCATGAGGTTTGGGTTCCGAAGAAACTGCATCGGTTACCTGGATTAGTCCTTTTATTATTGATCCTATTACTGCCATTGATTTCTTTTTGGCTGAAATTACTCAAAAGTTCATTATTTGCCAGAAAACACTGGCGGAATTACCAAGATTTTAACCTTTCAAAGGATCTGGTGCCAGGCTGAATTCTTCAGAGATACTTCGGAAAAAATCCTCCTCAATTTTGCCATTTTTGAGACCTTAGCGGCATGGATCTTAAACCAGATTATAAAGCCCTTCTCGATCTCGCTCATGCGAAGATGCATTTTGGCAAATATAAAGGCCGATATCTTTCAGAACTACCGGAATTTTATCTGGTCTGGTTCAGACAACAGGGATTTCCGAAGGGAAAAACCGGAGATCAACTACAGCAGGTGCTTGATCTTAAAGTGAACGGCATGGAAGATATCCTGCGGACTATTAGGAGAAAATACCCGAGATAGCGCAGTTTTGCCGGTATTTTGCTAGGATTTCATTCCTTAAAGTTTTGCTAACATATTCTCCTGCAAATGGTTTCTTTTTCTTTTCTTCTTTGTAATTTAGCGCCCTGAATAAAAAGACGCACAAACATCTCTCTACAATGGCTGAAACCAAGTATATCTTTGTCACCGGCGGCGTTTCCTCTTCGCTTGGAAAAGGCATAATTGCTGCTTCCCTGGCAAAATTACTGCAAGCGCGTGGATACAAGACCACTATTCAGAAACTGGATCCTTACATCAACGTTGACCCCGGTACGTTAAATCCTTATGAACACGGTGAATGCTATGTCACTGAAGACGGGGCAGAAACCGATCTCGACCTGGGGCATTATGAACGTTTTCTAAACGTGAACACCTCCCAGGCCAATAATGTTACCACCGGCCGCATCTACCAAAGCGTAATTGAAAAAGAGCGCCGCGGGGATTTTTTGGGGAAAACCGTACAGGTTATTCCGCACATCACCAATGAGATTAAGGAGCGGGTACAGCTACTTGGCAAGAACCACGAGTATGATATTGTGATCACCGAGATTGGCGGTACTGTGGGGGATATTGAATCCCTGCCGTACATTGAGGCGGTGAGGCAGTTAAAGTGGGAATTAGGAGATGACAATGCGCTGGTAATTCACCTTACGCTGGTTCCCTTTCTCTCGGCAGCTGGCGAACTTAAGACGAAACCTACCCAACACAGCGTGAAGACGCTCATGGAAAGCGGACTTAGAGCCGATATCCTGGTATGCCGTACCGAACACGAACTCTCTGACGACATAAGGCGTAAACTGGCACTTTTTTGCAACGTAAAACAGGAAGCTGTTATACAATCTATAGATGCTTCTACCATTTATGATGTGCCAAATATGATGCTGCAGGAAGGCCTGGATACGGTGACTTTAAAGAAACTGAACCTTCCCGATGACACCACACCAAACCTTACGCAGTGGAATGAATTTTTAAAGCGTCACAAGAATCCAAAACATGAAGTGACCATTGGCCTGATTGGTAAATATGTTGAACTTCAGGATTCTTATAAATCTATTCTGGAAGCTTTTATTCACGCCGGTGCTGCAAATGAAGTGAAGGTAAAAGTAGAAAGCATTCATTCTGAATTTATCAACCAAAGCACTATACAGAACAAGATCTCACACCTCGACGGAATTTTAGTTGCCCCCGGATTTGGAGAGCGCGGAGTTGAAGGAAAGATTGATGCCGTGCGTTTTGCAAGAGAGCACAAATTGCCCTTTTTGGGTATTTGTCTTGGGATGCAAATGGCAGTAATTGAGTTTGCCCGAAATGTACTACAACTTAAAAAGGCAAATTCTACAGAGATGGATCCTAACACACCTCACCCGGTGATTGACCTTATGAAGGAGCAAAAGGAAATTACGCACCTTGGTGGTACCATGAGGTTAGGCTCGTGGGAATGTACCGTAAAAGATGATTCAACTGCCAAAGAAGTTTACGGCACTAACCAGATCTTTGAAAGACACCGCCACCGCTACGAATACAACAATCAATACACCACCCAAATGGAATCTCACGGACTTAAAAGCACCGGAGTAAACCCAAAAACGAACCTGGTAGAGATTGTAGAAATAGAAGACCACCCATGGTTTGTTGGGGTGCAATATCACCCCGAATATAAAAGTACGGTTGCGAACCCGCACCCTCTTTTTATAGCTTTTATTAAAGCTGCAAAAGAATACTCACAGAAAAAAAATAATGCCAGCCTGGCACAATAGCCTTTTTTGGTCACAATTTTGACTGGCAATGACAGCGGAAAGATCCGCGTTTATTAATTTTTATAATGGAAGAAAAAAAATTAGATATTAATTCTTTAATAGGATTCCTTCTCATTGGGGGAATCCTGTTATGGATGTTGTACATGAATCCTTCGGCTCCCGAAGTTGTGGAAGAACCGGCAAATGATGAAGTTGTAGTCACTCCCGATGCACAGCAAGAAGTGCCGCAGTACGATGATGCAGTACAGGAGACAGATTCGGCAGCGGTAGCCCGGGCAGCAGCCAGGTTGGGTGCATTTGGATATTCAGCTACTTTACCTTCAGCTTCAGAGAATACTACTTCAGTTGAAAACGATGTTCTTGCTTTGAATTTTTCAAACAAAGGCGGATACCTTTCCGAAGCAAGAATGAAGAATTACAAGACCTTTGATTCTATTCCTGTCTACCTTATAAAAGATGATAATGCATCTTTTAACCTCAGTTTTTCAACTGTAGATGGCCGGGTACTTAATACAAAAGATCTTTACTTTGAGCCGACTGTAACCAAAAATGGAGAAAACACCATTGTTTCAATGAAACTTAAGGTTTCTCCTGAAGAATTTCTTGAATATCGTTACGTGCTGAAGCCTGGCGAGTACATGATAGACTTTACGGTTAGATCACAAGGTTTAAATGACGTTCTAAACTCTTCGGCACCTATAGTTCTCGATTGGAAACTCAAAGGCTACAGGCATGCAAAAAGTATCACTTATGAAAACCGGTACACCAAACTTGTATATGAGTATGATGGCGGTAACGATGATGAAGTGAATGACGGGGAAGATGAAGAAAAGGATATTTCTTATGTCGCTTATAAACAGCATTTCTTTACATCTATACTACTTACCGACACTCCTTTTGAAACCGGAACATTTAAGGCAGAAAACCTTGTGGAAGATGAAGAAGTAGATACATTATACACCAAGGCCTTTGCTTCTACCATGCCGTTACAGCTTAACGGCGGGGAGCTTAATTACAACATGAACTGGTATTATGGCCCCAGTGATTACAAGATCCTAAATGATTACGACAGGAACCTTGACGAAATAATGCCCCTTGGATGGGGAATCTTTGGCTGGATCAACAGGTATTTATTCATTCCTTTCTTTGCCTTTATTACCAATTACATGGGGTATGGGATAGCCATTATTGTAATGACTATTGCAATTAAACTTGTGCTCTCCCCTGTTCAATACAAGCAGTACCTGTCACAGGCAAAGATGAAGGTTTTAAGACCTGAGATCAACGAGCTCAACGAGAAGTACAAGGACAACCCAATGAAGAAGCAGCAGGAAACTATGAAACTGTACAGTAAAGCCGGCGCCAGCCCCATGAGTGGTTGTCTTCCTGCCTTAATGCAGCTGCCGGTATTCTACGCGCTCTTCATGTTCTTCCCCAGTGCTTTCCAGTTAAGGCAAAAAGGCTTCCTTTGGGCAGATGATCTTTCAAGTTATGATAAGATTGCAGAGCTTCCTTTTTATATACCTTTCTACGGAGATCACGTGAGTTTGTTTCCAATTCTCGCCTCTATTGCCATCTTTATCTATATGATGATGACCACCGGGCAAACAATGCAGAATACGCAACAGCCGGGAATGCCTAACATGAAGTTCATCATGTACCTTTCCCCGCTCTTTATGTTGATCTTCTTTAACAACTACGCAAGTGGACTTTCACTGTACTATTTGACTTCAAACCTTATTACTATTGGAATCATGCTGGTGATCAAAAACTTCATTATTGATGAAGACAAGATTCACGCACAAATCCAGGAGAACAAGAAGAAGCCTAAGAAACAGGGTAAATTTGCCCGCAAGATGCAGGAGATGATGGAGCAGGCAGAACAACAAAAGAAAGGAAAGAAATAACAGCGTTTATTTACCAATAAAAAAAAGAAGAGCCCGGGAATTTCCCGGGCTCTTCTACATTTAACCAACCACCAAAACAATCAATTACATAGCAGGTAACAAAAAAGTATCAAGAACATGAACAACCCCGTTATTAGCCTGTACATCTACAACTATAATATTTGCTGTTCTTCCACTGGCATCAGTGATCACTGCCCCATTATCAAGGTCTATAGTGAATGACTGCCCCAGCAGCGTAGAAACTTCCATATCATCTGTAAGGGCCGATGATCTTACGTTTGCCCCGGCCACTACGTGATAGCTCAATACCGACGCCAAAACATCTTCAGGTATATGACTTAAAGAGTTCAATTCCAGCTCTCCAAGCAAAGCAGCAAAAGCTTCATTGGTAGGCGCAAATACTGTAAATGGCGCGGGTGAACCGGTTTCCATAAGAGTAGATACGAAAGTAAAATCATCTTCCCTGGTAAGTGCTGCCACTAAGCTATTAAAAGTAGGATCGGCAAGCGCAAAAGTAACAACGCTTGGCAAGCCAATCACTTCATCTACTGCATGTATAATTCCGTTATCTACCTCAATGTCGGCTGCAGTCACAGTGGCTACCCCGTTGATCATTACCCCATCTGCTGTACTTATATACATAGAAAGGTTTTCTTCGGAAGCACTTCCGGTAGCCATACTTTCAATATAACCTGTAGAAAGATCGGCTGCCATAATTTCCCCCATTTGTACATGGTTGAGCAATACCTGGGTAAGCAGGTCTACAGGAACATCAGCAAGGGTAGAGAATCCGTTGTCTGAGAGAAAAGCAGCAAATGCATCATTATCGGGTGCAAATACCGTATAATTTTGTGTTCCATCTAGCGTTGCAGTAAGACCGGCAACTTCGAGTGCCGCTGCAAGCGAAGAATAATTGTCATTAGACGCAACAAAGTCGGCTATAGTGTTAGTCTCCACAACCGGAATGGCAGTGTCATCGTCATCATCGCTACAGGCTGTAAAAGCCAATACAAAAAATAGGCCCGCCGCTATTTTTTTTAAGTTTAATAAATCTTTCATTTGTAGTTTATTTTAAGTTACAATTCAAATCTAAAGTAAAAGAACAAACAATAATGTTTGAGTTTAGTTAATTTTTTTTAAACAAAAATATGTCAGCAATATTTAAATCATTCAGCGCCTTATACTTAATACTTTTATTGACCTCCCCTGCTATGGCTCAAACCTCGCCCAACGCCTATGATAATAAAGGAGAGAAGAATGGTGAGTGGATAGAATATTATGACAATAACCAGTCCCATCCAAAATTTGAGGGCAGATATGAACATGGAAAAAGAACCGGATTGTTTAAATTTTATCAGGAAGGACTTAAACATCCTGTTGCCGTAATGAATTTTGACCCTAATGCTGAAAAGGTAGCAGCAAAATACCTGGCGCAGGATGGAAGTACAATAAGTGAGGGCGAATTTACAGGTCAACAGCGCACCGGTACCTGGACCTACTACCACAAAGATTCTGATGATGTGATGATGACAGAACAATATGTGAACGGGGAATTACACGGGCAGAAGAAAATCTATTACGATAATGGTCAACTTGCCGAAGAAGCCACATATAATAAAGGACAACTGGATGGCTCCCGAAAATTATATTCTGTTAAAGGCGTTGTTCTTGAAGACCTGCTCTATAAAGCCGGTAAACTTCACGGCCCTGCAAAGATCTACAACGGCAAAGGTGAGCTTGTAAGCGAGGGGATTTATGAAAACGACAAACACCACGGCACCTGGAGATACTACGAAAACGGAAAACTTAAAGAAGAAAAAGATTTTTAAGCAATCCTCAACATTTATAGATTTAATATATTTACCAAAACCCTAAAAAATGAACCTTATGAAAAAGTTTTTAATCTTATTCTTTATGCTAGGAATTTTCAGCTTCACTTCTTGTAGTGATGACGATGATGCAGCACCAACACAAACCAGTATTGTAGACACCTGGGTTCTTACCGCTGTAAGTCCACCGGTAATTGACCTGCAATGCCCTCAACCTTCTACTATCACTTTTACGGCTAATGGAACAGCAAGCTGGGAACTTTATGCAGCCAACAATGACTGTGTTCTGGAAGACAGCGAAGGTGCCTGGGAAAAAAAGTCTGATAACAATTACACCATCTACATTCCGAATCTTCAGGCAGTAAATGGCACTATTGACTTTGATGGTTCTGATAGCTTCACCTTTACCACCAACATATCTGAGGTGAAGGTGAATGCTGTCTTATCCTTTGACAGGCAGCTATAGACGGCCTACAGCCAAAACAACATAAAAAGCAGCCCTGCCCGTTCTTTCAGTTCGGTCAGGGCTGCTCTCTTTCTACTCTCCAAAAGTGGCAAATTTTCTGTATTTTTGCAGCTTAATTCAAGACCTTTAAAAAGGGGAAAGAAAGATTATGAAAAGAGTAGTTGTAGGTTTATCTGGCGGTGTAGATTCAAGTGTTGCAGCCTATCTGTTAAAAGAGCAGGGCTATGAAGTTATTGGCTTGTTCATGAAGAACTGGCATGATGAAGGGGTAACAATTTCCAAGGAATGCCCGTGGCTGGACGATTCAAACGATGCCATGCTGGTAGCCGATAAACTCGGAATTCCGTTTCAAACCGTAGACCTTAGCGCCGAATACAAAGAACGTATCGTAGATTACATGTTCAACGAATATGAACGTGGCCGCACGCCAAATCCTGATGTACTTTGTAACCGGGAAATTAAGTTTGACGTCTTCATGAAGATCGCCCTTTCTCTGGGTGCCGATTATGTTGCAACAGGTCACTATTGTCGCAAGGGAGAAACACAGGTTGATGGTGAAACAGCTTTTCAACTGCTTGCGGGAAAAGATAAGAACAAAGATCAATCATATTTTCTTTGTCAGCTTTCACAGGAGCAACTTGCAAAAACGCTGTTCCCTATAGGAGAACTTCAAAAAAGTGAAGTACGAAAAATTGCTGCGGAACAGGATCTTGTTACTGCTGAAAAAAAGGACTCACAAGGACTTTGTTTTATCGGGAAAGTGAGACTTCCGGAATTCCTTCAGCAGAAGTTGCAACCTAAAGAAGGTGACATCGTAGAAATTCCTGCTTCAGAAGAAAAATTTCAGTCTGAAACCAAAGAATTTCAGAATAAACTGGAAGAGCTACAATTCATGTCCCGTAAATATTCATATCAGCCTTCCGAAGGTAAAAAAGTGGGGCGTCACCAGGGGGCTCATTATTTTACCAAGGGGCAACGAAAAGGTCTTGCCGTGGGTGGTACCCCCGAACCTCTTTTCGTAATTGAAACCGATGTGAAAGAAAACGTGATTTACACCGGACAGGGAAAAGATCACCCCGGAATTTACCGTCGTGGCCTCTTTATTTCTCCCGATGAGATACACTGGGTGCGGCCCGATTTAAAACTGGAGACAGATGAAGAAATGCCCGTAAAAGCCAGAATTCGTTACCGGCAGGAACTTCAGGAGGCAAGGCTTTACCAAACAGAGCACGGCCTCTATATTATTTTTGACAAAGCACAACCTTCTATTACCGAAGGCCAGTTTGTGGCCTGGTACCGGGAAGATGAACTAATAGGTTCTGGAGTAATTTCTTAACTTCGCAAAAGAACTTTTTAACCCTGTCGTGGCTTCACGACAGGGACTATACCCGCCAATTATGACCAACAACAGGATCACCCAACTCTTTGACATAAAATATCCCATAATACAGGCCGGAATGATTTGGGCCAGCGGATGGAAACTTGCCAGCGCCGTGAGCAATGAAGGAGGACTGGGAATTATTGGTGCAGGCTCTATGTATCCTGAAGTTCTTAGGGAGCACATCCAAAAATATCAAAAAGCGACCTCCTTTCCTTTTGCCGTTAATGTTCCCATGCTCTACCCCAACCTGGAACAGATCATGGAGATCATCATTGAAGAAGGAGTAAAAATCGTCTTTACCTCTGCCGGAAACCCGAAGACCTGGACGCCCTATTTACAGGAAAAAGGAATCAAAGTAGTTCATGTGGTAAGCAGCGTGAAATTTGCCCTTAAAGCTGAAGCCGCCGGTGTAGATGCAGTGGTAGCTGAAGGTTTTGAAGCCGGAGGCCACAATGGCAGGGATGAGACTACCACTTTTACCTTAATTCCCATGGTTAGGGAACAAATCAAAATTCCGCTTATAGCCGCAGGAGGTATTGCCACCGGCCGCGGAATGCTGGCTGCGATGGTTTTGGGAGCCGATGCCGTGCAGGTGGGCAGCAGGTTTGTTGCCTGCAATGAAGCTTCGTCTCATCCAAACTTCAAGGAAATGGTGGTACAGGCCAAAGAAGGAGATACTGTGCTTACTCTAAAAGAACTCGCTCCTGTAAGGCTATTGAAAAACCGCTTTTTTGAGCAGGTAACCGAGCTTTATGCTACAAGCCCTACAAAAGATCAACTCATTGAACTGCTGGGACGTGCAAGAGCCAAAAAAGGCATGTTTGAAGGAGATCTAGAGGAAGGGAAACTGGAAATAGGGCAGATTTCGGGATTGATTCACGACATCAAACCTGCAGCCGAAATTATTCAGGATATGCTCAAAGAATTTGAAGCAGCCAAAGCCGAAGTCGCGAGCTTTTAAGAAGAGAATTCTTCCAGCTTTTTCAATTCTTCATTAACCAATATTTGCCACTTGACCTGGGCTTCTTTATTCATACTGTGTCCTGTCTCTCTGTCAAATTTTTGCTGCATGAGTGCCCGCTCCTTTTCAACATTTTTATAGATCTCCTGCAAAGAAGATTTTACCTCCCTGCTTTTTTTGAAATCAAATTCCACCATCGCTTTCCGAAGCTTTCTTGCGTGCAATTCTGTGATATCAAAGTGCAGCTGCTCATGAGCCAGCAGGTGGACAGAATTACTGTCTTTTACCCACGATCTCTGCGGATTGAAAAAAGATTCTACTTCAAATTGATATTCTTTACCTAAAACAGAAGTTTTAAGCGACCAGGAGTATGAGATGCCCGAACTGGTATTTGCAGAAAAAGGGCTGTTAGGATCTGGTGCGGCCTGAAAATTCTCCCAGGTGAGAGCATTTTCCTCCCATCCTATCTTTTCTTCCGGCACCTGGGCCTGCGCTCCTAAAGAGGCTAACAGAATTAAAAGGCTACTTAGAAATGGTATTTTCATAGTGGAAACTAATGTCCAGAACGATATCGGGATGCAGGCTATACAGCACCGGACATGTCTTTGCTGCGCGCTCCAGGATCTTCCTGTTTTTCTCATCATAGGAAGCCGGAAAGCTAAGTTCAACTTTTATGCCTGAAATCCTTCTTGGATCTGCAGCCATAGTTTTTGTGATACCGGCAGTGGTCCCTTCCACATTAATACCCAGATCTCTGGCCTTAATACCAATAATGGTCATCATACAGCTTCCCAGGGCTGTGGCAACCGTATCGGTGGGAGAAAAAGCCTCTCCCCTTCCCTCATTGTCTACGGGCGCATCTGTAATAAAAGTATTACTGCTTTGTAAATGTTCACACTGGGTTCTTAGATCGCCCAGATAAGTCACTTTTGAAGTCATTATCTAACTACTTTTAAATTGAGATCCCTTCCGTAGGATAAGATATAAACCGAGTTATTGATATAACCGCCATCGGGACGTATTCCATAACTGAATTTATTTTCTACATACTGGGTAGTGCTGTCTGTCTTTAACGACTCATAGAGATTTTCTGCCGAAGCCAGCCTTAACAGAACATCATAAGTCACATCAAAACCTCTTACTGCAGCAGCATTTGGCACCACACCATACTTTTCGACATATTTCTCAATAAAAGCCCGGTTCTTTTCAGGATCAAAATTACGATCAACAGAAGGGTAATGGAAATTGAGTTTTCCTAAATGACTATTGGAAATATTATCACTTTCAAAAGACTTATTCCTGTCGGTTGTCAACAGCGTGATCTTGTATGCATCGGCAATAGAATTGAGGTATGAGGTAGCATTGCTCAATACTCCAATCTTGCTCGACTCCAGGATGATCCAGTTAGGACGGGTTTTATCGAGGGCTCCTGCAACCTGCGCCTGATTGATGGAACCACCTTCTGAGGGCGTTACCAACCTGGCAGCGGGAAAAGCAGCAGAAAGCCGTCTCCTGTTCTCGGCTGCGCTCCCGTCGGCAATGATCACAAGGTTCTTACCCGCAGAATTTTCTGAAATAAATGAGATCATCGCTTCACGAAGCATCTCATCTGTAGGACGGGTTTGCAGGTAATTATCGAGAGCGGTAATTTGATTTTTTGAAAGAGGGGAAACCACAGGAATATTCCTACGTTCCAGGCCTCTTGCGGCAGTTTCTACGGTAGACTGTAAAAGTGGCCCAATCACAGCATCAACGTTATCAAAATTTTGGGTGTTGAGCAGCAAATTAACCTTTCCGGGATTTTGCTCGGTATCTAATACAGTAAGATCTGTAGAGATTCCCAAAGTCTTAACCGAATCTACTGCCATTAAAACTCCGGTGTAGAAATCGAGAGACAATTGCATCACCTGGTCTTTCTTAATTCTTTCGGCATAATTATCAGATGTGTCGGTTACTACAAGTTTATTCTTGTTGAAGGGCAACATCACCACCAGGTTCTTTGTTTTATAATTATTGATCTTACGCTCCAGGTTTACGTATTCTTCAGCCTCATATTCACCTACACCTTCAGCAAGCTTAATATTTGGAATTTTAAGCACCATGCCCGATTTTAATCCGTCGGCAAGTGCCGGGTTTAGAGACACCAATGAATCACGACTAATTCCGAAGCGACGGGTAAGACTAAAAATGGTCTCCTGCGGCTGTACCTGGTAGTACTTGAAAAGTTTACCGTCTACATCAACTACCTTCTCCACATTTCCATTCCTCACCGTGATCACCATCCCCGGCTGCAGGTTCTGCATGTTGGGGTTAAGCCTTTGTAAATCGGCAATGGTAATGTTGTATTTTCTGGAAATCCCGTAAAGGGTTTCCTGCGGAAGCACCACGTGCTCCTTCACGCTTAGATCAAAAATATTTGAAGGCGAGGGCGAAGGGTCGGGATTCTGCGCTACCGCGGCAGGTATACTTTTAGGAATCCTGATCTTTTCTCCCCTGCGAAGTTCTTCGGAATAAAGATGTTTATTGAATCTTTTAATGTCTTCAATACTCACATTATACTCCTGTGAAAGACTAAAAAGTGTCTCTTTCCGCTTCACGCGATGAGTCACAAATTTTTGATCTTCCTGTGCTGAAGTCTGTATATCTTCATTCCTGCCGCTATTAAGTGGTACTACCAGTTTCCCATCGGGTTGTATCCCGCGACGGGCATCGGGGTTGTACCTAAAGAGCGTTTCTTCAGAAATATTGTATTGCCTTGCAATTTCCGCTGTTGTTTCCCCTCTCTTTACAATGTGGTATTTATACTCTTGTGCAAAAGCCTGAACAGCGAACATTTGCAAAAAGAGAAAAAGAACTGCAATTTTTTTCATAGATCATTGTTTATTCCCACTCAATAGTGGCAGGCGGTTTAGAACTTATGTCGTACACTACCCTATTAACGCCTTTAACTCTGTTAATTATTGTATTGGAGGTCTTTTGTAAAAAATCATAAGGCAAATTGACCCAGTCGGCCGTCATCCCATCGGTAGATTCAACTGCACGCAGGGCAACTACTTTTTCATAGGTTCTTTCATCTCCCATTACTCCTACCGAGTTCACCGGCAAAAGAATTGCTCCTGCCTGCCAAACCTTGTCATATAACTCCCATTCTTTTAATCCATTCACAAAAATGGCATCCACCTCCTGTAAAATACGAACTTTTTCGGGAGTGATGTCGCCAAGAATCCTAATCGCCAGGCCGGGGCCGGGAAAAGGATGTCTTCCCAATAGTTCCTTATCTATCTCCAGCTCTGCTCCTACTCTTCTCACCTCATCCTTGAACAACATTCTCAACGGCTCCACAACCTTAAGCTTCATATAAGCAGGTAAACCGCCCACATTGTGGTGAGACTTGATGGTCACCGAAGGCCCGTTCACCGAGACAGATTCAATAACATCGGGATAAATGGTTCCCTGTGCCAGGTACTTCACATCTTTTATGCGGTGAGCCTCATCGTCAAATACATCAATAAAGGTCTTGCCTATCGCCTTCCGCTTCCCTTCAGGGTCTGAGATTCCTGCCAGAGCATCCAAAAAACGTGCCGAAGCATCAACCCCTTTTACGTTAAGGCCCATGTGCTTGTACTGGTCAAGCACGCTTTCAAATTCATTTTTTCTAAGCAAACCATTATTGACAAAGATGCAGTACAGGTTTTTTCCTATTGCTTTGTGAAGAAGCACTGCGGCAACTGTAGAGTCTACGCCACCACTTAGCCCCAGCACTACTTTATCATCTCCTATTTGTTTCTTAAGGTCGGCTACCGTCATGTCTACAAAAGCTTCCGGAGTCCATTCCTGTTCAACTTTTGCGATGTTTACAAGGAAGTTTTCCAGCAGTTGCTTTCCATCTGTTGAGTGATAAACTTCGGGGTGGAACTGGATGGCGTAAGTTTCTTCCCCATCAATGCGGTAGGCAGCATTTAATACATCGGGTGTACTTGCCAGCCTAACGCCATTTTCAGGCAATTCCTTAATGGTATCACTGTGGCTCATCCATACCTGTGAGTTTTCAGTAATATCGGCAAACAAGGCTTCATCATCTTTGATCACCGAAAGATTTGCACGGCCGTATTCTCTTATTTCTGAAGCTTCTACCTTTCCGCCGTTAAAATGAGCGAGATATTGCGCTCCATAACAAACGGCCAGAACAGGAAGCTGCTTCCTAATCTTCGAGAGATCGGGGTGTGGCGCATCTTCTGCTCTAACAGAAAAAGGACTTCCCGAAAGTATTACAGCTTTAAAACCGGAAAGATCAGCTGGAATTTTGTTGTAAGGGTGAATCTCGCAGTAAATATTGAGTTCTCGAACCCGGCGGGCAATCAATTGTGTGTATTGAGAGCCAAAATCTAAGATAAGGACGTTGTTGTGCATGCGCAAAAATAGGAATTTGAGGTAAAATTAACCCCTGTGCCGACTTATTTTATATCTTTAAACTTAAAATCGTTCAGTTTACCCCCTATGAAATACATTGCTCCCATCTTCGTATCGGTTGCCATAGTACTGGCCGCCTACATTGCCGGTAATTTTTATCTCAAAAGAGCCACTCCCCCCGGAGTCATCGCAGTAACCGGATCGGGAAGTGAAGATTTCACTTCAGACCTTATTGTGTGGGAAGGGACATTTTCTCAAACCAGCATGGAGCTACAGGCTGCTTTTGAAAGGCTCAATTCAGACAAAGAAACAGTAAGACAAT
The DNA here is from genome assembly GCF_049569215.1 of Salinimicrobium sp. TIG7-5_MAKvit. Taxonomy (GTDB): domain Bacteria; phylum Bacteroidota; class Bacteroidia; order Flavobacteriales; family Flavobacteriaceae; genus Salinimicrobium; species Salinimicrobium profundisediminis. The sequence goes on along the minus strand of NZ_CP145903.1, from coordinate 2,944,178 downwards.
ACCTCATTTCAAAAGGCATAGACGAGAAGAATATCGTCTTCAATTCGGTAAAGACTACCGAACTTAGAGAGGCACAATACCAGAATGGCAATTATGTAGGAGAAATCTTTAAGGGCTACCAACTCCAGCAAACCGTAAAAATTGAGTCTACAGATGTGCCTATGGTCGAAAAAGTATCACGGGAGATCACCGAACTTCTCCAAAAAGGGGTGCAGTTCAACTCCACTCCGCCGCGATACTACTACACGAAATTGAGCGACCTCAAGATCCAGATGATCTCGGCCGCCACAGAAGATGCCCGCATTAGAGCCGAAAAAATTGCCCAAAACAGCGGTAGCGAACTGGGATCTTTACGCAGTGCCGATCTTGGCGTTTTCCAGATCATTGGCCAGAACAGTGGCGAAAGCTTCACCTGGGGCGGCGCCTATAACACTGCCGATAAGAAGAAAACAGCCTCAGTGACCATGAGGCTGGAATTTGAAATAGACTAAGAATATATCATCTTTAACTGGTAAAAATACCTTCTGAAAATGACATTTTTGGAAGGTATTTTTGTTTAATCTTCAGCTCTTTTCTGAAAGTTTTATGCTGAAGGATTTTCCTTTCCAGGAATTCTAAATTTTTCCCAAACTGACTAATTTCCTCTCATCCTTTCGATATTTTTGGGTAAAACCCATTAATACAAACCATGAAACTGCATATTTCTTCTGAATTTCGGAAGGTTGCCTTTATAAATTACGCTATTCCTGCTGAAGTAGTGGAGAAATACCTGCCAAAGCACACAAAATCCAACCTCTACAACGGATTATGCATGATAAGCCTTGTGGGTTTCCAGGTAAAAAAGCTAAAAGTAGCCGACATAAAATTGCCATTTTTGAAGGATTTTGAAGAGATTGATCTTCAGATCTACGTCAGGCGTTTTGATGGTGCAAAATGGCAAAAAGGAGTGGTGGTCATCCATCGCATTTTAGAACAACCGGGCTCTGCAATATTGGCCAATACTTTATTTAAAACCAACTATATAGCCCTTCCCACAAGTAGTGCTGTAGAGGAAACACAGGACGATATCAAAGCGAATTATTCCTGGCAATACAAAGGTATACAGCAAAACTTTTGGGTAAAAAGTAACCGCCTCGCTGCACCATATGATAAGGACAGCAAAGTGGCATTTTTTCTAGATCGCTCGTTTGGATACATCAAAGCTGGGGAAAAGACCTACCAGTACACGTTTAATCACGTGGACTGGCATCTTTACACTGTAGAAGAATATGCCGTTGACGTCGATTTCTCCCGACAGTTCGATCCTGCGTTTAATATCCTCAATGCCCAAACCCCGCATTCTGTGATCTTTACAGAAGGTTCAACGGTTGAGATTGGGGAGAATGTGGAGGTTACTTCTTGAGATGTGAGATAAAATTTCTCGCAGAGCGCGCAAAGAACTTTCGCAGAGGCCGCTAAATCACCCAAAATATTCAAATTCCAGAATTGTCAAATTTCATTTTCCCGCAGATCACGCAGATTTCCGCAGAGAATAAAAGTAATCCGAGTATCCGTGGCTTTGAATTAATCATTCCCAAATCTTCAAATCCACACATCTTCAAATTCTCAAATCAATTTTTCCCGCAGATTTCGCAGATCAAAAAGACACTAGTGTATCCGTGGCAATTAAGCTACAGGATCTAATTTCACACTAAGAGCACAAAGGTTCAAATAAGCTCACAAAGAGATTACGTAAAGAACTCTAAAAATAGAAAATCTGTGTATCTGTGGCTTTTAAATCCACGATCCCAAAAATCTTCAAATTCTCAAATCAACAAATTTTCAAATCAATTTTTCCCGCAGATTTCCGCAGAAAAAAATCTGTGTATCCGTGGCAGTTAAGCTACAGGATCTAATTTCACACGAAGAGCACAAAGGTTCAAATAAGCTCACAAAGAGATTCCGTAAAGAACTCTAAAAATAGAATATCTGTGTATCTGTGGCTTTTAAATCACGATCCCAAAATCTTCAAATTCTCAAATCAACAAATTTTCAAATCAATTTTTCCCGCAGATTTCCGCAGAAAAAAAAATCTGTGTATCCGTGGCAATTAAGCTTCAGGATCTAATTTCACACTAAGTGCACAAAGTTTAAATAAGCTCACAAAGAGATTGCGTATAGAACTCTAAAAATAGAATATCTGTGTATCTGTGGCTTTTAAATTCACGATCCCAAAATCTTCAAATCAATTTTTCCCGCAGATTTCACAGATTCCCGCAGATTAAGCTACAGGATCTAATTTCACACGAAGAGCACAAAGAGATTCCGTAATAATTCTAATAATAGAACATCTGTGTATCTGTGGCTTTTAAATCACGATCCCAAAAATCTTCAAATCAATTTTTCCCGCAGATTTCACAATTCAATTTCCCCCGAAGATTTCTGCAGATTCCCGCAGATTAAACTACAGGATGCAATTTCACACTAAGAACACGAAGGTTCAAATAAGCTCACAAAGAGATTGCGTAAAGAACTCTATCCATAGAACATCTGTGTATCCGTGGTGTTTAAAACACGGTTCCCAACCTCTCGACTCCGCTCGAGGTGACCTGGTTTCCACTTGAATCTGCTCCCGAATCCTGAACTTTAAATCTTGAATTTTGAATCTCGAATTTAGAATTATTTCATCGTTTCCAGAATAGCATCAATATCAGCTTCGGTGGTTTCGGGATTGATGAAACAGAAACGTGAAATAGTTTCTCCCTTCCACTTCGTGGGTGTCACTAAAGCCATACCTGATTTGTGATTTCTATAGGTCCAGTCGCGGTACTCATCGGGAGTCCAGCCTTTTCTTCGGAATAAAACTACTGATAAACTTGCCGGCCTTACCAGTTCGAGATTATCATCCTGCTCAATCTTTTCCGCAGCAATCCTTGCCAGCTCAATTCCTTTTTCAATGGCAGTGGTATACTTATCGGTTCCGTGCATTGCCAGGGAAAACCACAAAGGCATACCGCGGACCCTTCGGGTAAGCTGGATCTGATAATCGGAAGGGTTAAAGCCATCTGCACCTCCATCTTTAAAGATCTCGAGGTAAGCCCCTTTTTGTGAATGGGCTTCGGCGGCCAGGCTCATATCCTTATAAAGAATAGCCCCACAGTCATAGGGTGAAAAAAGCCATTTATGAGGATCGATCGTAATACTGTCGGCCCTTTCAATTCCGTTGAAAAGGTGGCGTACAGAAGGTGCAGCAAGAGCCCCACCGCCATAAGCTGCATCCACATGGAACCAGATCCCTTCTTTTTCACAAACATCGGCAATAGAATCCAGCTCATCTATGATTCCGGCATTGGTAGTTCCGCCGGTAGCTGCCACTGCAAAAAGCCTTTTTCGGTCCTTCTCTTCAAGCTCATCAATAGCCGATTGTAACGCATGGCCTCTCAGGTTTTCATCGGGACAATCTATCATCACCACATCGGCATCCATCACTTTAGCCATTGCCTGGATTGAGGAGTGGGCGCCATTGGAAGTGAGCAGCAAAGCCCGCACTCCAATATTGTACGAATCTTTCTTTCTCCAGGCTTCGCGGGCAGTAACAAGCCCCGAAAGGTTTGCAGCAGTACCACCACTGGTAAACACTCCAAAAGAGTCTTTGGGAAGCCCGGTAAGGGAAACCAGCCACTTCATAGCCTGATTCTCGCAAAAGATCCCACCGGCACCTTCCATCCAGTAAGCGCCGTGAATGCTGGAAGCCGATGTCACCAGGTCAAACATAATGGCCGCACGGGTAGGCGCAGCCGGCACAAAGGCTAAATGGCGAGGGTGATCTATAGGCACAGTAGCCTTTACCAAAATATCCCGGAACATCTTAAAAGCAACTTCCCCTCCAATACCTTTTGGCGTAACGGTTTCTCCAATCTTTTCAAACAGCTCCTCTTCTCTTTGGGGAGAACCCAGCTCGGGCGTAACATTTGAGATACGGTCAACAGTATATTTCATTACATCGAGCGTCATTTCAACAAGGTCGATGTCTATCTTATGCATTTTCGTCATAGCGAAATAATATCAAATTTTAATTCAAGTGGTTTTAGGCTGTCCAGCAGGGCAGGAATGAGAGCATCTCCATACTCCAGGTAAAATTCTGAAAAGTTATGATGCCTTTCCTGAAGCCCTTTGCCGGGAAATAATTCATTTTGCAGGCTTGCAATTCTTGAAACCTCATCTTCAAGCTTTCTTTTCTGGGCTTTCAGCAGCCGTTTCTCCAGGTGATCAAGGCCTTTAAGCTGCTTCACCTCCTGTGCTTTTACAGCATTCAGGAAAGATTTGTCGGTCTGTTCAGCCAAGGTGTACATTTCCTGAAATTGCTTCACCAAATGCTCTTTTTGAGAGGAAAAGTCAATGTCTATATTAGAAATCCTTCTTACTTTCCGGTTGATCAATTCGTGAGATTTCAGGAAAAGTTCGGGTAAAGAGATGTTCAGTTTTTGCCTTTTTTTATCCTGCTTTTCTGTTTGAAGCAAAGCCGAATTACGAATCAAAAGTATTGGAAAGGTAACCTCTGCCTGCTCAAAAAGCTGTTTTAGCTGAAACCAGTACGCCAGTTCACCGCCGCCGCCAATGTAACACAGGTTGGGCAGGATTAACTCTTCATACAAAGGCCGAAGTAACACATTGGGGCTGAATTTCTCCGGATGTTCTTCAATAAACTGCTCCAATTCTTCGCGGGTCCAGGAAATCTCGTGGTCATGGACAAAGAATTTTCCGTTCTTCTCAATGATGCGCTCCCGCATACCTTCCTGCATGTAAAACAGGTTGATCTCCCGCGGATTCACCTGTACTTTATATCCTTCTTTCTCTAAAGCTTCAGTCTGTTGCTGCACACTATTAAAAGAAAGCTGCTCAAAAAGCTCATTTTTGACAAGCGGGATATAAAATCTCTTGAGCTCTGGCTCATGCGCGTCAAGGATGACGAGCCCATGCTCTTTAAAAAGTTCATTTGTCAGGTAACGCGTGGCATCGGCAAGATTATCGTGCTCCAAATATGCTTTTTTAAACCATTCTTTGAGCTGCTGTGCATTTTTGCTACTCCCAATTTCAGCTGAAAATAGTTCAAAGACATCTTCAAGACCATCGGTAGGCATTTCTCCCACAGGTCCGCCGGTCTTCTTTGATTTTGGCGGATTCCATTGAAATTTCTTTCCGTGGAGGTGAAAAAAACTGATCTCCTCAAAGTCATGATCTTCGGTCGCCATCCAGTACACCGGTACAAAATTGTACTCGGGATACTCTTTTTTGAGATCGGCCGCAAGATTTATTGCCGAGACGATCTTGTAAAGAAAATAAAGCGGACCGGTAAAAAGGTTGAGCTGATGCCCTGTGGTCACGGTAAAAGTGGTGTCTTTTTCAAGAAGATCAATGTTTGAAAGACTTGCTTCAGAAGCATTTATATTTTGATATTGCCGCATCAGGGTTTTGACAAGAACGGCACGTTTTTCGCTTCCGCCGTGGCTGCTGAAGTTCTCTTTTTTTGAAAGGATCTGCTTTCCAAAGTTATTGAGGTCAGGGAAAAGCCCGTAAAACTGCTTAACATTCTCTTTTTGATCCAGATAATCGGTTACTAATGAAGTAAAGTAGTTCGTTTCCCGATACGAAAGAGAATTTTTCTGCATTGAAATGAATTTTCGCAAATATACAATTAAGAGCGTTGGCGGTAAAATCAATAAAAAGATATTGAGAACGATAAAGTTTTATATTTATCTCTAATTTGAAAAATGAGATTTTCCCCTATGAACAAAAATACGGCTTTATTCACAGCACTTTTACTGAGTTTTCAGTTAGCTTTTGCGCAACAATCTCCCGAAGAATTTCTAGGTTATCCACTGGGCACCAGTTTCACGCCTCACCACAAAGTGGTTGAATATTTTGAACACGTGGCAGAAAATTCGCCACTTGTGCAGTTCCAAAAATATGGAGAAACCTATGAAGGCAGGCCTCTTACCTATGCCATTATTTCTACGGAAGAAAACCTGCAAAACCTGGAGCAGATACGCCAAAGCCACCTGCAGAATGCCGGTTTAACTGAAGGCACTTCTTCTTCAGCTGCCAAAAAAGGCATTATATGGCTTAGTTATAATGTTCATGGAAATGAAGCTTCTAGTACAGAAGCGGCCATGAAGACCATATATGAACTGGTAACTAAAAGGCAGGACTGGTTACAGGATTTGGTGGTGATCATGGATCCTGTTGTGAATCCCGATGGCCGGGACCGTTATGTGAACTGGTATAAGCAGGTAAAGGCCACGCCATCTAATACTTCGCCCATGGCTGTAGAGCACAATGAGCCCTGGCCGGGAGGACGCCCCAATCACTATCTTTTTGACCTTAACCGTGACTGGGCCTGGGCTACTCAAACAGAGACAAGGCAACGCCTGGAAATTTACAACAAATGGATGCCTCACATTCACGTAGATTTTCATGAACAGTACAAAAATGCCCCCTATTATTTCGCACCTGCCGCCGAACCGCTACACGATGTGATCACAACTTTTCAGAAGGAATTTCAGAAAGAAATAGGATTGAATCACGCCCGCTATTTTGATAAAGAAGGCTGGCTCTATTTTACAAAAGAAAGCTTTGATCTCCTCTATCCCAGTTATGGGGACACCTACCCTACTTATATGGGAGCTATAGGAATGACCTATGAACAGGCAGGGCATGCCGGGCTTGCTGTTGAGACCGATCACGGGTATATACTTACGCTTGTAGACCGGGTACAGCATCACCACACCACCGGACTCTCTACAGTAGAAATTGCCGCGAAAAATGTTGACCGACTTAATGCTGAATTTTCAAAGTTTTACAACAACAGCGGAAAAAGTGTAGTGAATTATGTCTTAACCGGGCACCAGGACAAGCTGGACCTGCTAAAGGAATTACTTGACCGGCATGAGATTGAATATGCGCTGGCACAACCCGGAAAAGTAAAAGGATTTAATGCTCTTGAACAAAAGAAGAGAACTATTGATGTTGATCAGAATTCACTGGTAGTAAGTACAGCCCAACCAAAAGGCAAGATGGTACGTGTGCTTATGGAACCTTCTACCAACCTGGCCGATTCCCTTACTTACGATATCACTGCATGGAGCCTGCCCTATGCTTATGGCCTGGATGTTTTGAGCACTCAATCTTCAGTTTCAAGTCTTAATGCTAAGAATGCCACCGCCATAAACAACACACCTGCACCAGCAGCGGCGGCTTACATCTCTGGCTGGAACAGCATGAAAGACGCAAGATTTCTCACAGCGCTTCTTGAAGCGGGAATCATGGTGAGATTTACCGAGACAGCTTTGGAGAATTCCGGAAAAAAATTCGCTCCTGGTAGTCTTATTATCACTAAAAGCGACAACCGAAACAAACAGGATTTTGATGTACTTCTTGCCAGAATTGCCAACGAACACGGAAGAAAACTCACTGCGGCCAACACCGGATTTTCAACCTCGGGACCCGATTTTGGATCATCACAGGTAAAGATCATAAACACCCCCAGTATTGGCATTTTAAGAGGGAAAGGAACTTCTTCCCTTAACTATGGAGAGCTCTGGTATTTCTTTGAACGGGAACTCAATTATCCTGTCACCTCTATTGATACGGGATATTTTGGGAACGTTGACCTTACAAAGCTCGATGTCATCATACTTCCCATAGGCAGTTACAGTGATCTTTTTGATGAAAAAGGATTAGCAAAACTTACAGATTGGGTGAAGAACGGCGGAAAAGTGATTGCCATTGGTAACGCTTTAAAAACCTTCGCCGGAAATGAGGATTTTGCCCTGAAGCAGAATGAGAAAAAAGAAACCGACAGTATTTCAAAACCAAACCTGGTGCCTTATGCTCAAAGGGAAAGAAATGAGATTAAGGATCTTATAACCGGAAGCATCATAAAAACCCAGATGGACGAAACCCATCCCATGGCTTTTGGATATGAAGGCACCTACCTCAGCTTAAAACTAAGTAGTGATAGTTACAATCTTTTAAGTGACGGCTACAACGTAGGTTATCTGGGAGAATCCCCCGAGATCGTTGCCGGATTTGTTGGAAGTGAGGCAAAAGAGAAGATCAGGAATTCGCTGACCTTTGGAGTAGAACCTATGGGCGAGGGAAGTTTTATATACCTGGTTGACAATCCGTTGTTCCGGGCCTTCTGGCAAAATGGAAAACTTCTTTTCGTGAACTCCATCTTCCTGGTTGACAATAGTGAAATAACTAAAAAATAAAATATTTATGCTAATAGATATTCTTCTTTTACTGGTAGGCTTTGTAGCCCTTATCTACGGAGCGAACTTTTTGGTTGATTCCGCTTCTAGCCTTGCAGCACGTTGGGGAGTACCAAGTATCGTGATTGGGCTTACCATTGTTGCTTTTGGAACTTCGGCCCCAGAGCTCGTGGTAAACGTGTTTGCAGCGACCACAGGGAGTACAGACATGGTGCTGGGCAACGTGCTGGGAAGTAACATTTTTAACGTGCTTGGAATCCTGGGGATCTCTGCCCTAATTTATCCGCTTACGGTAAAAAGCCATACGACCTGGATCGAAATTCCGCTGAGTTTGCTGGCGGCAATTTGTGTATTTGTTGTAGCCTCAGACGTTGTTCTTGACGGCGCAACCACAAATCTTATCTCCCGAAGTGAAGGAATTGTACTCCTGCTGTTCTTTCTCATCTTTCTCGTTTACAACCTTATGGTTGCAAAAAGTGGTGGCGCCGATGAGGAGATGGAAACCAAAGATTATTCGGTAGGAAAAGCCGTTTTATTCATCGCTCTCGGCCTCGCCGGGCTCATCATTGGGGGGCGCCTTATTGTTACCAGTGCGGTAAGTATTGCTGAAGTTATTGGCCTTTCAGAAAGAGTAATTGGTTTAACCGTGGTTTCTATTGGAACTTCCCTGCCCGAACTTGCAACTTCTGTAATTGCAGTGAGAAAAAAGAATGTAGACATTGCCATTGGAAACGTGGTAGGTTCCAACATTTTTAACATCTTCCTCATCCTGGGAATATCAGGAACTATTGTTCCTCTTGGAATAAACCCCAATTCCTTTTTTGATATTATGGTGAACATGGTTACCGGATTACTGCTCTTTATTTTTGTATTTACAGGAAAAGGCCGCAGCATTGAGCGCTGGGAAGGCGCTGTGTTTGTAATCGGGTATATTGCCTATGTCACCTATCTCGTAATTTAATTCTGAACAAGTTCAAATGAAGTCATCACTTAAGTCTTTTTTATTCGCGTTCCTGCTGGTTGTGCTAACAGGAAATGCACGGGCTCAGCAAACTGCTAAAGCTCCCGGTTTTGAAGTAGAGTTCGAAACCTTTAACCTTGATAACGGGTTGAAAGTTATTTTTCATGTAGACCGGTCAGATCCTGTAGTGGCGGTTGCGCTTACCAGTCACGTAGGTTCGGCACGAGAAAAGCAGGGACGTACCGGTTTTGCGCACCTTTTTGAGCACCTTCTTTTCCTGGAATCGGAGAACCTTGGAAAGGGCGGACTCGATAAGCTAAGTGCCCGCATTGGCGGCAGCGGCGCAAACGGTTCTACAAGCCGCGACCGTACCAATTATTTTCAGACAGTGCCAAATGATGCGCTCGAAAAGATGATTTGGGCAGAAGCCGACAAGCTGGGTTATTTTATTAATACGGTTACCGAACCTGTACTTGCCAAAGAAAAGCAGGTAGTGAAAAACGAAAAAAGACAGCGGGTAGATAACCAGCCATACGGTAACACCATGTATGTTATTGACAAAAATCTCTATCCCAAAAACCATCCTTACAACTGGCAGGTAATTGGTTCTTTGGAAGACCTTCAAAATGCCTCGCTTGAAGATGTGAAAGAATTCTTCAATCAATGGTACGTGCCCAACAATGTGGTACTCACTATTGCCGGTGACTTTGATACAGCACAGGCAAAACAATGGGTAGAGAAATATTTTGGAGAGATCAAAAGAGGTCCTGAAATTAAGGATCTTGAGAAGAGACCCGCAAATTTGCAGCAGACAAAAAAGCTGTACTATGAAGATAATTTTGCGCAACTACCCGAATTGACCATGGCCTGGCCATCGGTCCCTTCTTACCACAAAGATTCTTATGCTCTTGAAGTTTTGGCCAATTATCTTTCTGAAGGAAAAAATGCTCCTTTTTATAAGGAACTGGTTGCAAACAAGAAGTTGACCCCCAATGTACAGATGTTCAATTACACCTCTGAACTTGCCGGTCAATTCATGCTGCAGGTCAGAGCTTATGACGGGACAGACCTTGACAAAGTACAGTCGGCTGTAGAAGAGACCTTCAGGAAATTTGAGAAAGAAGGAATTTCAGAAAAAGATCTAAAACGCATAAAAGCGGGGCAGGAAACGGCATTTTACAATAGCCTTTCGAGCGTATTGGGAAAAGGTTTTCAGCTGGCCCAATATGAGATCTTTGCCAATGATCCTAATATGATCAATCAAGAGATCAACTACATTCTCGCAGTGACCCCGCAGGATGTGATGAGGGTTTATAAGAAGTACATTCAGAATAAACCCTTTGTAGCTACCAGTTTTGTTCCGGAAGAACAAAAGGAATTGGCGCTGGAAAATTCTGTTGCGGCCGAAGTTGAAGAAGAAGAGATCGTGATGGGAGCCGAGCAGGAGTTCAACCTGGAAGAAGAAGTTACTTACAACAGGACCCCGTCCAGTTTCGACCGAACTGTAGAACCTCCTTACGGGCCGTCACCACAAGTAAAAGTTCCTGAAATCTGGGACCAAAAACTGGAAAGCGGACTCCAGGTCTATGGCATCAACAATTCTGAAGTGCCACTGGTGCAGTTTATGCTTGAGATCAAAGGAGGTATGTTGTTAGAAGACCCGTCTAAAATTGGTGTTTCCAATCTCCTGGCTAATATGCTTACAAAAGGTACAAAGAACCGCAGCCCGCAGGAGCTGGAAGAAGCCATTGAATTATTGGGTGCCAACATTCGGGTTAATGCTACCGATGAAAAAATGATCATTAGTGGTAGCACCCTTGCTAAAAATTTTGAAGCAACAATGAAGCTTGTAGAGGAAATCCTTTTGCAGCCACGGTGGGATGAAGAAGAATTTGCCCTGGCAAAACAACAGGTGATCAACCGGATTCAGCAGCAAAAAGCCTCTCCAGATTATATTGCTTCCAACGAATTTAGAAAGCTCATTTACGGTGAAAACCACATTTTGTCCCACAACAACCTGGGAACCGAAAGTACGGTAGAAGCTATCAGCCTTCAGGATCTAAAAGATTATTATGCCAGGAACCTCTCCCCTCACCTGGCTTCTTTCCTCGTGGTTGGAGATATTGAGAATGAAGCAGTAGTTGCCGAAGTAAAAGATATTACTGAAAACTGGAGTGTCAAAAATGTCATTTTTGAAGACCTTCCGGCGGTACTTCCTCCCGCTGAATCTAAGGTATATTTCTATGATGTTCCGGGGGCCAAGCAATCGGTATTACACATAGGCTATCCGGCTTTGGCAGAGACCGATGAAGATTTCTTTCCGGCTACGGTGATGAATTACCGGCTTGGTGGCGGAAGTTTTGCTTCCCAGCTCACCCAGGAACTTAGGGAAGGCAAGGGTTACACTTATGGTATACGCTCCGGGTTCAACGGTAGTACTTTTACCGGTCCTTTTCTTATTTCGAGCGGCGTACGTTCAAATATCACTTTTGAAGCCGTTGACCTTGTGAAGCAAATACTTCGGAATTATCCTGAAAACTTCAATGAACAGGACCTGGAGGTAACCAAAGGCTTTATGATAAAGAGCAACGCCCGAAAGTTTGAAACTATGGGATCAAAACTTCAAATGCTTCAGGAAATAAGCAACTATGATAAACCTATGGACTACGCTCTGCAACAGGAAGAGATCGTGAGAAATATCACTGTTCCGGAAATTAAGGCTCTGGCCCAAAAATATATCAATTCCGATAAGATGTATTACCTCATTGTAGGTGATGCGGCTACCCAGCTCGATCGCCTGGACGATCTGGGCTTTGGAGAACCGGTACTTTTAAATCCTTCTGAAAAATAGCATTTTTGAAACCTCTTGAAAATAGCATTTTTGAAACCTCTTGAAAATGTCATTTTTGGAACCTCTTGAAAATGTCATTTTTGGAACCTCTTGAAAATGTCATTTTTGGAACCTCTTGAAAATGTCATTTTTGAAACCTCTTGAAAATGTCATTTTTGAAACCTCTTGAAAATGTCATTTTTGAAACCTCTTGAAAATGTCATTTTTGAAACCTCTTGAAAATGTCATTTTTGAAACCTCTTGAAAATGTCATTTTTGAAACCTCTTGAAAAAAATGCCCAGGAAATTTCCCGGGCATTTTTTTGCATTTTCTTCAAATTTGGTACGATTCACCTTCTTATTCACAGATGTTATTGAAATTTGGTCGGGGTTGATTCGGCTTCTACCTATATTTCGTCCCTACGGGACTTTCGGTTATTGCGGTTCTCTGCTTCTACCGATATCATGTCCCTACGTCACACTGAAGAAATTCTTTTTGTTTGGTACTTATTTTAAAAACTTAAAACCACCTTTCTATACTTTTAAAGGGCTATATTATTAATGTATTCGTGGCCTTAGCTCCTATCTAATTATTTAAAGGGGCAATACTGAATTAGGTATTAAAAGGCTGCTTGAAATTTGGAATTTGATTCTAAGAATCTTTCTTTTTTCCGCCTTTTTTCTTCCGGTGCTTTAATACTTCAGCTTCTCTGAAAAAGATGATCTCTTCAGCAATATTCGTAATAAGATCTCCTATTCTTTCCACCTTTTTGATCACCGAAAACAACAGCATCACCTGATCGATCACTTCAGGATTTGCCTTAACTTCTTCAGAAATTATAGCGAAAGATCTCATATTGATATCATTAAGGATCTTGTCCTTTTTAAAGACCTTTCGGGCTACTTTGGTATCTACTTCGGTATAGGCCAGGGTGATATCATCGAGCATAGACAATGCAGTGGTAAACATTTCTTCTACCCGCATCCTTTCTAAGAGTCGGGGTTCAATCTGGGTATCGATCTTTACAATATAATGCGAGATCCCGTAGGCGTGATCGCCCACCCGTTCCAGGTCAAAATTGATCTTTCTAAGGGCCAGCACAAAACGAAGGTCACTGGCTACAGGGTTGTGCAAGGCGATGAAGCGTTCACAGTCACGGTCAATCTTGAGATCGAGGGCGTTCACCCTATTCTCTGTGTGCATCACTTCTTCGGCAAGATCGCCGTCATGGTTAAAAAATGCCTCCTGCGCATTTTCCAGTTGTTTGATGCAAAGCTCCAGCATTTCAAGTCCGGCTTGATTTAATGCATCTCTATGTTGGTCTAAACTGATCATAATCCTGTGGTTTATCCGAATCTACCGGTGATATAATTCTCGGTCTGTTGTTTCTCGGGATTGGTAAATAGCTTCTTTGATTTATCGTATTCTATGAGTTCGCCCATGTAAAAAAATGCGGTGTAATCACTAATTCTCCCGGCCTGCTGCATGTTGTGGGTCACAATCACTATGGTATACTTCTCTTTAAGCTGATAAATAAGTTCCTCGATCTTGGCCGTTGAAATTGGATCTAAAGCAGATGTTGGTTCATCCATAAGGATAATAGACGGTTCTACAGCCAGGGTACGGGCGATGCACAACCTTTGTTGCTGCCCACCAGACAGGGCCAAAGCAGATTTATTGATATCCTCCTTCACTTCATTCCACAAGCCAACCTGTTTAAGGGATTCTTCTACTTTATCCTTAAGAAATGCCTTGTCTTTAATTCCCTGGATCTTTAATCCGTAGGCAACGTTCTCATAGATGGATTTCGGAAAAGGGTTGGGCTTTTGAAAGACCATCCCCACCTGCTTCCGAAGTTGTTCTACATTTACTTTTTTCTTGTAGATGTTCTCGCCGTCAATAAGGATCTCTCCCTCCATTCTAAAGCCGTCAACATAATCGTTCATGCGGTTAAAAAGCCGCAGGAAAGTAGATTTTCCACAACCTGAAGGTCCAATAAACGCAGTGATCTTATTTGCCCTGATGTTCATGTCTATACCTTTGATGGCCATGAAATCATCATAAAAAACCTTCACATCTTTTGCCTGAAGTTTGTGTTTTCTCTTTAAGGTCTTATCTAATATATCTTTATTTTCTTTCATTCTATTTTAATTTACTTTGCCACCTGTTCCTGAAATAGACTGCAATCCCATTTAAAATAAAAGTAATTAACAGAAGGACAATAATGGCTGCGGCTGCATTAACTTCGAAACCGTGTTTTGGGCGCGAGATCCAGTTAAAGATCTGAATGGGTAATACCGAAAATTCATCCATAGGAGATTCGGGCGCAAAAGGAACATAAGCCAGGGCACCAATTACAATAAGAGGAGCTGTCTCTCCCACCGCCCGCGAGAGCGCCAAAATAACCCCGGTAAGTATGCCTCCAAACGATGCCGGCAGCAATTGTTGTGAAACTGTTTGCCACTTGGAAGCTCCCAAAGCAAAGGAAGCATCCCGAATGGATTTTGGAACTGCCTTTAAGCTTTCTCTTGTCGCAACAATCACAATAGGCAGAATTAAAAGGGCAAGGGTAAAACTTCCCGCCAAAACACTGGCTCCCATTTCCATGATTCGCACAAAGACCTCCAGACCAAGTAGCCCGTAGATAATAGAAGGCACCCCGGCAAGGTTGGATATATTAATTTCCAGCAAAGAAGAAAGCCTGCTTTCTTTAGCGTATTCCTCCAGATAAATAGCAGCTGCAATTCCTAATGGCAGGGCGATAATTGTAGTAAAGATAAGGATCCAGACGCTGCCCATAAGCGCAGTATATATTCCGGCTCTCTCTGCTTTTCTCGACGGAAGGCTGGTGATAAAATCCCAATCAATCCTTTGCAGACCATCTATAAGAATGGAACCTATAAAAATGGTGAGAAGAATGAGCCCCAGAAAGGTACAGGCAATACCCCAGAATTTGAAAGCCTGATCTTTTAACCGATTTGTTCTAATGTTATTCATATTTCTCTCTGAATTTTTTCCTTATCCTGTAGCTTATCGTATTCAGAAGGAAGGTGAAGATGAAAAGAGTGATCCCGGCGGCAAATATGGTACGGTACTCTAAAGAACCATGCTGTACATCACCCAGGCTCACCTGTACGATATAGGCGGTAATAGTTTCTACGGGCACTGTAGGATCCATGGTTAATCTTGGTTGCTGCCCTGCCGCTATTGCAACGATCATAGTTTCTCCTATTGCACGGGATATCGCCAGGATGATAGATACTATAATTCCCGAGGAAGCCGCAGGCACCAGTACCCGAAAAGCATTTTGCAGCTTTGTTGATCCCATTCCATAAGCTGCTTCCCGCAGAGAATTGGGTACGGCGTGCAATGCATCCTCACTTAAAGAAGAAATGAAAGGAATGATCATAATCCCCATTACCAGGCCGGCAGACAAAGAGTTGAAACCGGAAAGCCCCGGGATAAACGACTGCAAGAAAGGCGTCACCACGGTAAGAGCAAAAAATCCGTAGACAACCGTTGGTACGGCAGCAAGCAGTTCTAATGCAGGTTTGATCGTTTTTCTGAAACTTCGGGGTGCGTATTCACTAATGTAAATACTGATAGACAACCCAACGGGAACAGCAAAAATGATGGCAATAAAAGAGGTTAACAGCGTACCGGACAATAACGGGAGGATCCCAAAATGTTTTTCGGTGTACAACGGTGTCCATTGCGTATCTGTCAGGAAATCTACAATGGAGACCTCCTCAAAGAACCTTACGGCTTCAATAGAAAGCACCAGTATAATTCCTACAGTTACTGCAATAGTTACCAGGGCACTGCCCAGAAGGCCCTTTTCTATTACCGTTTCTTTTAATTTTCGCATGGAAAAAGGAAAGTAATCCGGCGCATTCAGGTGCCCCGGAAATTTTTATTATTCAGCTGAATTTTCTTTTACGAATGCTGCAAATTTCTCCCTCTCGGCCTGGTATTCTTCCGAAGTAAGGGGAATGTATCCAACATCCTGTAGTAACTGTGGCGCTTCATCAAGATAGAATTCCACAAAATCGATCACCGCAGGATTCTCCAGAGAAGCACTGTTCACATAGATATAGAGAGGACGGGAAAGCGGGGCATAGGTGCCGTTGCTAACAGTTTCTTTTGAAGGCTCTACACAGCCTTCACCGCCATTTACCGGCACCATTTTAAGCTTATCTGAATTTTCCTGGTAATATGCGAGTCCGAAGAAACCCAGACCGAATTTATCACCCGAAACTCCCTGTACAAGCACATTATCGTCTTCACTGGCAGTATAATCTCCCCTGCTACTTCCGCTTTTACCTACGATAGCTTCAGTAAAATAATCGAATGTACCAGAGGCTACTCCTGGTCCAAAAAGGTGAATTTCTTCATCTGGCCATGAAGGATCAATTTGGTTCCATCGCTTGATAGTTCCCTGTGCTGCCGGCTCCCAGATTTCCTTCAACTGTTCCACCGTAAAGCAGGTTACCCAGTAATTTTCGGGGTGTACAACCACAGCGAGACCGTCATAAGCCACTTCAAGCTCTACGAAAGAAATGCCGTTGGATTCGGCAATTGCCTTTTCATCTTCTTTGATAGGCCTGGAAGCATTGGTGATTGCCACTTCGCCCCTGCCAAATTTTTGGAAACCACCACCGGTACCCGAAACTCCTATGGTTACATCAACATCTGGAGCTTCTGCCCTGTATTCTTCAGCAATAGCTTCAGTTACAGGATAAACGGTACTGGAACCATCAATGGAAATGGCATTTTTGGAATCTTCTTTTTTGTTGTTTCCGCAGGAAGCCAGGGAAACAGTTATTGCAGTTAATAAAAGAAATCTTTTCATAATTTGTTTTTATAAATGAAGTTCGAATTGTAATCTGTAAGTAAGATTGTCGTCAAGACCAAGATTAAGGTTGGTATAATTAATATCTGTCTGCACCTTTAGTTTGTGTTTAACGATGTACTTTGAAAGCCCCACGGTGTATTGGTCTTCTACCAGCTGGGTTACCTGGTCATCAAGATCAATGGTAGTATATCTACCCAGTATTTGAATGTTGTTCTTAAACAGGTAACCGGCCTGTACATTGAATCCACTTCCAATGTTCACCATGTCACCGGTCAAAGTGCCATCGGCATTAGTTGCAAAAGCTTCGTCTGCGGCACGATGTGCATATTCAGCCATTGCCGAAATTCCGCGGTATTTAAACATGGCATCTACAAACAATGTGGTGACGTCTGTTTCATAAAGGCCATAATCTGTGACCATATATGAGCCGGAATTGGACCTGGTTCTCACCGCATTGTTGTTATAGTCATAGGATATTCCCAGCGCAAGTTTGGGCGTTGTTTCCCTGGCAAGATCGGCTCCTGTATAATCTGCAAAATCTCCAAAGGGCAATAATTCGAGCCTTCCGGTATATTGCAATCCTCCAATATTTCCTGCTGTAACATTTCTTCCTTCTCCCTGGGCTATAGAAATGGCTTCTCTAATGATGAAATTCCCTCCGGGATAAATTTCGTGGTGCAACTGTATCCCCATATCCCGGTCTATATTGAACCTGCTGTTCACCAGAGAACGATCTACAGTTTCAAGACTTCCGGAAGAAATAATTCGCTCCCTGTTGCCGGGAAGTTTGGTTTGTCCTGCCCAAAGTTCAAAGTTTTCGTAGAAATTCCATTTAACCACTGCATCCAGTATGTACCTGGGGGTATCTCCATTATAGACTGATGCTCCGGAAATATCACGATTGGATAATCCCAGCTCCAGTTTGTATGTAAGTTTTGGCGTGTAAGCGAACCCCTGAAATTTTAAGCGGGCTCTTCTAACCAGGAAATTAGCTTCTGCATCTCCAAAGCCATCATCTTCAGAAATATCCCAGCCAGAAGTAAAAAGGGATTGCATTCTTAAAGAGAAATTTGCACTGTAAGAGCTGTCTTTTGCCACTACATTAACGAGACCTTTTCCAAAAGTATTCTCTGTAAGATCCTGTCCCTGCACATGCAATGAAATTAAAAAGGCTAAAACCGAAAATAGGCCGGTAGTAATTTTCATTATTTCTTAGTTTTTGTCGGCAACAAAGAACAGGATTGAATGTTAAGAGAACGTTATCAGCAGATTACTAATAAGTAAAAAGGTTGCCCCCTAAAGAGCAACCTTACCTCATACATCTAAATCGACAAAAACTAAGATTATATGATTGTGGTTCAAAAATGCGACGTTTTTACCTATTGCGTGTTAAATAAAGATGAAGTAAAGTTTAATTTTTCCCTTGTAAGACGTTAGAATAATATTAATTACTGCGGAGGCTGTTCAAAAAGTAATTAATTTGTAGGTGCATTTAAAACCTGATTTGAGTAAAAACTTTATAAAAAAATACCTGTCCTTTATTCTTAGCGGAAGTATCCTCCTTTTCCTGGTCATTCTGTATTTTACACATCCCCCTTTTCAGGACACAGTAAAAGAAGCCTGGGATGTATTATTGAGTGAAGACAGGGAAAAGATAAAAGATTACGTAAAGCAGTTTGGCGTTTGGGGGCCATTGGCCATTATCGTGTTCATTGTACTTCAAATGTTTCTGATCATTTTTCCTTCCTGGCTCCCTATTATTGTGGGGGTACTGGCATACGGTTTCTGGTGGGGAGTTTTGATCAACCTTATAGGCGTGGGCATAGCTTCTAGCCTGGGATATTATATAGGAAAGCGATTTGAACTTATTAGTGAAAAAAAACAGAAAAAATGGAAGTACTGGATCACGCATTACAGCTCAGGAACTGTAATACTCTTTCGCATCTCCCCGTTTTTCTCAAATGATGCCATAGCTTTTATTGCGGGTATCTTTAAAATGGATTACAAAAAATTCATGATCGCAACTTACGCCGGAATGATCCCTCTTTCCCTGGCTGTAGGATATTTTTCGACCGATATTGATAAACTTGAGAACGGGCTTTATTGGGTTGGTGGCGTAGGCGCCATTCTTTACGCCATTTACATTTATATAGACCATAAAAGAAGAAGAAAACATGCCAAATAATAAGTTTCGTATAAATGAGGTACGGTCGCAGTTCCCGGCTTTAAATTTCAGGAATAAAGAACAGGTATTCCCCATCTATTTTGACGGCCCTGGCGGCACGCAAATGGTGCAGGCCTGCATTGACCGTATGCTGGAATATATTGAAACCGGAATGGCTAACCTGCACGGCACTTTTGCTACCAGTATAAAGACAGATGCTCTTTTAGAGGAAGCTAAACAAGCTGTTGGTGATCTACTGAATTGTTCTGCTGAAGAAGTCGCTTTTGGTCAGAACATGACCAGCCTGGCTTTACAGGTTTCTCACAGCCTTAGACACCTGCTGAAGCAAGGAGATGAAATTGTTGTCACCCAACTAGATCACAGGGCCAATGTAGATCCCTGGATCCACCTGGCAAAAGAGACCGGCGCAACCGTAAAATTCATTTCTGTTGATAAACAAAGTCTCACCCACGATCTTTCAAACCTGGATAAAATTATCAATGAAAAGACCAGGATTGTAGCCATAGGGCTTTCTTCCAACATTACCGGCACCATTAGTGATGCGAAGAAAATTTTTAAGGTGGCAAAAAAGGTAAATGCCATCACCATTGCCGATGCTGTACACGCAGTACCGCATTTTCTGGTTGACAAGCAGGATCTCGACAGCGATATTCTTTTCTGCTCCGCATATAAATTCTTCGGTCCCCACCTGGGAATAGCGGCTATCAAAAAAGCCATTTTTGAGACCCTGGAAATTCCGAAATTACAACCGGCTCCCAATCAAATTCCGTATAAGCTGGAAACCGGAACTCAAAATCATGAAGCCATTGCCGGCCTCTGCGGTGCCATTGGTTTTCTCGAAAGTTTAGGAACCGGCGATACCCGGAGACAGCGATTAAAAGCAGGAATGGAAGCAATAGCCACTCATGAACAGGAATTGATGGATTCCCTGGAGCAATTCCTCGAATCTATCCCTGAAGTAACGCTTTACCGCGCTTCTTCGGAAGTAAAAAAAACCCCGACTTTCGCTTTCAGGATCGACGGAATTCACTCCCGTGAAGCCACGCAATTCTTTGCTGAAAAATTCAACCTCTGCATAGGCGACGGGCATTTCTATGCTTCTACCATGGCCGAAGTTTTTCCGGTAATGGAAACAGGAGGATGGATACGAATAGGATTTGCTCCATACAATACCCTCGATGAAATAGAAATTTTCAAAACAGCATTAAAGGAGCTGCTGCAAAGGAAAATATGAAGATCCTGGAGAGGATCATAAAGTTCTTTGCCAAAGGGCTGCTCGCCTTTTTATTGCTCATGCTGCTTTACTTTGTATCGGCCGTTATAGGTTCGGTGATCCCGGTCAATAAAGATCAGCCGCAGGGAGGAGATATCACCATCTACCTTCGCACCAACGGCGCACATACCGATTTTATTTTTCCGGTTGAAAACGAGATCATGGACTGGGAACAGCTGGTCTCTCCCCAACATATCCCCTCAAAAAGGGCAAATTTTGAATACATTTCCTTTGGCTGGGGCGATCTCGAATTCTATCAAAATACTCCCGAATGGAGCGACCTCAGCTTTCCAACAGCCATGAAAGCGGTCTTCCTGCCCACTCCTTCGGCTATGCATGTCACTTTTGAGCCGATGCCAAGATTCACTCAGCCTATTATTGCTGTAGATATTTCTGAAGAACAATATCGCGACCTGGTAAGTTATGTGGCTAAGAGCTTTGAACTTAACGCTGCAGGTGGGGTGATTCCCGTAAGAGATCTTCATTACAATCAAAATGATGCTTTCTTTCATGCAAAAAGATCTCTAAATTCTTTCTACACCTGCAATACCTGGATCAATAACGGTCTCAAAAATGCCAATTTAAGGGCCTGCCTCTGGACGCCTTTTGACGACGGAATTTTTTACCAGTACCGCTGATTTTATACATATTTTAAGAAGCGCCAGCAAAGCCTTCTTCCTTAAAAATCTTAACTTCAGACTCATAGCCAATAAAAACCCTCTAATTATGAGTTATATAAATAAGATCACAGAAATTCTTGGAGATGATGCTTCAAATTTACTGGAGCATACTAGCAAAAAGATCCCAAAAGAGAGATTGACCGTTCCGGGACCTAATAGTGTCGAAAATTTTGCTGAAAGTGACCGCAGCCCCCAGGTTTTGAAAAGTCTGGCGCAGTTGTACAATCACGGTGCCCTTGGCGGTACAGGATACCTCAACATTCTTCCTGTAGACCAGGGGATTGAGCACAGTGCCGCAGCTTCTTTTTACAAGAACAAAGATTATTTTGATCCCGAAAACATTGTCAAACTTGCTATTGAAGCGGGTTGTAACGGGGTTGCCTCCACTTTTGGCGGCCTGGCTTTACACGCGCGTAAATACGCCCATAAAATTCCATTTGTGGTAAAGATCAACCACAACGAACTACTCACCTATCCCAATAAATATGACCAGATTCCCTTCGGAAGCGTGAAAGAAGCCTGGGACATGGGCGCGACGGCAATTGGCGCTACTATTTACTTCGGAAGTGAAGAAAGTACAAGGCAAATTCAGGAAGTAGCAGCAGCTTTTGAGGAAGCACATCAACTGGGAATGGCCACAATTCTTTGGTGCTACACCCGAAATTCAGCCTTCAAAAAGGACGGAAAAGATTACCATTCTGCCGCCGATCTTACCGGGCAGGCCAACCATATTGGCGTTACTATCAAGGCTGATGTTATCAAACAAAAACTGCCCACCACCAATTTCGGATTTCAGGACATCAACTTTGCCAAACATTCCGAAGAAATGTATGAAAGCCTTTCTACAGATCATCCCATTGACCTGTGCCGCCTGCAGGTAGCGAACTGCTACATGGGCAAAATCGGACTCATTAACAGCGGCGGTGGCTCAGAGGGCGACTCAGATTTTAAGTCAGCAGTAAAAACAGCTGTGATCAACAAACGCGCCGGCGGCAGCGGATTAATTATGGGCCGGAAAGCATTTCAGCGGCCGTTAAAAGATGGCGTTGAGATTTTAAGAAGCGTTCAGGAGGTTTATTTGACGGAAGAGATAAGTGTTGCTTAGTATTGAGAAATTAGTATTGAGTATTGAGTTTCAGTTGTTAGTTAGCTCGCAGACCTGCAAGGTTTCCAAAACCTTGTAGGTCTTACGGGAACTTTTAAATACTATTAAACACCACAAACCTAACAGGTCTTTGAGACCTGTTAGGTTTAAAATTTTACTTCAAAAAATTTATTCGTGGATTCGTGGCAAAAATCCTGTTTAAGAAAACAGAAAGTCAAATAGCTTTTCAGGTTTAGCCCCTGTATTAATTCTAATTTGTACTTCTAAAATCTACCTTCTAATTACTGGATCACTTTTTTAAAAAGTTCCTTCCGCTTTGGTTTCTCCACATTCACATTCACCGGTTCTCCAAAAAGGTCAAAATCGGCGGCATCTGTGATCTTTACTTCGTAAAACTCTCCTGTCTTCAGGTATATTTTGGTAGCATCGATCAGCACTTCATTATCAACATCGGGGGAATCATGTTCGGTTCTTCCCACGTAGTTTTCGCCTTCTTTCCGGTCAATAACAACGTTGAAGGTCTGCCCTATTTTCTGCTGATTCAGTTCCCAGGAGATCTGCGACTGAATTTCCATGATCTCATTGGCTCTTTCCTGCTTTACCTCCTGTGGCACATCGTCTTCAAGATTGTAAGCATGCGTATTTTCTTCGTGCGAATAGGTGAAACAGCCCAGGCGCTCAAAACGCATGTCTTTCACCCACTGCTTCAGCTCTTCAAAATGAGCTTCAGTTTCTCCGGGATATCCTACAATAAGTGTGGTTCTAATTGCCATTTCTGTCACCTTAGCACGGAATTCCTTCAGCAAATTCGTTGTTTTTTCATGGGTGGTTCCGCGGCGCATAGACTTCAGCAAATCATCCGAAATATGTTGCAACGGAATATCCAGATAGTTACAGATCTTAGGCTCCCGCTTCATCACCTCCAGTACATCCATAGGAAAACCTGTTGGGAAAGCGTAGTGCAACCTGATCCATTCAATTCCCTCCACCTTCACCAGGTTTTCAAGAAGTTCGGCCAGATTTCGCTTTTTATAGAGATCGAGTCCGTAGTACGTCAGATCCTGCGCAATAAGTATAAGTTCCTTCACGCCCTGGGCAGCAAGCTTGCGGGCTTCCTCTACCAGGTTCTCGATAGGAGTGGATCTGTGTTTCCCGCGCATGAACGGAATTGCACAAAAAGAACACGGCCGGTCACAACCTTCGGCGATCTTGAGGTAAGCGTAATTCTTTGGAGTCGTGGTTAAACGTTCCCCAATAAGTTCGTGCTTGTAATCGGCTTCAAGAGCGGCAAGCAGTTCAGGCAATTCGGTAGTTCCGAAATATTGATCCACATTGGGGATCTCCTTAACAAGATCGGGTTTGTAGCGCTCGCTAAGACATCCGGTAACAAAAACTTTATCAACTTCTCCCTGCTCCTTCAGTTCTACATACTCTAAAATGGTATTTACAGACTGCTCTTTTGCATTGTCAATAAAGCCACAGGTGTTGATCACCACGATATTCCCCTCCTGCTCATGCACCACATCTTTGTTGTTCGCCTTCAGCTGGCCCATAAGCACCTCGCTGTCGTAGACGTTCTTACTGCAGCCAAGGGTGATCACGTTGATCCTGTTCTTTTTTAATGACTTTGTTCTCATACTTCAATTTTTCATCGTCAAACCTCACAGGATTCCAAAACCTGTGAGGTTTTGAGAAAAGAGGCTCTTCAAAGCGGCTGCAAAGATACGATCAAAAATGAGAAATATATCATGTTACAACTTAAGCTTTTGAATTAAGAATCATTTGCAGATTTCTGATTTCCTGAAGATTAGGATCTGGTAATTTCTACCCCTTTTTAATCCGGTAATTTAGCGCAGATTTGGCAGATTTCACAGATGCAGGTATCGATAAGGGATTATGTCTAAATTTAAAATTTTGAATATTTAAATCCTGAATCCCCTCCCACCCCGACCTGCGGCCACCCCACCGGAGCAGGGGACTAAAATTTTTTGAATTTGGGGCTTGTTTATTGCTGTTTAAAATATAGTAATTAACCTCTGGTTCTTTTCAAAAATTCCTCCTGAAGCCGTGCCGTAATTTGCCCTTTTTGAGAGGTAAAGATTTCCTTTCCTTTTAGATGTAACGATGAAACTACGGTGATTTGGGTGGTGGTACCGGTGAGGAAGACCTCTTCAACTTCTGAAATCCTTTCCAGCGCAAGGGCCTCTTCTTTATATCCAATTCCCAGGTCCCGGCATATTTCCAGAACAACCTTACGGGTGATGCCAGAGAGAATGTGAGGGCCTTCGGGATGTGTGAAGACGATTCCTTTGCTTACAAAAAAAGCAGTTGAATGGGAACCTTCGGTAAAATAACCATCCCGCACCAGTAGGTTTTCGTTATAGCCATCTGAAATTGCGTCATCCTTCATCATGGTATTCGCCAGCAGTGCAGTAGATTTTATATCACAGCGTTGCCACCTGAAATCTTCAGAAACCATAACTTTCCACCGTTTCCCGCTAAAATTCTCCAGCTCCACCGGGAAAGCATACATTAAAAAATTGGGTTTGGGATTATCAGGAAAATAATGGTTTCGCGGTGCAGCACCACGGCTAATCTGAATGTAAACCGCAGCATCTGAAGTTGCCAGTCTGGAGCGGGAGATGGCTTCCAGCATAAGAGGTTCTAAAATGCTAATATCGAATGGAATTTTTATTTGTTCCAGGCAATACTTCAGCCGGTCCAGATGATCCTGCAGCCGAAAGGGTTTGCCGTGGTAAAATGGCGTGACCTCGTAGATGCCGTCCCCAAACATAAAACCCCGGTCAAATACCGAAACCGTCGCTTCCTGTGGCGGCATCCATTGACCATTCAGGTAAACCTCTGCCAGATAGGTTTTTTTGTTTTTCATTGCGGATTAAATATGCGGCCCCTTCGGGGTCGTTGCTAACTGGATTGTACAAATCTAGAAATATTTGACCCCTTCGGGGTCTAATCAACAATATTATTGAAACATTCATTTCAATGAAAATGTTTGACCCCGAAGGGGTCGTACGGCCAATCATCAAAAAAGCCTTCTGTTTGCACAGAAGGCTTTTGGATATGTGAAAATATCAATCTTTACGATCGTTATTGGGAATTACAGGAGTTTAACTTACGAAGGATTTTATCCTAAATCCTTCGGGATTGGATGCCATTCCTAGTGGAATTGGGCTTCCTGTAAATGCCTTTCTAATAGGCCATTTTTACGATCTCTTCTACATTGGCGGGGGTGAGGGACTGGTGTTCACCCAGGCCTGTCCAGCCTCTGTCGGTGAACCTTTTGTTGATCTCTTCGGCAGTACCCTGGTAATCTTCGGTATAGGCTGACAATTTGGTGTCAATGCCCATCTGATTGAAGAATGCTTCAGTCCTGTCTATAGCGGCCGAGGCTTTGTGATCTACAGAACTTTCGGTGATGTTCCAGACCCTTTCGGCATACTGCGCCAGTTTTTCTTTCTTGGCCTCAAAGTTGAACCTGTAATGACTCGGTGCAATCACCGCAAGGGTGCGGGCATGATCAATTCCATAAAGAGCGGTGAGCTCGTGGCCCATCGCATGCACAGCCCAGTCTGTAGGTACACCTTTTTGAATGAGTCCGTTAAGGGCCATGGTGCAGCTCCACATGAAATTTGACGCCGCAGTATAATCTGAAGGATCGTTCAAAATCTTTGGCCCAACCTCAATAAGCGTCTGCATAATGCTTTCAGCAAACCTGTCCTGCAAATACGCGCCGCTGGGATAGGTCATGTATTGTTCCAGCACGTGGGTAAACGCATCGGTGATGCCGTTAACGAGCTGGCGCGATGGGATGGACTTTATCACTTCCGGATCGAGAATAGAGAACACCGGAAACAATCCCGGGCCGCCCATGCCCAACTTCTCTTTGGTTTCCTCGCGGGTAATTACGGCACCCGAATTCATTTCTGAACCCGTGGCAGGCAACGTAAGCACCGTACCAAAAGGCATTGCTTTAGTAGTTGGCACTTTCTGCGTTAGGATTTCCCATGGTTCATCTCCTTCATACAAAGCTGCAGAGGCCAAAAATTTTGTTCCGTCTATGACCGATCCTCCTCCCACAGCCAGCAGGAACGTGATATTCTCTTCCTTAATCACCTTTAGGGCTTTCATCAGAACTTCATATTCGGGGTTTGCAGGAATGCCACCAAACTCTACTACTTCAAAGCCGGAAATTGCCTCCTTTACCTGCTCGTAAATTCCGTTGCGTTTAATACTTCCGCCGCCATAAAGCATGAGGATTTTGGCATTTTCGGGAAGTTCTTCTTTCAGTTTAGGTATCTGCCCTTTTCCGAAGATAATTTTCGTAGGGTTCTTAAAATCAAAATTTCTCATAAATAGTTTTTCAGGATTAGTCAAGAACTGTGATCAAATCTTCTTTGGGTTTGCGCACCTTGGCCAAACCGGCAAGCCAGTCATTATCAGTATCGCGATAGCCAAGCGGCAGGATCACACAGCTCTTAAGCCCTTTTTCGCGAAGGTTGAGGATCTCATCAAGAGCGGCCTCGTCAAAACCTTCCATTGGCGTGCTGTCTACCCCTTCAAAAGCAGCGGCAGTAATAGCCTGTGAAAAGGCGATATAAGCCTGGCGGGCAGCGTGATTGAAGTTTTCGGCAACTTCCCGTTGCGGATAATGGCCAAGCAACTTCTGGCGGTAATTCTCAAATCCTTCATTTTTGAAGCCGCGTACCTCGTTGGTATGGTCAAAAACCTTGTTGATACGGTCTTCGGTATAAGTATCCCAGGCAGCAAAAACGAGCAGATGTGAACAATCGGTCACTACCGACTGGTCCCAGGCGATAGCCCTTATCTTTTTCTTAAGCTCGGGGTTTGTGATCACCAGGATCTCGAAAGGCTGCAATCCGCTGGAAGTTGGGGCCAGCGAAGCCGCTTCTAAAATAGCATCGATCTTTTCCTGTGGCACTTTCTCGCCGTTCATTGCTTTGGTGGCGTAGCGCCAATTGAGTTTATCTAATAATTCCATAGTTTTGATTATATATTAATGAATGTTCATTCTTTTTTTGACGGAAAAAAATTTCCCTGCTTCTTACTTCTGAAAAATTAAAGTTTAATAGCGTCCCAGGCTGCGGAATAAGCCCTTTCAAGCGCCGGTTTATCTACTTTGCACCAGCCTTTCATCTCGGTGTTGAGAAGAAAGCTGATGGGATAAACTGTAAAAGCATATAAAATAAAAGGCGAAAAAGGTTTCACAAGGCCTTCCTCTTTACCACGCTCCCACAGCGCAATAAGCGGTTGCAGGTGCTTTAGGCCTTCCTGCCTGCTCTCTTCATCTATCATGGGCGTGTTATCGCATTGGGAAAGGAACATGGCATGGTCAACCTCTTTTAGTTTAAAAGTGGCAATGTTCATCCAAATCTTTTTAAACCCCTCTTCTACCCCCATATTGGGCTCATAATCTTTGAAAGCGCAATTGCTGAAAGAACTTTTCACCTCAATATATGCCTGATTTGCCAAATCCTGCTTATTCTTAAAATACAGGTAAATGGTGGCCGGGGAAACATTGGCCATTTTGGCAATTTTAGACATGGGAGTTGCGTGGAAACCGTTATTGTTTACCAGGCATATAGTTGCTTTTAGCAAAGCATCGCGCTTTATCTGACTTTTTGAAACTGTTTTCATATTCAATTGAAGGGCAAAGATACAAAAAAAGAATGAACGTTCATTTTTTAATGATTTAATCTGAATCTCTGCTTTATTTCTGCGGAAGAATTGAAGAAAACGGAGATTTAAATCCCTTCTGAAAGCTCTGAAGAGAAAATTTCCCTCTTGGCGGAAGCAGATTGCGGCTTTACCAACTGCTGAAGTATCTCCACTACCCCGGAAATATGAGGTGTCAAAAATGGCATTTTTGGAACCCTATATTGAATATTACGCTAACAAAGCAAAGGCCACGAATACACAAATATTTTTTATTTACTCTGCTCTATGTTTATCAGCTGAAGATTTTTCACCAAACCTTCTGATCAATGAGCACTTTTTAAACCAGGTTCATCATTCCTGTTCCTCTTTTAGCCACGAATTCACAAATATTTTTTATGTATTACTCCTCTTAAGCTTTTCTATAAACTTTCTGAGCACTGAGCACTTTTAAATACTGGCTCATTATTCCTGTTCCTCTTTTAGCCACCAATACACGAATATTTTTTATGTATTATTCCTCTTAAGCTTTTTTAATCAAACTTTCTGAGCACTGAGCACTTTTTAAACCAGGTTCATCATTCCTGTTCCTCTTTTAGCCACCAATACACGAATATTTTTCATGTATTATTCCTCTTAAGCTTTTTTTAATCAAACTTTCTGACCACTGAGCACTGAACACTGATCACTTTTTAATCCGGGTTCATCATTCCTGTTCCTCTTGTAGCCAACAATACACGAATATTTTTTATGTATTATTCCTCTTAAGCTTTTTTTAATCAAACTTTCTGACCACTGAGCACTGAACACTGATCACTTTTTAATCCGGGTTCATCATTCCTGTTCCTCTTTTAGCCACGTATAAAATTACATAATTTTAGGGCAGGTTTAAATTCCTGGTGCTTGTAGCTGTTCTGGTTTTTTCCCGGTTGAAAATATTCCAAAATCACGTATTCCCTATACCAGCGCCCTTATTGCTCTCTGAAGTACAATTTCCCGCTCAAGAACAGCAGGACTAAAGGAAGAAGGGCCACCGGACCGTATTCTTCCCTTTCCAAAATGCTCACAATAACGAGAATTACAGCAATCGTGGCGATCATTAAGCTATCAAAGGTGTTTTTTGTCATTTTTGATGGGGATATAATGTTTCAAATAACTTATTTTCTTCATTGTAAGCAGCTCTTAACTCGTCTACAATTAATTTAATATTTAATCTTCATAAATAGTATGAATACCGACGTCACGTCTATCAAAAGGGGTATGTAGGAAGACTTTACTTCCAGTTGAATCAACTGTTTGTTATGGAAGTAAATTTAAGGTGGCTATTTCGGTTCGAATTGTGCCAGTGATTTCGGTCGGTTAGTGCCAGGTATTTCGGTTTGAATTGTGCCACTTTTTGGCAATACTGAAAGTCATAACGGCTCAAATTGTGCCAGTCGTATCGGTTCGTTTTGTGCCACTTTGAAAGATCAAGTAATATCTTGTTGCAAAACTGTAATAAGATATGGCCAACACCCTTGATCCGATGGACTTAAAACAAATTATTACCTTGAGCCTGGATGGTTTTAGCAATCGTAAGATAGCTACCACTCTAGGCATCTCCCGCAACACGGTCAACAGCTATATGAAATTTTTCACGGCCAGTGACTATTCATTTAAAGAACTACTTTCCTTTGACAATGCACGTCTGAGTGCGCTTTTTCCTTCACATACTACTATTGATAATGAGCGGCATGATGAACTGATGCTATATTTTGAGGGGGTCAATAAGGCCCGGAATCATCCTGGGTTTACTTTTCTGTACCATTATCAGGAATATGCGCAGCAGGCTTCCCAGCCGTACAGCTATACGCAGTTTATGGAGCATTATCGGCGTAAATATGCCAAGGTCAAAGGTTCCATGAAACTCGAACATGAAGCCGGTAATGAAATGTACATTGACTATGCGGGTAAAAAATTACATGTCGTTAATAAAGAAACCGGAGAAGTCATTCCTGTAGAGGTATTTATAGCAATTCTTCCCAACAGCCAGTATACTTACGTAGAGGCTAGCTTAAGCCAAAAACGGGAGGATCTTATTACTTCTTGTGGTAATGCATTACAGTTTTATGGAGGTGTTCCAAAAGCCATAGTCTCAGACAACTTAAAATCTGCAGTGACCAGAGCCAGCAAATATGAGCCGGAGATCAATCGGAGCTTTAAAGATTTTGCTCGCCATTATAACTGTGTGATCAATCCCACCCGCAGTTATGCACCGCAGGATAAAGCTCTGGTGGAGAATGCAGTGCATCTTGTTTATCAGCGTATTTACTATCCCCTGCGGGAGATGACCTTCTTCTCTTTACAGGATCTAAACCGGGAGATAAAGCGCTTACTTGTTGGCTATAATAATCTACTGTTCCAGCGAAAGGAAGCCAGCCGTAGAGAACTGTTTCAATCAGTAGAACGTGAGTACTTAAAACCCCTGCCAACATCTGCCTATGAAATCAAAGACTATAAACGGGCAAAGGTGCAAAAGATGGGATATGTATACTTCTCTCCAGATAAAAGCTACTACAGTGTTCCCTACCGCTACATCGGTAAAAAGACCCTGATCCATTATACCAAAACTGTGGTCGAGGTTTATTACAATCACGTTCGAATAGCCCTGCATCATCGAAATCCAAGTAAAGGAAGCTACAATACAAATACAGATCATTTAAGTAGCACCCATAAAGGTTATACCTCCTGGAGTCCTGAATACTTTAAAAACAAAGCCGCTCCTCACGGAGCTCACGTAGTGAATTGTGTAGAAAAGATACTTGCTGACAGTGAGTATCCTGAAACAGGCTATAAGCGGGTGATGGGCCTTATCCAGCTCCATAAGTCTTACGGTTCTAAAAGACTTGATAATGCTTGTAAAAGAGCTTTACAGGCAGATGCGACTTCTTATATGCGTATCAAGAATATCCTAAAGAACAACCTTGACCAAAGCTCTCTTTTTTATCAGGATCTTGAAGAAGATAAAACTCATATCCCATCCCATCAAAACATCAGAGGTGCCGCTGCTTATCAATAAATCATTTTAATCCAGAAATATGAATAACAATCAGACTATTGAAAAATTAAAACAAATGCGACTGGGGGCTATGGCTCAGCTACACCTTCAGCATGTAAAGAACAACCAATTAAACGATATCACTGCCGATGAATATCTGGCACTACTCACAGACCATGAGTGGGAGGATCGCCAGAACCGGAAGATAGATCGTCTTTTTAAACAGGCAAACTTTAGGCAGAAAGCAAGTCTTGCTGAAGTGAACTATTCTTCCAATCGTAACCTCGACAAGAACATGTTTGTTCGTCTGGGATCCCTGGATTTTATAGCTAAAAAGGAAAACCTTATACTGACCGGTGCCTCCGGAGTAGGCAAAAGTTATTTAGCACAGGCCTTAGGTCATCAGGCCTGCATGATGGAATATAAAACCATCTACTCAAACACTGCCCGTCTATTTAAGAAGTTAAAACTCAGTAAAATTGATGGAACCTATCTCAAAGAATTAAATAAACTACTTAAAGCAGATCTGCTCATCCTTGATGATTTTGGACTTCAAGCCTTCGACAATCATGCAAGAGAGACCTTAATGGATATAATCGATGACCGATACAATAAAACATCTACCATATTATCCTCTCAAATACCGGTATCTGCATGGTACGATATTATAGGGGAAGGAACTATTGCTGATGCAATCCTGGACAGGATAGTAAACTCCTCACATAGGATAGATCTCAAAGGAGAATCATTAAGAAAAGGAGTTCTGAAAAACGAGTAACATTAATTTTTTATATAATTGCATGATCTTTTAAAGTGGCACTGTTTGAACCGAAATCAGTGGCACGGTCCTTCCGAAATAGCCATAAGGGAACAGTTCTTAAAATACCATTTTTGGATAAGCATTGTTGGCAAGAGGCATTAGTCAATTAAAATACTTTCGACCTCATTCTGTAAAGGTATTTCTGTGTGAATAATATCTAACATCATAATTTTCATAAATTCTTTCTTAGCTAGTCCTGTTTCTTTAGTATTTGAATAAAAAAATCTGCCAATTTCTGAGCTTTCATTTTTAAAATCTCTTTTTGTTCTTCAATATTAGCTAAAGTAGACACTTTGTTATAATCCATTAATTCAATTTTTGAATTTGAAATAGCTTTTCATGAATTTATTTTAATTGATGGTATATCGATTCCATTAGCTTTAATTGTAATATCCAGCAACGATATCTTGTCGTCCTTTAAATAAAAATCAAGGGTATCAATAAATGATCTCTGCAAAGCAATTTTTTCAATAATATCCTTATTAGTTTCAGTTAGTTCCTTATTGATTGAGGAATAAATTTGATTAATATAATTTTCGTCTTTTCTATTCTCATTCCAATTATTGATATAGAGCTATTAAAATTCCGATCACTATTGGTATTATCTCTTTAACAAAGGCTTTTAAATATTTTTTCATTTATTTTAAAATGGAAGTTTTGTAATTGTCGCCAATGGCTACGGTTATTGCAAGTTGTGGGAGTAGGGACGCGGATTTGCCGGCTTAACCTTTTTCTTTCCTGGTTTCTAAAATTACTCTATTTCTTCTAAACCCGTTATTTGCGATGAACCGATGTTGGCTGCTGGTGTTTAAACGGAATAAACTTCTTCAACTCCAATACTTTTTAGTAATGCTTCATACTGATCTTGATCTTTCTCTTCAATTTTATTTAGAATAAATTGAGCAGTTTTTTTCATTTCTGGAACATCGATCGGCATCATACTTCTCTCAAATAATCCTTCTAGGTGCGAATATTCATTATTGATTCTATCTGTCATTGAAGCAGCTTGGCTATTATCTCCAAAGAATCTTTTTAGTTTATCATCCCTTTCGACAGCATTAGGATATTTGTAAAATAAGAATGCTTCTAAGAATTTTCTTGTGTTGTTGGCAAAATTATAGAATAAACTATGTTCTGCAGTATCTGATTCTGTTTTAGCGCATTGATAAATTTGATGAAAGAGAAAATTAAATTCTGTTACGTAATCTTTTAGATATTTTGGCATATCGCAGATTTTACTTTCATCATTTTCCCTTGTAATAAGAAAGTAATGACTAAATTCTTTTATCAGAGCTTTTGGTAATCTTTTTAGGTATTTTAAAAAGTCTAAATTGTGTGTGGAGATAAAAATTTGTTCAAATTTATCATTAACTATTATTTCTGAGTTGATTAGGCTGTAAACAAAGAAAATATGGTTTGAATCTAAACTGGAAATTGGATCATCTATCCAAATTATTGGTTTTGTCCCCTTGGTTTCAACATCATCCAATTTGGCCATAAAATAACAAAACGCTATCAAACTACACTCTCCTTCACTCAAGTGATGAGCTTTTTTACCGTCTCGTATGATTTCGAATTTTATCTTTTTTTCTTCGTTCTCGTCTGGATGCTCAACAGCTTGTAGAGTTAAAAATTCGTGACCAAAAAAATTATTTAAAAACTCGTTTACCTTTAAAGCACCTTTTTCTTCATCATTCATCAATCTTTGCTTATCTAGGATTAATGTTTTTAAATCTTCAATTTTATTGAGAATGGCAATTTTTTTTGCTTTATCGGTCTCGAAAATTGATTCCAGTTCATTTATCGTTTCTAATTCTTCATCATATTTTATTGTTTCAAGAAAATCAAAAACTTCTTTTAATCTTAAATCTTCCTGAGCTTGTAATTGATCTTTTTTAAGAGAAGAAGAATAGTTGTTCGATTCTGTTCGGAGTTTATTGTATAAGTTTTCTAACCAGATTAACCTATTTGCACTAGTTGTAAAAGCTGTAATTTTTTTAGGATTTAGAATATCATTTTTTCTCTCCTTTAAATCCTTCTTTAGTAAATCGAACTCGTTGTGAACTCTTGATATTATATTAATTTTAATTCTTTCTAGCTGTTCTAACTTGTTATCAAATTTACTGTAGAACTTATTCTTGTCAATTTCGAGGTAATTATCTAATTGCTGTTTTTCAAGTTCGATTGATCTTATTAATTGATCTATTTCTGATTCTAATTTATCTGATTCTTCATCAAAATGTTTATCTAATTTCCCCCATCTTTCATCTGAAATTTCGTTCCCGCAAAAGGCACATTCTTGTAACTTATTTTCGTGTAATTTTTTTCCTTCTTTGACCCATCTATTAAGAATACTATCTTTTACTAATTCTGTAATTCTATCGGAATCCCCAACCTTTCTTTCTAAAAGTTCTTTTGTCTGAATTAATATTTCATCAAATTTGGTTTTGTAGAATTGAGGATCAGGAATTGCTGGTTTTATTTTTTCCTCTAGTAATATTAGCAGTTCTTTACTTTTGTCATTTCCAATTCTTTGAAAATCTTCTTTTTGAACGGACTTAATATCTTTTTCTAATTTGGAAATTGAATAATTTTGATCACCGAATTTAGCTGGTTGATATTTTATTCCAACTTTTCTATCAGTTGCTTTGTCGCTTAATTGAGCATTTAATTTTTTTGATTCTCGTCCAAAATTATCTTGACTGATTTTTAATTGCTCTTTTGCTTTTTTATAGTCTAAATAAGTCCTGTTTCTTTTTCTTCCTCATCATTACCTAATTCCTTTTTTAGATCTATAATCTCAGTCTCGAGCGAACTATTTCCTCCCAAAATTGCAAATGGCAAAACACTATCTTCGGGATTAGAAATAAACTTTAAATTTTCTTTGATAAAATCTTCATTGAAAACTCTAATCTTTCTTTGATGTTCTGTTAACTTAGATTGAGAAATATCTTCCCCATCCTCAAAACTTACTAGGAATTCTGGGTTTTCATATTTATCAGAAATAGCACCAACTTCAAGTGATCTTAAAATCCTGGAAAGAGTGGTTTTCCCGGAATAATTTCTACCATATAAAATATTGATAGGTTTGAAATTAATCACATTATTACCTTTATCCCTCAAATTACTATCCCAGTCGAAACTTTTAAAGACAGCGAGATTTTTAATTTCTTTGATTTTTTTAATCATCAAATAGAAGTTTATTTTTTTCTGAACACTTGCAGCCAACAATTTATTTCACAACAAGAACTTGCTATTATCCACCGTCTATAAGGGATCATAACAAACCTGCTGCTGCTTCAGTAAAGCTATTAAATTTTTGTTAAAGAAGCTTACGGGAATCCGTAAAACAGTGCTCATTATAAACCGATTTAGGAAGATAGTTGATAAATTATTTCCAAAAATGGCATTTTTGACAGGTGTTTCCGGGGATGGAGGAATTTTCGGCCTTTCCTCCTCTACTTCAGGAAGTTCATAATTTCTTCTTAAAATGAAAGTCTACCGGCGTTAGAAGAGATTTAAAAACCCAGGTGAATTTCAGCAAAAGAACAGGCAGGATTTAGGAGAGAATAGATCAGATTTGCTTCCGGCCAAGGGAATACTTCAGCAGGGATTGGCACCAATAAAAAAGCATGAGACTTCCGAAGAAATGTTAGTTTCAGGAATGATTAAGGTGTCAAAAATGGCATTTCAGAAGAGGATTTTTCCGAAGTAATAAAAATCTAATTCACTATTTGCTGCTGCACCCATACGCTGAAAGAGGTTTCGTAAGCCCGGGTGATGATGATCACTGCCGCGCCTATACCTACCAGCCACCACGAATAATTATTGCGTTTGATTTGCAGCCCGGCAATAGCGCCAAGAATGAGGAATGGAAGCATTAAAAGCAGGTTGGGCACGAGCCAGGAGCCGCCAAAAATGATGACTGCTTTCATGACTATAAAAAAGATGCTGTAAATAAGGATGATCTTGGTGAGGATCTCCAGGTTGCGTTGTGACATATTACCTGTAATTCTTTGGGGGCTTGCGGGCATAACTTAGCTGCTCAAAAGCATAGCCCATGTTTAAAAGCTTTTGTTCTTCAAAAGGTTTGGCGATAAGCGTTATGCTCTTAGGCTCTCCTGAGGCCTCAAAACCCGCAGGAATGGCCAGCGCCGGATATTTAGCCACGGCTGCATGGGCCGCGTGATAATTGTTTATTGACGCCACGGCGTCAAGATTGTGCATTTGCATGGGCACATCAAAAAAGCTTCTTCCTTTATCGCGCAGCTGTGCAGAGATATTTTTAAGACTGGCAGCGCTGGTAGTATCGGCCACAATAGCCTCAAAAAGCTGCTGCCCGTAAGGCGCCCTTAGCAGGCTGTCTTCTTTATTATAGGCCACGATCTCATCTACACTTCTAAATTGCACCTGCTCTCCCGCAGCGGTACTTAAATAGGCTGGAAGATCTTTCTTCATATCGGCGTTTAACAGGGTGAGAAAATTGTCTAATGGCACTTCTTCGGCTTCAAACTCCACTATCACAGCCCCGCCTTCTTTCATGGTTTGCACGGCCTTGTTGTAAATGGAATCCTGCATCAGGGATTTCATTACGCCTATCCTTTTTCCGTTTAAAGCATCGCGGGAAAGACCCTGTGCGTAATCTTCATCTGCCGCGACTGATGCTGCGTCTTTTGGATCTTTTCCGGTAAGGGCGTTGAGCAAAATGGCATTGTCTATAACATATTTTGTCATTGGTCCGGGCGTATCGAGCGTTTCCGAAATTGGAATGATGCCACTGCGACTCAGTAACCCGACGGTCGGTTTTAAACCTACCACCGAATTCTTGGAAGCGGGAGACAGGATAGAACCTGCAGTTTCGGTACCCACGGCAGCCACAGCATAATTTGCGGCAACGGCAACACCACTTCCGGAGCTGGAGCCGCCGGTTTCAAATTGTTTCCTTCCGTAGGGATTTAGAGTTTGTCCACCCACGGCACTATAACCCAAAGGGCAGCCATCACAAAAATAGTAAGCCCATTCACTGAGGTTCGCCTTTCCTAAAATGAGCGCATTATGCTCCTCTAAACGATCTATAATAAAGGCATTTTTGGCAGGTATATTTTCGGCCAGGGCAATGGCCCCGCCGGTAGTGGCGAGATTGGCGGTGTTGATGTTGTCTTTTATAAGCACGGGCATGCCATAAATGGAGTTCTCACTGCCGGGCGGAATATCTCTTTTATCGAGTTCCCTCGCCTGGTTCACCACATTAGGATTCAAAGCGATCACCGCATTTAATGAAATATCATTGTTGCTCTCCAGTTCCCTGATGCGATAAATGTAGAACAGCGTAAGATCCTCATAGCTAAGGCGGCCATTCTTTACCGCGCTTTGCAGCTCGGGGATGCTTCTTTCGAAAATAAGCTGCTTTAAAGACTCGTACTTCCTGGCTGAGAAACCGGCAAGATCTTTTTCAAAAGGCTTCCAGATATCATTCTTGTCCAGGTATTTTGAATTGATAAGCTTAAACCTCATTCTTTCTATCTCATGAGAGGCCTGCTCTTCAAGCCGGGCAGTCTCATCAATCGGCTGCCACACCACAGGTTGTTTAACCGCGGTATCTTCGGCCTTTTTTACGCCACATGACAAAAGACACAGCGGGAGCAAACAAAGAAAGAGGATCTGCTTCATAAGCGCAGTTTTACTTTTTAAAGAAAGAATCTACAAACTCAAATTTATTGAAAACCTGCAGGTCTTCTATGCCCTCTCCTACCCCGATATACTTCACCGGAATTTGAAACTGGTCACTAATACCTATCACCACACCACCTTTTGCGGTACCGTCAAGTTTGGTTACCGCCAGCGAGGTCACCTCGGTAGCTGCAGTAAATTGTTTGGCCTGCTCAAAGGCGTTTTGCCCGGTAGAGCCATCGAGTACCAACAGCACTTCATGCGGTGCATTGTCTACCACCTTTTGCATTACCCTTTTCACCTTAGTGAGCTCGTTCATGAGGTTCACCTTGTTATGAAGACGGCCTGCGGTATCGATGATCACCACATCGGCCTGCTGTTTTACAGCGCTCTGCACCGAATCAAAAGCCACCGAAGCCGGGTCACTGCCCATACTTTGCTTTACAATAGGCACCCCAACCCTGTCGGCCCACACCTGTAACTGGTCTATAGCGGCCGCACGGAAGGTATCGGCTGCACCAAGCACTACTTTTTTTCCTTCTTTTTGAAATTGGTAGGCAAGTTTCCCGATAGTGGTAGTCTTACCCACACCATTCACGCCAACCACCATGATCACATAAGGTTTGGTATCGGCAGGTACGTGAAAGTTGGTAGCTTCTCCCGAATTGGTTTCAGATAAGAGCGCGGCGATCTCTTCCCTTAGTATCCTGTTAAGTTCTTCGGTACCAAGGAACCTGTCGCGGGCCACTCTTTCTTCTATACGTTTAATGATCTTTACGGTAGTACCTACCCCAACGTCACTGCTCACCAATACATCTTCGAGGTCATCGAGTACCTCGTCATCAACTTTAGATTTACCGGCCACAGCTTTACCCAGCTTGGAAAAGAAATCATTTTTTGATTTTTCGAGTCCTTTATCAAGGGTTTCTTTCTTCTCCCGGGAGAACATTTTCTTAAATAAACTCATTGTATGGTCTAATCTTTATTTGAACAATTGGCTCTACTTATAAAAAGGTAGCCGTGGTAAATATACACAAAAACAAAAAGCCGTCCCGATAGCTACCGGGACGGCTTTTGTATATTTTGAAAATAACTTATTTCTTGTTCAGGAAGTCATTTACCATTTCAGGAGCCATAATAGCTTCCACAAATGTATAGGAACCGCTCTTTGGAGACTTTACCATTTTAATGGCTTTAGTTAATCTCTTTGAACCCGTTTGTAATGTTGCTACTGATTTCTTTGCCATGACTTACTTATTTTATTTCTTTATGAACCGTCATCTTCTTTAGGATAGGGTTGAATTTCTTCAACTCCATTCTATCTGGCGTGTTCTTTTTATTTTTTGTTGTAATATATCTTGAGGTTCCTGGTTTTCCAGAAGCTTTATGCTCTGTACACTCTAATATAACCTGAACTCTGTTACCTTTCTTTGCCATTTTACTGCGTCTTAAATGTTAAGGATTACTTGTTTAAAAAACCCTTTTCCCTTGCTTCTTTGATTACAGCCGAAATTCCCTTCTTATTAATATTTTTAATAGCAGAAGTAGACACTTTTAAAGTGATCCATTTATCTTCTTCAGGGATAAAAAAACGTTTTTTAACCAAATTGGCGTCAAATTTACGTTTTGTCTTGTTCATCGCGTGGGAAACATTGTTTCCTACCATTGCTTTCTTACCTGTAAGTTCACAAACTCTTGACATTGCTCTATACTTTAACTCGTTATTTCAAAACAGGCTGCAAATTAACGATTTTTTTACCTAATAGCCAATAGCAGATGAAAATATTTTTTCTGAAGTTTCTTTTTTACGTCAACTCCCGAAATATCTGTCAAAAATGGCATTTTTGGAACTTCTGTCAAAGATCCGTTTTACTTTCTTCGGAAGACCTCCTGCTGAAGAACTGCCTAAGCCAGAAATTTACCTCCAAATTTACTGAAAATGATCTTTCCCCGACGCGGATGGCGCGGATTTGTAATCCGTGACGAGCAACTGTGACAA
The DNA here is from genome assembly GCF_049569215.1 of Salinimicrobium sp. TIG7-5_MAKvit. Classification (GTDB taxonomy): domain Bacteria; phylum Bacteroidota; class Bacteroidia; order Flavobacteriales; family Flavobacteriaceae; genus Salinimicrobium; species Salinimicrobium profundisediminis. The sequence continues at coordinate 2,904,816 of NZ_CP145903.1, read as the reverse complement.
AAAAAATCTTAGAACACTAAAGGATATAATTACTTAAAAAAAACCTACAAGGTCAAAAAAGACCTTGCAGGTTAGCATCATTTTTAATTCAGAAAAAAAAAGAAATATTCGTGAATTCGTGGCAGGTTTAGAATCACGATGGCGCGGATTTGTAATCCGTGTCGATTAAAATTATTGCATCTGTGACAGCTCTTTCAATTAACAATGAGCAGGAAGGGTTGGGTCGGAAATGGTGCGCAGCGCGCAGGATGTAGTCACAGCACCCATATTTCGTCCCTAACGGGACGATGCTTCCATTCTACCTTCTTTTTACCCATATGTTGTCCCTAACGGGACATTTTGTTGTGTCCGCACAAGATCGCTGTCTACAGAGTGAAAGAAAACTATTCGTGTATTCATGGCAGCTTTAGAATCACGATGGCGCTGATTTGTAATCCGTGACGAGCAACTGTGATCAAAATGATCTTTGAACACTAAAGGATATATTTTTTTTAAAAAACCTACATGGTCAAAAAAAGACCTTGCAGGTTAGCATCATTTTTAATTCAGAAAAACAAGAACTATTCGTGTATTTGTGGCAGCTTTGGAATTACGATGGTGCGGATTTGTAATCCGTGCCGATCAACTGTGATCAAAATGATCTTTGCACACTAAAAGATATAATTACTTAAAACAAAACCTACAAGGTCAAAAAAAGACCTTGCAGGTTAGCATCATTTTTAATTCAGAAAAACCAGAAATATTCGTGTATTCGTGGCCAAAAAAAGACCATCTGCAGTTTTCTAAACCCCTACTTCGTAAATCAACATTCTAATTTCTAACTTCTCCTGTGATTTCCTTCAGGATCATTTCATAGGCTTTCTGCACGGTTTGCTTTACCACCTGGTCTCTACTGTTCCCGAAAATGAACTTTTTGGAATACACTTTTTCTGGGGTTGCGAGCCCTATATAAACAGTACCGACTTCGGCATCACTGTCTCCCTTGGTAGGTCCGGCATTTCCGGTGGTAGATATGGCGTAATCGGTTTTGAACATCTTTTTGGCGTTCCTGGCCATAGCCTCAGCCACCTCGGCACTCACCACACTATATTTTTCGATAAGTTCCCCGCGCACGTGTAGCACCTCACTCTTTGCCTGTGTAGCATAAGAGACTATACCGCCTTTAAAACAGGACGAGGCACCGGGATGGGTGGTGAATTCGGCTGCAAGGGCTCCCCCTGTGCAACTTTCGGCTGCCGACAGGAATTTCTTTTTATCAGTAAGCAGTTTGCTTATTTGAACCGCGATCTTTTCATCCTCTTCCTGCTCGTCGGCAATAATATCGCCCAGCAGCTCATAAAGGCCTTCCACTTCTTTTTCTACGGAATGTATCAGCTCTTCTTCATGATCTCCTTTACCCGAAAGTCTGAGCCGCACACTGCCAAGATCGGGCAGGTAAGCCAGCTTGATATGCTTTGGAAGGCGATCTTCCCAGGCTGCAAGTTTATTTGCTATAGCACTTTCGCCCTCTCCCCTGGTGAGTATGGTTTTGTGATAAATAAAAGGACGGTGAAATTTTTCCCTTAAGCGCGGAATCACCTCCACTTCCATAAGGTTTTTCATCTCGTAAGGTACTCCGGGAAGAGAGATATAGACTATTTTATCCTTTTCCATCCACATGCCTGCTGCTGTGCCGTACTTATTGTGCAGGGCAATACTTTTTGAAGGCAGTAATGCCTGCTCCCGGTTAAGGTCGGAAATAGGAGTTTTCTTGTACTTTGAAAAAAGTTCTTCGATATGGGCAAGTACTTTTTCATTGAGTACCAACTCATCATCAAAATATTTCGCAAAAGTGTATTTGGTGACATCGTCTTTGGTAGGTCCCAACCCTCCTGTAATGATCACCACATTTGCCCTTTTTGAGGCATCTTGCAGGGCGGCAAGAATATGCTCCTGCTCATCCTGAACAGAGGTGATCTGGTATACCGAAATTCCAATAAGATTGAGTTCCCGGGCTATAAAAGCGGAATTGGAATCCACAATTTGCCCAATAAGGATCTCATCTCCTATAGTGATAATCTCCGCAGTCATTAAAAATCAAAATCTTCCTTGAGTTCTGCTTCGGCTTTTTTGTATTTTGCTGTGATGATACGGGCAGCCTCATGCACCTCCTCCTTGTTCTCACCGGCTTTTGCCCAGCTCTCTAAAATCTTGATCTGTGGCATTAAGCCAAGCCCGAACATCTGGAAGTTTGGTTTCATCTTGTGTGCGTACTGATAAGCCTGCTGCGGATTATCTTGCGTCACCGCCTGATTCATCCCTTCAAGATCTGGCGGAATTTCTTCCAGGAAAGTCTGTACAACCACCTTGACGAAATCCTGGTCGCCATCGGCCATTTCTTCTACACTCTCTAAATTGTAGTTCCTCATTTTACCTGTATTGAAAATATTTGTTGGTCTTCAATAAATCCGCTCAACTCATCATTAATTTCTACCCGTCCTACCCCTGCAGGTGTTCCGGTAAAGATCACATCCCCTATCTTGAGCGTAAAATACTGTGAAATATATTCAATTATTTCGTCAATTTTCCACAACATATGGGAAGTTCTTCCTTGTTGTACGATTTCGCCGTTTTTCTGAAGCCCAAAACCTACATCATTGATATTATCAAAATCAGATTTCGGAAGCCATTTCTCCCCTATAACTGCCGATCCGTCAAAGCCTTTGGCCTTTTCCCACGGCAATCCTTTTTCCTTTAATTTCTTCTGAAGATCCCTGGCCGTAAAATCTATACCCAACCCAACTTCATCATAGTATTTGTGGGCAAATTTCTTCTGAATATGCTTTCCGATCTTATTAATTCTCACCAGCAACTCCACTTCGTAATGGATATCATCTGAAAACGGCGGAATAAAAAATGGCTGCTTTTTAAGAAGCACAGCCGAATCGGGTTTTAGAAAGATTACCGGTTCAGTGGGCCTTTCATTCTGAAGTTCGGCAATATGATCGGTATAATTTCGGCCTATACAGATGATCTTCATAAGACTAAAGATTTACTTAAGCTTGGTATTTAGTTTTCGCAATTTGATTGCAGTAAGCACTTTCTTGGTGTACAACGGGAAATCGGCATTTTGAAACCACCCGAAATAGCCCGGTTCCTGGTCAAGAATATCTTCAACAGATTTTCCTTTGTGTTTTCCGAAGCTAAACACCTCGCGGCCTTTCTTGTCAAAAACAATGAGGCCGGCAATATCTGCACACTCTTTTCTGGAGGTGAACGAAGAAAGCCACTTTACATCATTCTGCAATTCATCCTCATATTTATCAAGCTGAGATTTAAGGACTTCATAGGTCGCCATCGTATCAACTTCGGCCCCGTGAGCGCCTTCAAGCTCTTTTCCGCAGTAGAATTTATAGGCAGCAGAAAGCGTGCGCTGTTCCATTTTATGAAAGATGGTCTGCACGTCTACAGACAGGGCGTTCTTCATATCAAAATCAACCCCGGCGCGCAGCATTTCTTCAGCCAAAAGCGGGATATCGTAACGATTTGAGTTGTAACCTGCAAGGTCACAGCCTTTAATCATTTCATAAACAACGGGGGCAAGTTCTTTAAAAGTGGGTTCGTTGGCCACTTTCTCATTAGTAATACCGTGCACGGCCACCACATCTTTTGAGATTGGTACAGTGGGGTTTACCAGCCAGGTTTTGCTTTCGCGGTTTCCGTTTGGAAAGATCTTTAAAATTGAGATCTCCACAATCCTGTCTTTGGCAACATTGGTACCCGTGGCTTCAAGATCAAAAAAACACAGAGGCTTATTCAGCTTCAACTCCATAGTTTGTAGTTTTGGTAAAGATAATATTTCCCGAAACTTTAGCGGGAAACAATAAAAAAAAAGAAAGCCACAACCCAAAAGGCTATGGCTTTTTATCATTTTAGACACCTGTGTTACAGGTCTCTGTTCTTGTCAAATTTTTCAAGGTACTGGGCCACTCTTTGTACAAATTGGCCACCCAAAGCCCCGTTCACCACGCGGTGGTCGTAACTGTGTGAAAGGAACATCTTGTAACGAATGCCAATAAAATCCCCTTCGGGGGTTTCTATCACTGCCGGTACTTTTCTAATAGCCCCCAGTGCGAGGATAGCCACCTGCGGCTGATTAATAATTGGAGTACCCATTACACTTCCAAAGGTACCCACGTTTGTTACGGTATAAGTACCTCCCTGGATATCATCTGGCTTCAGTTTGTTAAGACGGGCACGGTTAGCAAGGTCATTTACGGCCCTGGCCATTCCCACCAGGTTGAGCTGATCGGCATTTTTGATCACCGGCACAATCAGGTTACCATCGGGAAGTGCTGCTGCCATCCCCAGGTTAATATTTTTGCGTTTAATGATCTTGTCTCCGTCAACAGATATATTGATCAACGGGAAATCTTTAATCGCTTTGGCTACAGCTTCCATAAAAATTGGGGTAAAGGTGAGTTTCTCGCCTTCCCTCTTTTCAAAAGCATCTTTATTTTTCTTTCTCCAGTTCCAGATGTTGGTCACGTCTACCTCAATAAAAGACTGCACGTGAGCAGAGGTCTGCACACTTTCTACCATGTGGTGCGCAATCATTTTACCCATACGGGACATCTCGATGATCTCGTCTTCACCATTCACGCTCACCGGAGTTTTGGCCGGTTGCGGCGCAGCTGCCTGCTGTGGTTTTTGCTGTCCTTGCTGCGGTTGTGCAGCGGGTTGGGAAGAACGATTTTCAAGATAGTCTAAAATGTCATTTTTGGTGACCCTTCCTTCTTTACCGCTTCCTGGAATTTTTTCCAGTTCGTCAAAAGAGATCCCTTCTTCTTTCGCAATATTCTTTACCAGCGGAGAGTAGAACCTGTTACTGTCGGCATAATGTGAAGTAGTAATATTTTTTGCCTCTTCCACTCTGCCTTCGGCTGCGGCAACGGCTTCTTCAATCTCGGGTGAAGGCACTTCCTGGTCAGCCACCGGGGTGGTCTCTGCCGCTTCTTCTCCTTCAGTCTCAATAATAGCAATGGTTTGCCCTACCTGTACCACATCATCTTCGTTGAATAACTTTTCAACCAACACGCCGTCTACTTCACTTGGCACCTCACTATCAACCTTATCTGTGGCAATTTCCAGAACCGCCTCATCGGCTTCAATGGCCTCTCCAACTTCTTTTAACCAATTCGTAATGGTTGCTTCCGCAACACTCTCCCCCATCTTGGGTAATTTTAGTTCAAATTTTGCCATATTCTTATCTCGAAGATATTTTACTTAAAATTGACTGCGAAATTACTAAAAATTTACCTCAATTAATAATAATTATTCAGCAGCGAGAATTTACAGGCGTCTTTTTGCTTCTGAAAAATGGCCTGTTTCCTCAGTAAAATTACAATTTTCACTACTTAGTTTCGAAAAAGATACGCTTGTTTTTTAAAGTAGTCTAAACCGGAAGTTTCAGAAGTAAGAAAAAATCTGCCAGGCTGATGGTTCAAAAAATGGCAAAATCCAACCTCTTTTTTGAAAGAAAATCCGCACAGAGTAAGACATAAGCCACGCCACCTTCACTTTTTATTGGGTACATTTTAGGTTTTTCTTATTAACTCCTTCCCTTTCAAATCTCTACCTTAAATAAAAAGTATAGCAATGAGCGTAAACAGAGAAGAATTAAGAGGAAAAACAATAGTGATCACCGGCGTTTCAAGCGGATTTGGTCGCGGTGCAGCCATAGAGTTAGCCAAGTTAGGCGCCAATGTGGTAGGAGCGGCAAGAAGAACCGAAGTTCTGAAAAGCCTTGAAGAAGAGGTTATGAACGAGGGCGGAAAACTCAAGACTGTTACCTGTGATGTGAGCAATGTAGACGATATTAAGAGGCTACGCGATACTGCCCTCGAGAAATCTGGCAGTATTGATATCTGGGTAAATAATGTAGGAGTAGGTGCGCTGGGTTATTTTTGGGACATCCCGATTGAGGATCACGCCCGGCTGATAGATGTTAACCTCAAAGGCCTGGTGTACGGTGCCCATGCAGCCATGAAACATTTTGTGGAACGGGACCGGGGGATTCTCATCAATGTTGGGTCTATAGACAGTGAAGTACCACTGGCGCTTCAAAATACCTACGCCGCAACAAAATCGGCTGTACTTAGCCTTGGTCGCTCCCTTACGGAAGAACTCAATTTGAGCGGCAAAAAAAATATCAAAATCGCGACTATAATGCCATGGGCTGTAGATACGCCGTGGTGGAAACACGCAGCCAATTACACCGGACACAAACCCCGAATGGCTGCAATGGATGAACCTCAACCTGTGATAGATAAAATTATTGAAGCCTGTGTGAACCCTAAAATAAAAATGCCTGTAGGGCCTATTGCCAGCGCTTCAAACTTCTTTCACCAGATCTTTCCTCAATGGACGGAACGGGCTTCGGCTAAAATCGCCGAATACGAAGTTGAAAAAGCTGCTCCTATGCCCCCCACTACAGGAAGTATTTATGAACCTATGAAAGAAGGCACAACGGTGGAAGGCAATATTAAAGAACGAATGAAAAAAGAAGACAGCTAAATGCCATTTTTGACACTCCTGCAATTTATCAGGTCATTCAGAAGCCGATAAATAACTGATCAGGTTTTATTGCTTCAGGGAATTTGCGAACGGAATGCGGTTGGTGATACTGCGCCCCAGGGTGACCTCATCGGCGTATTCCAGTTCATCTCCCACCGAAATTCCGCGGGCAATAGTGCTCGTTTGGATTTCCAGCCCTTCAAGCTGTTTAAAAATGTAAAAGTTGGTAGTATCTCCCTCAAGGGTACTGCTAAGGGCAAAGATCACCTCTTTAATTTCCCCTTTCCTGGCTTTCTCCACTAAAGATTTTATGGTGAGCTGTGAAGGTCCAACTCCTTCCATCGGGTTGATCTTACCACCCAAGACATGGTAGAGTCCGCGGTACTGGCTGGTGTTCTCAATCGCCATTACATCCCGAATATCTTCTACCACACAAACTACCTCATGCTGACGGCTCTTGTTTGCACAAATCTCACAGAGTTCGGTATCGCTAATGTTATGGCAGTTTGCGCAAAATTTTACTTCAGTCTTAAGGTCTACCAGTGCCTTGCTCAATGCAACCGTTTGAGATTCGGGTTGTTTAAGAAGGTGCAATACGAGCCGCAGGGCCGTACGCCTGCCAATGCCGGGCAGCTGAGACATTTCATTCACAGCCCCTTCCAGTAATTTTGAAGAAAATTCCATGTTGCAAAACTACAATTTTTGAGGAGAGAAGTTTAAACAATTTTTATAGTTTAGCAGACATTAATAAGGCTAACATAATTGCTCCGAATCAAATCCTGAATGGAACCTATCACAATCCTATTGGTAATCGCCGCATATTTTGGGGTACTGCTTCTTATTTCCTACTTCACCGGAAAAAATGCCACTAACGAAACCTTTTTCAAGGCCAACAAAGAATCCCCCTGGTATATAGTAGCTTTTGGGATGGTGGGTGCGTCACTTTCGGGCGTCACTTTTATTTCGGTGCCGGGCTGGGTGCGCGATTCGCAGTTTAGTTACATGCAGGTGGTGCTGGGATATCTTGCCGGTTACCTTGTCATCACATTTATCCTTTTGCCCATATATTACAGGCTCAACGTTACTTCTATTTATCAATACCTCCAACAGCGTTTCGGAAATGTAAGTTATCGCACAGGAGCTTTTTTCTTCTTTATATCAAGGGTTTTAGGAGCTTCTTTCAGGTTGTTTTTAGTGGCTACAGTACTTCAGTATTTTGTTTTTGATGCCTGGGATGTACCGTTCTTTGTCACAGTTACCCTCTCAATCTTACTGATCTGGCTCTACACCGCACGCGCAGGAATAAAAACCATTGTGTGGACAGACACCCTGCAAACGTTTTTTATGCTTGGCTCTGTAGCTGTAGCTATTTATTTTGTTTCTGAAGAACTCAACTGGCAGTTTACCGATTTCTTTACTGCCCCCAGACTGGAGCCTTACACCAAAACCTTTTTCTTTGAAAGTATCCTGGACCGGAACTACTTCTGGAAAGCCTTTTTTGGAGGAATGTTCATCACTATTTGTATGACGGGACTTGACCAGGACATGATGCAAAAAAACCTCACCTGCCGGAATTTAAGGGATGCACAAAAGAACATGCTTTCGTACAGTTTTGTGTTTGTTCCGGTTAACCTGCTATTCCTCTTTCTTGGTGCTTTGCTCTTTATCTATGCGGGAGAAAACAATATTGCCGTACCCATAATGGACGGCAGCGCAAAAACCGATTTACTTTTTCCTGAAATTGCCCTTAGCGGCAGTATGGGAATGGCCCTGCCCGTGATCTTTATCCTGGGGCTTATTGCCGCGGCATATTCGAGCGCCGACAGTGCCCTTACCTCTCTCACCACAAGTTTTTGCGTAGATTTTCTCGATATTGAAAAGAAAGAACTTTCTAAGCAAAAGGGATTGCGCCAGTGGGTACATGTAGGTATTAGCGCTTTAATGATTGCAGTAATCATTGCCTTTAAATATTTGCTTGACAGCAATGTTATTGACCTGCTGCTTACAGCTGCAACCTATACCTATGGCCCTTTATTAGGACTTTTCACCTTCGGAATTTTTACAAAAATGCAGGTGAAAGACCAATGGGTATGGCTCGTGTCCATTCTCTCGGTGGTCATCACTTTTATTATTGGCAATCTACCTTCAGAATATTTGGGCGGCTATGTGTTCAATTATGAACTACTCATTGTGAATGGGGCCTTTACATTCCTGGGGTTAGTACTGCTTCGTAGAAAGTAAAATAAGGGTACAGGCCACTTCTACTTCAATGCCGTTCTTTTGAAGAATTCTGAAGAACTCCGGGTTTTCGGTGCCGGGATTAAAGATCACCCTTTCAGGCTGAAGCGAAACGATATATTCGTAATACTCTTCCTGCCTTGGCGGGCCCAGGTATAAAGTGACAGTATGTATATCTTCAAAAGGTACTTTTTCAGTTTCAATAGGCACTCCGGCCACCGTTCCCTGCCGCAATCCAATGGCTACAGTGGGAACCTGATTCTGCGTGAGCCTGTTAATTGCAATATTGGCATACCTCCCCGGGTTGGTGGTTGCACCAAGTACAAGCGTTTTCTTTTTCATGTTTTCATTCTATTTTTTACTGTAACAATACTAAAATTTAGTAGTCTTTAAAGTAAGAAATATTTCCCGCATTGAAGGCATTTATAAAACATTGATGGTTAGTGTCTAAATGCCCCGGTGCCAAGCCCGTGCATAAAAAAATGCACGGGCTTTTTCATTTTCAGCAAAAGCTTCAGAAAAAAAATTCAGCAGTCTTTGTAACAAACCGTTTTTTGAGCAGTCTTTATAATAGAGCCGAATACTTTTTCAGGAAAACATTTGTCTTTCCATTATGTTATACAAGGTATTAGGTTAAATAATAACCATCATCAAATCAATCAAACAATGAAACAGTTAATCGCTATTTTAATTTTTAGCTTCGGAAGCCTTTCCGCAGAAGCAATCTCCGATCCTACAGACCTTGGTACCATCATTGGGCAGGTAATGGACCAGGTATTTAAAGAACCCATCCCCTATGCTACCATTAGTGTGACCACGCCCGAAGGAGAAATGGTTACCGGCGCAGTGACTTCTACCGATGGAACTTTTGAAATTGAAAAGCTGAAAGACGGCACTTATCTCTTCAAGATCCAATATATGGGTTTTAAAGCCTTTAGCCGCGAGGTGAACGTGAACAACGGGAAGCGGCAATTTAACCTCGGAACTATTTACCTGGAACCCGAAGTGGCCCAACTCGACTCTGTAGAAGTGGTGGCTGAAAGGTCTACCATTGAACAGCGCATAGACCGCAAGGTGGTAAATGTGGGAAAAGACCTTACCACAGCAGGAGCTTCGGCCAGCGAGATCATGAACAACATTCCCAGTCTTGCTGTAGACCAGGACGGGAATATCTCTATGCGTGGCAACGATAATGTAAAGATACTTGTTGACGGAAAACCCACTAACATTCCCGCCGCGCAGCTTTTAAAACAAATACCCAGTACCTCCATCAAAAGCATTGAGTTGATCACCAACCCTTCAGCAAAATACAATCCTGAAGGCATGAGTGGGATCATCAATATCATTCTGCATAAAAACTCCAATCTCGGATTTAACGGAAACCTCAACACCGGCATCACCCAGGGCGAGTACACCCGCTATACAGGTTCGCTCAACATGAACTACCGCACCGGCAAAGTGAACTTCTTCACCAATCTTGGTACCAATGGCGGCGAAAGCCAGAACAACGGAAGACTGGAGAATTTCACGCAGAATTATACCGAAAATATTAGCTTTTTGAACGACAGGGAATCCTATCTCATCAAATTTGGGATGGATTACTACATGGATGACCGCAATACTTTTTCTGTGTACACCAACCAGAATATCTACAACGGCTCTCCTGTAGGTACCGTGAGGTTAGATTATGGGTTAAACGATGAAAGGAACCTGTTGCAGGAATTTCTTTTTGACGGGGAAAACCACACCCAGACCTACAATTTTGTGTTTAACCATGATTTTAATGCTGAAGGCCATAAGCTCATCCTGGAAGCCGATCACAGCATCACCGATGAAACTGATGTTGCCAAATATATGTACAGTGGTACAGGAGCAGGTGATTTTGACTCTTACCGGGACAACACCGGGGAAGAGCTGTCTAATTCAACTTTTAACCTGGATTATGAGAATCCGTTTTCAGAGACCTCAAAAGTTGAACTTGGAGCTGAAGCAAGGTTTAGAAGGACCAGGAATGATTATCGCACTACCAGCCCTAATCTTGAGAACACACTGTACGATTACGACAACAACATACTCTCTACTTACGCCACCTTTGGCCAAACCTTCAAAAAATGGTCTTACCAGTTGGGGGCAAGACTGGAGCAGTATGAAGTAGAAGCGGTACTCAACGGCGATTTGATCTACGAAACCGATTATTTGACCCTGTACCCTTCAGCATTTGCCTCTTATAATTTTGACGAGATGAAAACGCTGCAGCTTAGTTATTCGAGACGTGTAGACCGCCCGGGGCTTAATCAGGTAAACCCGGTGAGGGAATTTGCCACTCCAAGGCTCTCGCAGGTAGGAAACCCAGAGCTTGACCCGCAGTTCACAAATTCCGTAGAAATGAACTACACCCACAACTTTAAAAAAGGGAGTTTAACTGCAGGAGTTTTTTACCGGCTTATTGAAGATGAGATCAACCAGGCACTGTTAATTGATCCGCAAGACCCCTCGCGATTACTGCTTACCTATCAAAACTGGGAAGACAATACTGCCTACGGTTTTGAACTTAGCGGTAGGTACAAACCCTTTAACTGGTGGAGCATTAACCCCAGCTTTGAACTGTACAGCAGTACCGAAAAAGGCGTGGTGGGAACCGATTACAGGGAGATAAAAAGCAGCATGTACAGCCTGCGCATAAGCCAGAGCTTTGATGTTACCAAAAAACTGAGCCTGCAAACCTTCGGAATGTACCGCAGCAGCACCGAATTGCTACAAATAAACCCCAAAGAATTTTGGTTTGTAAACGCCGGCGCCCGATATAATGTTTTAAACGATAAAGGCACCATAAGCCTTAACATAAATGACATTTTTGACACCCAGGAATTCGGTTTTCAATCTGATGTGCCTTACTCTCAGGAAGGAACTTTCTGGAATGATTCTCAAACGGTATACTTAGGCTTTTCGTACCGGTTTGGAGGTGGAAAAAACAAAGCCCTTGACAGAAAACAAAGAGACGACAACACCAGCAGTGGTGGAGGAATTTTTTAATGTCTTGTTTAATTAGCCAAAAAAAATCCGCACCTGAAAAGCTGCGGATTTTTGACATTTTTGGCACCTGTAAAAAAGTACTGGTTCTTGCCTCTTGGTTCTTCAGTTTTACCACTTAATCACTGCACTGGCCCAGGTAAATCCACTACCAAAAGCGGCAAGCACAACAGTATCACCTTCTTTAATTTTTCCTTCCTCCCAGGCTTCGGTCAAAGCAATAGGTATAGATGCAGCCGTGGTATTTCCGTAGCGTTGAATGTTGTTGTGTACCTGCTCATCGCTAAGCTTAAACTTCTGCTGAACGAATTGCGAAATACGCAAATTAGCCTGGTGCGGAATAAGCATGTCTATATCTTTAACCTCAAGGCCATTTGCCTGCAATCCTTCCTGAATTACTTCAGAAAAACGGACTACAGCATTTTTGAAAACAAACTGCCCGTTCATGTAAGGATAGTAAATGATATCATCGCCCTGCGGATTCTCTTCAATGATCTGCGGAACCCAATGCATGGTACTTGGCCCTTTCAAAGAAAGTTCGAGGGCGTGTTTACCTTCAGAATGTAAATGCGTAGACAGCACTCCCTGGCCGTTATGGTCGCTCCGGGTAAGCACTGCGGCTCCTGCCCCATCGCCAAATATCACCGATACGCCACGCCCGCGGGTAGAAAAATCGAGCCCGCCACTGTGGTTCTCACTCCCTATAAGCAGTACATTTTTGTACATCCCTGTTTTGATGTATTGATCGGCTACTGAAAGTCCGTAGATGAATCCGCTACACTGGTTTCTCACATCCAGCGCCGGGCAAGTGTCTATATCCAGCATTTCCTGAATTTGCACCCCACCACCTGGAAAATAATAATCTGGACTCAGGGTAGCAAACACGATGAGCTCAATGTCATCTTTAGAGATCCCGGCGCGTTCTATAGCGATTTTAGCAGCTTTCGCACCCATCACGGCAGTAGAATTGCCATCTCCTTTCTTTATATGCCGCCGCTCTTTGATTCCCGTACGCTCCTGTATCCACTCATCATTGGTGTCCATCATTTTGGACAAATCTTCGTTAGTTACCACATTTTCGGGCACAAAGAATCCAAGACCCGCTATTTTAGACTGATACATGTATATATTTTTAGGCTTTGATAATTTATTTCTATTAAATTTAGCAATTAATAAAAAGTTGCTGCGCAATATAAGAAAGATTAACATTATGACAGTGCAGTGATCTTCAACCTAAATTCAATTTATTACCATGAAAAGATTTATTTTGAACTTCATTGCCATCATTTGCTTTACGGGAGCAACCCTGGCGCAAGAGAACCTCACCTACCAAAAACCGCCACAGGAGATCCTGGAACTTGTAGATGTACCACTGGCTCCTTCTACCCTCATAGACAGTGACGCAAAAAGAATTGTTTTCCTGTATCGAGATCAGTTCAAATCTATAGCCGAGCTTAGTGAAGAAGAAATGCACCTTGGTGGGATCAATGGCTTGAAAAATATGTAAAGAACAAAGACCAACTGGAAGGGAAGATTGAGCAGCAATCTCCTGTTTTACAGAATTAAATCCCGGGAATTAACACCATAAAAAAGGCTGTCTTGAAATCCTGATTGTCCTCCTGAACAAATTCAGAGGGGTCAAAAAGGGGATTTTTAGACAGCCTTTTTCTGTTTACTATTTTATGACATTATCTTCTATTGAAGGCGTCATAATCGTTGAATTCGGTTTCATCTACAAATCCGTCATCATTGACATCCCAATCTTCAAAAGAAGAAATGTTCCACTCATCATTATCTATCAGCTCGTCTTCATTTGTGTCATAACTCTCAAACCAGGTATTATCGTTCATCCCTTCATCCCACTCATCGGCATCAAGCATTCCGTCTCTATTTGTGTCAAAAACCTCATAATCATCTTCTCCAAAAGACGCTCCTATTCCGGTATTGAGACTTTCATCCCATTCATTCTCATCAATAAAATCATCGCTGTTGAGATCAAAACTCTGGTAAGCCCTTTCAGAAAATTCGGTGTCGTCAATGCTGCCGTCCATGTTGGCATCCCAATCATTGTAAGTTTCACTGCTTCGTTCTGTAAATTCTGTTTGATTTATCCTTCCATCGTAATCTGCATCAAAAGAACTAAAATCCTGGGCGTAAACTGCTGTTCCAAAAATGGTGCACATTGCTAAAAGAATTCTTTTTATCGTCTTCATATTCATTGTTTTAAATTAAACTTCTTTTTCTTTTAAAGCTCAATTTAAGGTGTAAACCAACTGATTTAAAGCACTTTAATCTTTTTAACAGAGAAATGAAGGAATTTAAATTAACAATAACAGGAAAATAAAAAAGCCGGAAACTTTAGGTTTCCGGCCAGTAAAAAGAACATTATTTAATCAGGAGTATTTTTTGAAGTTGTTAATGCTAACCGTTGCTCCCAAATCGTGTAATAAATTGTAGAGCCCAAAAAATGTTCGGTTGATATACAGGAAGTGTTTGCTTCCCCTGTTACCATTCATTTTTCTTAATTCCTGATCTTTACTGTACTTCTCGCTTAGGCTGGTTACTGATGTCCAGAATCCTTCATCGGAAAAATCAAATTCTTCCTTCTGAAAAGGGGCGGTAAAAAGGCTTAACATCTGGTAGAATAAATCTGAAAAGAACTCAATTTCGCGGGGAGAATCTTCTTTCCGAAGAATTTCCAACTCAAAAAGCTTAGCGTTGAAGAATTGAGGATCATTGATCTTCTGCTTATCGGCAAGTTCAAAATACGGTTTATAAAAATCCTCGGGCACCCGCTTAATGCAACCAAAGTCGATTGCAATGAGATTATTTTCCTTATCCACCAGGAAATTCCCGGGGTGAGGATCGGCATGTACGGCTTTTAAGATATGCATCTGGTACATATAGAAATCCCAAAGGGCCTGCCCCAGTTTATTTGCTGTTTCCTTATTGGTGTTCTGTTTAGCAAATTCGCTTAAATGCACCCCATTCATCCAGTCCATCGTAATGATCTTCTCACTGGAAAGGTCTTCATAATATTTTGGAAACCTGAGGTGAGGGATGTTCTTACAGGCTTCAGACATTTCGATGCTCTGTTTTACTTCCAAAACATAATCTGTCTCCTCGAGCAGTTTCTCTTCCACCTCTTTAAAATACCTTTCTGAGCCCCTGCCCTGCAGGTTAAACATCTTTGTAGCTATGGGCTTTACCAGCGCCAGGTCTGAACTTATACTCTCGGCCACGCCGGGATACTGGATCTTTACGGCCAGGTCTTTCCCGTCTTTTGTGGCCCTGTGCACCTGCCCAATACTGGCGGCATTGACCGATTCAAGAGAAAAAGTATCAAAAAGCTCATCAGGGTACTGCCCGTGATATTTTTTGAAGGTCTTTCTCACCAGTGGCGCCGAAAGTGGCGGCACACTAAACTGGGCAAGGCTAAACTTTTCTACATAGGCATTGGGAAGAAGGCTCTTTTCCATAGAGAGCATTTGGGCAACCTTAAGGGCGCTACCCTTCAGGCTCTTTAGCCCATCGTAAATATCCTCGGCATTGCTTTCGTCGAGCTGATCTCTGGAGAGGTCACCGTTTAATGCCTTTTTTGAGTAGTATTTAAGGTAATTTCCACCCAGCTTAATACCGGTTTGTACCATCTTACCGGTGCGACTTATCTTTCCGGTGGGAATTTTATCTATTGTTTTCATATATCTATATTAAAAACCCAACGCAGGCATAGTAGGGTTATCCCTGCCGAGGGTAAACGTCCAATGAACTCTTATGCTCATCGTGACATTTTTTCTTTCCAAAGAAATTTTCCGAAGTCAAGCGCTCTTTCCAGAGGAGTGATCTCAAACAGGTCAAAAGCCGTGTTTACCGATTTTTCAATTGCTACATCGGTGCTTTCAAATTGAGGGGAATTGTCATCCATCCAAAACTTCAGCAGAAATACAAGCTGTACCCAGGCAGCTTCAGAAAAAACAGCTTCCGATCTTTTCAAAATTCCGGAACGCTGTTCCTGGTTGCCTTCGCGAATTAGTGCTGCTGTATAATTTTTCAGCTCCCGCCGCAAACCTTTAAGCTGCTCGGCATTCTTGAGGATTGAATCTTCATGTTTTAAAGTGAAAAGCACATAGCTGCGGTTGGCAGTGAGCATTTCAAAAAATGTATAATAGAGGGTGAGCATTTTTTCCCTGTTAAAAAAGGAGTCATACTCCCGGCTCTTTTGCATCACCTGGAGTGTATGCTCAAAAAAGCGCTTCCAAATTCCCCTTTTTAAACCCTCAAAGCTTCCGAAGAAATTATAGAATTCTGCTTCAGAGATTTCATGATCTTTAGAGAACTTGTAAACTGTATCAGGCTCTTTTCCATTTTCGAGCACGTAGTTCATATACCATTCAATAATACGGTCTTGAGTTACTGCCTTTTCCTGTTCTTTTATTTGTTTTGTCTTTGCCATCTTGCTCTAATTAACTTATTCAAAAGTAGTTATTATGTTTAAATTTAATATAATTTTTTTAAACAAAACTCTGTTAAATATTTTTTCTGAATTATACTGACGTAATTTTAGTCGGAAGACAAGTGGAAAAATTACTCTGCTGCCAGTTTGTCAGCGAAGTTGAGTTGGGTACTTTTTTTGACCTCTCTGGGAGAATCTAAAAATTAAATAAACCAAAATATATGGCAACCGGAAACATTAATGTATCTGTAGAAAACATCTTTCCTTTAATTAAGAAGTTTCTATACAGTGATCATGAGATCTTTTTACGCGAATTGATCTCTAACGCCACAGATGCCACTCTCAAATTGAAGCATCTTACTGCTATTGGAGAGGCTAAGGTTGAATATGGCAACCCTGTTATTGAAGTAAAGATAGACAAGGAAAAAAAGCAACTCATTATTAGCGACCAGGGAGTTGGGATGACCAAAGAAGAGGTTGAAAAATACATCAACCAGGTAGCTTTTTCAGGTGCCGAAGAATTCCTTGAAAAATATAAGGACAGCGCAAAAGACAGTGGGATCATTGGTCACTTTGGTCTTGGGTTCTATTCGGCCTTTATGGTGGCCAATAAGGTAGAGATCATCACCAAGTCTTACAAAGATGAGCCTGCAGCGCACTGGGTATGCGAAGGTACTACCGAGTTCACCCTCGAAGAAACCGAAAAGAAAGAACACGGTACAGATATTATTCTTCATATTAATGAAGATGATAAAGAATTTCTTGAGGAGAACAGGATTGAAGAGCTGCTTGTGAAGTACAACAAGTTCATGCCAATCCCAATTAAATTTGGAACCCGCGAAGAAACACTTGATCTTCCTGAAGATGCGCCTGAAGATGCAAAACCCGAAACCAGGACAGTAGATAATATTATCAATAATACTAATCCTGCCTGGACCAAGCAGCCAACAGATCTTGAGGATAAAGATTATAAGGACTTCTACCGCGAACTGTATCCTATGCAGTTTGAGGAGCCTTTGTTCCATATTCACCTCAATGTTGATTACCCTTTCAACCTCACCGGAATTCTGTATTTCCCAAAGATGTCACAAGACATGAACATACAGAAGGACAAAATTCAGCTTTACCAAAACCAGGTATTTGTAACCGATAATGTTGAAGGTATTGTTCCTGAATTCCTGACTATGCTTCGCGGGGTTATTGATTCTCCTGATATTCCACTGAACGTTTCCCGTTCATACTTACAGGCCGATGGTGCCGTTAAGAAGATCTCCAGCTACATTACCCGTAAGGTTGCAGATAAGCTGAAGTCTCTGTTCAACAACAATAGAGAAGATTTTGAGAAAAAATGGAATGATATCAAGATCGTCATTGAATACGGAATGCTTTCAGAAGATAAATTCTTTGAAAAAGCCAAAGATTTTGCTCTTTACCCAACGGTAGACGACAAATATTTCACTTTTGAAGAATTCATTGAGAAGATCAAAGACAACCAAACCGACAAGGATGGTAACAAGGTAATTCTCTATGCTTCAAACCAGGATGCACAGCATAGTTACATTGAAACAGCCAAAGAGAAAGGTTACGAGGTACTGTTGTTAGATTCTCCAATTGTATCTCACCTGCTACAAAAGCTGGAAATGGGAGATGAAAAAGTATCTTTTGTTCGTGTAGATTCCGATCATATTGACAACCTCATCAAAAAAGATGAAGAGAAGATCTCAAAATTAAACGAAGAAGAAAAAGAAAAGCTAAAAGCCGATTTTGAGAAGGTAGTTCCAAAAGAGAAGTACACGGTACAACTTGAGGCCCTGGACAGCAACGCAGCTCCGCTTATCATCACCCAGCCAGAATTTATGCGACGCATGAAAGAAATGCAGCAAACAGGTGGCGGCGGAATGTTTGGAATGGGAAATATGCCCGAGATGTATAATCTTGTGGTAAACACCAACCACTCTCTTATTGGAGAAATTCTGAATACGAAAACTGAGAAAAAACAAGAGCGATTGATCAAACAATCCCTTGATTTGGCCAGGCTTTCACAAAACCTCCTGAAAGGGGAAGAATTGACTTCCTTTATTAAGCGCAGCTTTGATATGATCAAATAGAGCTAATAAGCTTACCAATCAAAAACCGCTTTCCTGTCACCAGGAAAGCGGTTTTTTTATTTAGTACCAGCACCAAAAATGTTACTCAAAAATGACATTTTTGAGACTCCGGGAAAATAGATTATTAATTATTCCTCATCAGCGTTTACTGCAACCTTCAGGTTTCTATAGATTGTACTAAAGAAGGTAGGAATGTCATAAGGCTTTACAATAATGTCGCTCATTCCGGAATTAAGGATTTCTTCACGCATCTCCTGTATTTCTACTGCTGTTAAAGCAATAACAGGAACCTCGGGATTAAATTTCCGAATAAGCCGGGTGGTTTCCATCCCGCTTAGGCCCGGCATATTGACATCCATCAAGACCAGTCCGAAATCTTCTTTCTTTAAAAGTGCTATTGCCTCATAACCATCTCCGGCAACTTTACATTCAAAATCCCGTTTTTCAAGGATCCTCCGGGTAACTACCTGATTAATTCGGTTATCATCTACAATAAGTGCCTTTTTTAGCACACTTTCTTCAGATATTTCCAAATCGCCAGATTGCGTAACAGCTTCCTCTGTTTCAGATTTTTCAAAAAGAATCTCAAAACTAAAGACAGAGCCTTTACCTTCCTCACTTTTAAGGTGAATCTCAGAATTGAACAATTTTAGCAAATTTCTTACAATAGGAAGCCCCAGCCCTGTACCCTGATAGTTATAGTTATTTGCTTTTAATTGAGAGAATTCTTCAAATATTTCCTGTTGCTTATTTTCAGGAATTCCCATTCCTGTATCACCAACTTCAAAATAAATAAGACATTTTCCATTCTCACAGCTTATGCAGTTGGCTTTTATCCAAACCTTTCCGCGTTCCGTAAATTTAACTGCATTACCAACAAGATTCATGATGATTTGAGAAAGACGCACCGAGTCACCAATTAGCGTACGCGGAATATTATCACTAATCTGTAATTCTACAGTATTGGAATTCTGATGCCGCGTAAATTCAAAAGATTTCACAATCCCCTTCATCAAACCATGAATGTTGAAAGGCGTGTTCTCCAGGGAAACCAGGCGGGATTCCATCTTGTTCATCTGCAAGACATCATTAATTAAGGCCAGCAGGTAATCGGCAGAGAATTTGAGAGACTTAAGATCACCCTCCAATTTTTTATTGTTGTTATCTTCCAGTAAGAGAGATGTTAGGCCCACCACCCCATAAAGTGGCGTTCTAAGTTCATGGCTCACAGTAGAGAAAAACCTGCTTTTTAAATGGGATAAATGTTCAGCCTTTTCTTTTGCTGAAAGCAGTTCTTTATTGTTTTCTTTTAGCTGATGAATCAGCTTCTTCCTTGACTTGTTATTTCTGATAAGGAGTAGAATAAACAGAAGCATTAGGGTAAGTGAAATGAGCATAATTGCAGAAATCTGTTCAGATTTCTCAATTACCTGATCCTTGTAGAGCTGTTCTCTTTCAGCAGTTTCCAGGTTCTCGCGGTATTGCTGAGTTTCAAAACGAGCCTGGGAGGCTTCCATTTGCTTCAGTTTTTCCTTTTCGTACAGCAATGCATCATATTCCACATATTTTTCGAGTGCCCTGTAAGCCTCTTCATATTCGCCATTTTTGAAGAGAACTTTGGCGTACCCGTCATAAGCAGTAACAGCATCAAGAATAAGAGAGTCTTTCTCGGCGATCTTTATAGCCTCCTCGAAGTACTTCCTGGATTTTTCATAATTATTTGTACCGGCATGGTAAATCCCAAAAAGCGAAGCTAACTGTGTATGAATAAAAGGGTCTTCAAAATCTTTAATGATCTTTTCTACCTTCAACAGGTACGGGTATGCTTCATCATACCTCTTAAGGTCCAGGTACGTCCATCCCTTGTTGAGTAAAGGCGTAGCCCTGCTATCGGGGTCATTGAGGTGTGAAGCGGCTTCTATGGCTTTATCGTAATAGGCAAACCCCTGCTCGATCGTTTCCTTATTAGAAGTGAAAATATTACCCAGGTTATTATAGGCCCACCATAAAAGAGTATCGTTATTAACAAGCTCGGCATACCCTAAAGCTTTTTCATAGCTCTTGCGGGCCCGTATGGTGTCCAGCAACTCATCATAAGTGATCCCGAGGTTGTTGTAACCGTGATAAAGATTGTAGTAGTCTTCTTTTTTCTCTGCCAGCTGTATTAAGCGAAGAGAATAGTCAATGGCTTTGCTATACTCGTATTCATACATAGCCCCGGTAGACATATCCAGTAATTTCCGGATACTGTCACCCGAAATCTCTTCTTCAGTTTGAGCAAGGCTTAAGGCCGACACCCATACTGGGAAACAAAGAGAAACGAATTTTGAGTTCAATGCTGCGACATGTTAAGTTCTATAAAATGGGGAAAGCCAAATTATTTATTTTTAGCATCTTATGCAATAAATTTTAAAGTTTTATTAAAACTTATAAAAATATTGTTAATGCTTCTCAAAAGTAAATACTGATAATCAAAAAAACTGCCTTAAAAGCCAACTTCTTTCAACGTCTGTAACGTGTTCACATCAGCATTTATCGAGTTTTTAAACTCAGAATGATCCTGATGCATCGAAATAGCTTTTAAGGCAGTTTCCTTTTACGGTGGCAAAGTATTATTTATATATCTCGTTCAGGATTGCGGCAAGTCTAATTCCGCCTTTTTGAACCTGATCATGAACTACAGGGAACCACTCATACATATACTTATATCCAAGTTTTTCGCCTACTTCAACCGAGTCGTAAACTCTATTGGCAAGTTGTTTTGATTCATACATCCAGTCAAGTACAGAACCTTTTTGGATTCTTTGGATTTCTTCTTTTGAGAGCTTATCTGTATTGTGGGCAAGTTCGGTATAGCTCATATCAAAGTCGTTGATCATTTCACTATCCCACACCCGGTGAAGGTTTGAACCACTTCCAAACCATCTTACCTGTATATCGTTTCCACCTTTATCTTCACCACGCCCGGCATGCATAGGCTGGTGTAAATCTCCTAACCAATGCACGAGCAACTTCAGGTGGAGTTCCTTTTCTTCCTTAGAGGCATTCTTATCTTTTAAAACTGAAATAGCAGTATTTATTCCATGTACCAGGTCACCATCAGGATTCGCTTTCTCTTCAGAATATGCTGTCTCACCGGGTTCAAGATTTACATAATGCCACGGACTGTATTTACGGTAAGCCGGATCACTCTTAATATCATCTCCAAAAGTAGATACAAAAGCCAGGTTCATACCATCAAGGAGCTCCCGCACCTTAGCCTTCGCTTTTTTGGATAAATGTTGTTCGGCTACTTCACCCGTAGCTCTATGCCCCGTTCTACCCCAATCACTATCTGACGCAAAAGTAAAGCTGGTAAAAAGAAAGGCTGTAACAAGTAAATAAATTTTCATATAAAGTTGAATTTTTGGGTGCGTAAATATAGAAAAAGGCAACCATTATTTGGAGCATCTTCAAAAATCCTGCCTCAATTTGCCATTTTTGAACAGGCTTGTAAAGAAAAGCCCGAAATGCTACCTTTACGGAAGATACATCTTTGGCTTTATGCCCCTCTTCCAATCTACAAAATGAAGTATAAAATTATATTTTCAGATATTGACGGTACGCTTCTAAATAAAGACCGGCAACTATCACAGCTCACCTTAGAAGTCTTTGGTCAACTCCCTAAAGAGCTGCCCGTGGTGCTTATTTCTTCCAGAATGCCCCAGGCAATGACACACCTTCAGGAAGAGCTAAATATTTCTCACCAACCGCTTATTTGCTATAACGGCGCTTTGATGTATATAGAAGGGCAACCTGTGCAGTCTAAAGAAATTCCGTGGAGCATTATAGATGACCTACATTACTTCAACAGCAGTTTAAATTGTCATCTCAGCCTCTACAATGACAAAGACTGGTATGTACCTCAAATGGATGAATGGGCCAAAAGAGAAGAAAACAATACCCGCGTAACTCCGCAGGTTAAACCCACACACGAGGTACTTCAAGATTGGAAACCCAGCGAAACAGGGGCTCATAAAATTATGTGTATGGGCACAGCAGAAAAAATAAATGCTGTTGAAAAGCACCTTTTTGAGAGGTATAAGAATCAATTACACCTGTACCGTTCTAAAGACACTTATCTGGAAGTGACAAACAAGGAAGTTTCTAAACTTACGGCTGTAAAATACCTGCTGAAGCATCATTTTCATTACGAAATGGAAGAAACCGTCGCTTTTGGTGATAATTATAATGATTTTGACATGCTTGAGGCTGCAGGAATGGGAATTGCAGTAGGAAATGCAAGGCCCGAAATTTTAAAAATTGCCAGGCAGGTAACTCACCACAATACTGAAGATGGGGTAGCCAAAAGTTTACAACAGCTCTTTAAGCTTAACTAATTTTTAAGACACTTCTAAATGTCGTATTTTGCCGCTTTTTAAAGGCAATTTATGGACAATCTTCCCCTTTTTACCAATGATGCTATCGTATTAGGACTACTAATGCTAGCCCTTGGTTTCGTATTCTTCACTTCTTCCAAAAAAGAAGGTTTCTGGTATAAATTCTACAAAGTAGTACCGGCGCTGTTGATGTGTTACCTCATTCCGGCAATCTTAAACTCCCTGAACATAATTTCTGATGAGACTTCAAACCTGTACTTTGTAGCCAGTCGTTATTTGCTACCCGCATCGCTGGTATTAATGACCTTGAGTATAGATCTTAAAGCCATATTCAACCTGGGGCCCAAAGCGCTCATCATGTTTTTCACAGGAACCATTGGGATCATTATTGGCGGACCTATTGCTATTCTTATCATCTCTACCTTCTCGCCCGAAACTGTGGGAGGTGTGGGCCCCGATGCAGTTTGGAGAGGCCTCTCAACCCTTGCAGGAAGCTGGATTGGTGGTGGTGCCAACCAGGCTGCCATGCTTGAGATCTTTGAGTACAACCCCGATCTTTACGGCGGAATGGTGCTGGTAGACATCGTAGTTGCCAATCTATGGATGGCGATTCTCCTCATGGGAATTGGCAAAAGTGACAGGATTGATGAATGGCTTCGTGCAGATAATTCGGCTATACAAGACCTGAAGAAAAAAGTTACCGCTTATGCCGAAAGTGTTAACCGCAATCCTTCCCTTGCAGATCTTATGATCATGCTCGCCCTTGCTTTTGGTGCTGTTGGCTTTGCTCACTGGAGTGCCGATGGTATTTCGGCTTTCCTTTCTTCTAATTTTGAAGCTTTCCGGGATAATAAATCAGCATTATCTTCTTTTGCATCTTCCTTTTTCTGGATGATCTCTATTGCAACTGCAGTAGGAATCTTTCTTTCTTTTACAAGGGCGAAAGAATATGAAGGTGCCGGGGCCAGTAAGCTGGGAAGTGTTTTTATATATTTTCTCGTAGCTACCATTGGTATGAAAATGGACCTCACCATGGTCTTTGATAACCCAGGACTTATTGGGATAGGACTTATCTGGATGGGGATTCATGCCGGTTTACTTATTCTTGTGGCCAAACTCATTAAAGCCCCCTACTTCTTCCTTGCTGTGGGAAGCCAGGCAAACGTGGGCGGGGCGGCATCTGCACCGGTTGTTGCTGCAGCCTTTCATCCTTCACTGGCCACTGTTGGGGTATTGCTGGCTGTGTTTGGATATGTAGTGGGAACTTACGGCGCTATTTTGAGTACAATTTTAATGCAGATTGCAGCCGGAAGCTAAGATTAAAAAGATTTTTTTAGGATATTTACGCACACTTTTTTACACATAATTTAAATGAAAAAAACAGTATTATTAGTGCTTGCCACCCTTTTATTGGCGGCCTGTTCTTCTGAAGAAAAAAACCTAAAGATTACAGGAAAAGTCCAGGGACTTAAGAAAGGAACCCTCTATTTACAAAAAGTTGAAGACACCAGTCTTGTGAACATTGACTCTGTAGTTGTAAAGGGAAATGAGACCTTCTCTTTTGAAGCCTCTATTGAGAGTCCGCAAATCCTGTACCTGTACCTCAACAAAAAAGATAATAATATTTATGATGACCGGGTGATGTTTTTTGCTGAACCAGGAGAAATGATCATCAACACTACTCTTAAGAAATTTGAAAACGATGCCATAGTAGAAGGGTCTGAGAATCAAAAGAAACTTTTGGAGTACCAATCTATGATGAACAGGTTCAACACGCGCAACCTTGAACTTATCCAGCAAAGTATAACAGCCCAACAGGAAGAGAACGCCCAGTCACTCGACTCGGCCAATGCTGAATATGATAAGCTGCTAAGAAGGAGATATCTTTTTACCGTGAACTTTGCCCTAAATAATAAAGATCTTGAAATAGCACCTTATCTTGCTATTTCTGAAGTCTATGATGCCAACATAAAATACCTGGACACTATTTATAAATCTCTTACTCCTGAAGTAAAAAGTTCCCTCTACGGAAAGAGTCTGGAGGAATTCCTGGAAGAACGTAAAGCACAGGAAAAAGCTGCCATTGAAGATACGGCTTCGCAGGCATAGTACTCGCGAAAATTTAATATTAGGCTGTCTTAAGACACTATTTTTCGTTAAGCTGAATCCTCATTCACAATAACATTGCGTAGTTCTTAAGACAGCTTTTTTGTTCCTGCCACTTTCAGAGTAGTTTATTTCAGCACCTCCTGAAGGCTCATGTTTATCCTGAAAATGATACCCGCCATCTAGTTCCAAAATACCATTGAAAAATGACATTTTTGGAGGGTGAGATCTAATCTGTATTAAACTACAACACAGCTATTTTTGCCTCTTCGCTTCATACGTCCTACTAAGCAAGCTCTTTTAGCCCATCCACCCTAAGGACGAAGAACAGGAATCAATTGTTGAGTTTGTTCCAACAAAGAAGGTCTTGCGCAGCTGCGCAAGACCTTCTTTAATTAATTCCTTAAAGGAACTATTTTGTTTCCTTCACCGGTTCGTTTAACTTCTGGCTCATTTCCATTGAAATGGAAGATCTGTCAAAAGTGATTTTTCCGGCTCCGGTTTCTATAATTACTGCATTGAGTTTATCGCTAAAATCAACTATTTTACCGTGCATCCCGCTTTTTGTAACAACCCTGTCCCCTCTTTTAATTTCGGAGGAGAATTGTTTTTCTTTCTTGGCACGGTTCATTTGAGGGCGTATCATAAAAAAATACACCACGATAAACATTAAAATAATTGGGGCAAACTGGGCTAATTGATCCATAGGGTGGTATTGTTGCTCTTATTTTTGCTTAAGACTGGGCCTTAGGCTCTACAAAAGCTTTAATTTTAATTTGCTCTTTCCCGGTTTCGGTATTAGCTGTAATATTTACTGTTTTGGTAACCTGGTTTTGTCCGCTACCGTTAAACTTCACTACCATTTCTCCTGTTTCTCCCGGAGCAATAGGTTCTTTTGTCCAGGTAGGCACTGTACATCCACAAGAGCTGGAAGCATTAGTGATAACAAGTGGGGCTTTCCCGGTGTTGGTAAATGTAAAGGTATGCTCTACATTGGTGCCCTGTGCAATAGTTCCAAAATCGTGTTCTGTATTTTTGAAACTAAGTTGAGGATAGACTACATCCTGTGAATCACGTAGTGCTGCTTCTTCTACGTTCTCTGCCTGTACCTTTTCGGCTGCATTGTCTTTACAGGAAGTAAAATTAAACGCAGCAATCAATGCCAGTAATAAAATTCCTTTTTTCATGATTTACAATTTATGGTTAAAGTGGATAAAATTAAGAAAATTTGAAAGACTACATAAGGCCTCTCCCCATTTTATTAAGCTTGTTATTATCACTATACTCTTTAGAGAGTTTGTCAAGTACCCCGTTAATAAAAATACTGCTTTTAGGGGTACTGTATTCTTTAGCAACCTCTAAATATTCGTTAATAGTAACCTTAACAGGAATAGATGGAAATTTCAGAAATTCACAGATCGCCATTTTGATGAGAATGGTATCTAAATCGGCAATCCTTTCCTTGTCCCAGTTGGGGGTTTTCCCCTCCATTTCCTGAGCCAGGCTGCTATCATTAAGCAAAGTTTTTCTGAAAAGCTCTACGGCATAGTCCTTATCATCTGAACTTTTAAAAAGTCTGGTTAAGGACTGATCTTTACCTTCTGATGCCTTCTGCAACATCTTTACAATAGCTGTATTCACCAGTGGTAAATCATCTACCCACGTGATCTTCTTATCTTCGAGGTAATCGTAAAGTTTTTCGTTGGGAGCAATGATCTCTCTAAAGATGGCAATTACAAATTCTTTGTCTTCTCTGAAACTTGAAGTACGGGTAGTCATGTACTCTCTGTAGCGATCACTGTTTCTAATCTCGGCCCACAGGATTTCTACGTACTCATCATCATTCTTCCAGTTATTCAGCTTGCGGGTTTCCAGCTCTATGTTCAGCGACCTGTTTTGCTTAAGCTGCGCGATCAACTCATTGTTGACGAACTTGCGGTTGGGATCTACATCTTCTTCAGAAGGCAAATGTTTTTGCTGGGATTTTTCAAGGTAATCCTCGGCATGATCTTTAATTTCGACGATTAAATCTAGCAGTAAAAGATATAGATCATACATCTCATCCATACTCTTGAGCAGGAATTTCTCCTCTGCCTTCAGGTTATCATTTTCACTCTGGGAATAGGCGTACAGAGACTGCATTACTTTAACCCTGATATGTCTTCTGGTCAACATAGCTGTAAAAGAACTTTAAAAAATTAGGGCGAAAGGTTTTTCCCTTTCGCCCGGCAAAAATACTATTAAATTAAAAAATCCCGTGGCTTATTTGCGATTTTTTCTGTCGGTGATTCTTTGTTGTGCCACCTTAAGGGCAGCTTCATGGGTAGATATTCCTTCAGCTTCAGCCGCATTAAGGATCTCAAGCGTCGTATTGTAGATGTTCTGCGTCTTCTCCATGATCTCTTTTCTTCCGTAGCCTTCCAGTTCAGCATAAACATTTATGATACCACCGGCATTGATAAGAAAATCGGGCGCATATACTATCCCTTTTTCCCTAAGAATATGCCCGTGTTTTACATCACTGGCCAATTGGTTATTAGCAGCTCCTGCAATAATTGAGGCCTTGAACCTGTCAATAGTCTGGTCGTTTATTGTAGCTCCCAGGGCACAGGGGGCGTAGATATCAACGTCTGCAGCATACACATCATCGCCACCATAGATGGTTGCGTTATAGCGGTCCCGAACTTCAGTCAATTTCTGCTGATTAATATCACTTATAACCACATTTGCACCTTCTTTGGCAAGATAATCAACCAAGGCTTCACCCACGTGGCCTATTCCCTGTACAAGAACAGTTCTTCCCTGTAGATCATCAGATCCATATCGAAACTTTGCCGCAGCTTTCATCCCCATGTAAACGCCATAAGCCGTTACAGGAGAAGGATTACCGGCACCACCTTTAGATTCAGAAATACCTGTAACATAAGGCGTCACCTCGCGTACGGTATCCATATCGGCAGTTTCCATACCCACATCTTCGGCAGTGATGTATTTTCCGCCTAAAGAATTTACAAACTCTCCAAACTTTCGCATTAACTCGGGAGTCTTCTCTGTTTTAGCATCTCCAATAATCACAGCTTTACCGCCACCAAG
The DNA here is from genome assembly GCF_049569215.1 of Salinimicrobium sp. TIG7-5_MAKvit. Taxonomy (GTDB): domain Bacteria; phylum Bacteroidota; class Bacteroidia; order Flavobacteriales; family Flavobacteriaceae; genus Salinimicrobium; species Salinimicrobium profundisediminis. The sequence goes on along the minus strand of NZ_CP145903.1, from coordinate 2,876,854 downwards.
GTTTAACCCGGTAACCGCACTTTTAAAGGTCATGCCTCGCGAAAGACGAAGTACATCATTAAGAGCTTCCCATTCACTGCTGTAATTCCACATACGGGTGCCACCAAGGGCAGGGCCCAAAACTGTATTGTGAATTCCAATTATTGCCTTTAAACCTGTATCTTTGTCGTTGCAAAAAACCACTTGTTCATGGTCATCAAAGGAAAGCTGCCCAAAGACCGGAGCGGCTTTTTTAAGTTCATTTGCCTTTAGAACATCCACTTTCATTAGTTTAGTAATTTAGAATGAATTTCATTATTCGAAATATTTCGCAGCAAAAATAAATAATATTTCATTTTAGCAACCTTGTTCTTCAACAAAAATGTAAAAATGAAAATTCAGCCGGTGCAGCCCTATGAAAGAACTGAAACATTTAAATAAATACTTTTACAAATACAAATGGCACCTCATCGTTGGGATCTTTATCACCATCCTGGCGCGTGTCTTTGCCATTCTCACCCCCCGCTTTATTGGGGAATCTACTACTGCCATTGAAGAATATGTGAATGGCGATATTACTTCGGAAGCTGTATTGCGTACCGAGCTCATGAACAACATTCTTCTTATTCTGGGGGCAACCTTAATGGCTGCATTATTCACTTTCCTCATGAGGCAGGCCATTATTGTGGTCTCCAGGCATATTGAATACGACCTGAAGAATGAGGTTTACAGAAAGTACCAGGACCTTTCCCTCAATTTTTACAAAAAGAATCGCACGGGTGATCTTATGAACAGGATAAGTGAAGACGTCTCCAAAGTGAGAATGTATGCCGGCCCCGCATTTATGTACAGTGTACAAACCGGGATCCTTTTCATTGTGGTGATTCCCTACATGTTCCTGCAGGCCCCCGAACTTACCTTGTATGTTATTACCCCGCTGCCCATACTTTCTTTTGCCATCTACAAGCTAAGTGTTGCCATTAACAAACGTAGCACCATTGTACAGCAGTATCTATCAAAGCTCAACACCTTTACGCAGGAAAGCTTCAGCGGAATTTCAGTAATAAAATCTTACGGACTCGAACCTCAAACGAACAGCTCATTTGTCACCCTCTCAAACGAGAATAAAGAAAAGAACATTGACCTGGTAAAAGTGCAGGCATTTTTCTTTCCACTAATGGTTCTTCTTATAGGCGCCAGTAATATTCTTGTGATCTATGTAGGGGGTAAAAAATTCATTAATGGTGAAATTGAAGAGCTGGGAGTGATCGTAGAATTTTTACTTTACGTGAATATGCTTACCTGGCCCGTTGCCACCGTGGGATGGGTAACCTCTATTGTACAACAGGCCGCAGCTTCTCAAAAAAGGATCAATGAATTTTTGAACGAGGAACCACAAATACAAAACCCGTCTCATGAACCCGAAGACGTGCAGGGTGCCATTGCCTTTAAAAATGTCACTTTCACCTATGAAGACACCCACATCACAGCTCTCAAAAATGTCACTTTTGAGGTGGAAAGTGGAGAAACCCTTGCTATAATCGGAAAAACCGGATCGGGTAAATCTACAATCCTGGAGCTTATTGGTCGCCTCTATGACGTAGAAAAAGGCGAGATCACCATAGACGGAAAAAACATAGAGACCATGAACCTCAAGGAGCTACGAAAAAGCATTGGTTATGTGCCGCAGGATGCCTTTTTGTTTAGTGATTCAATAAGGAGCAACATCAAATTTGGTAAGGCCGATGCTACTGAAGAAGAGATCATAGCAGCTGCTAAAAATGCCGCCGTTCACAAGAATATTGAAGGCTTCAGCAAAGGTTACGACACCGTTCTGGGTGAACGCGGAATCACCCTTTCGGGCGGGCAAAAACAGCGCGTTTCTATCGCCCGGGCCATTGTTCACGATCCAAAAATCCTTCTTTTTGACGATTCCCTTTCCGCAGTAGACACAGAGACAGAAGAAGAAATACTCAATAACCTCTTTAAAATCAGTAAAAAGAAGACCACAATTATCGTAAGCCATAGAATCTCTTCGGTCAAAAATGCCGATAAGATCATCATCCTCGAAGACGGCGAGATCACCCAACGCGGTTCTCACCAGCAACTCATTGAGGCTGAAGGTTATTATCGCGAGCTCTATTTAAAACAACTGAGTGAAAAAGAAATGTAAAAATTTGTTGCGGAATGTTAATTTTTTTTAGATTTTTGAACCTATGATTTACAAACCGTAAAAGATATTTTGATTATGAGCGACAATGGAACGATTGAAAAAGAAGAGATTTTTTCCAAGGTCTTGAGAGCCGGAAGACGCACCTATTTCTTTGATGTTAGGGCGACTAAGGCAAACGATTACTACCTGACGATTACCGAGAGCAAAAAATTCACCAATGAAGACGGATCTTTCCACTACAAAAAGCACAAGATCTACCTTTACAAAGAAGATTTCGCCGGTTTTAATGAGATCCTGCAGGAGATGACCGACTTTATTCTTGATGAAAAAGGGGAAGAAGTGATTAGCGAACGCCATCAAAAGAACTTTAAGAAAGAATATGAAGAAGATGAGCAACAAAAGGTTGAAACCGCCGGTGCTCCATCTGCCGCTGCTTTTACTGATATAAGTTTCGACGATATTTAGTTAAAAATACACGCTATTTGAAACCGTCCAGGCAAACCCTGGACGGTTTTTTTATATTGTAGTGCCAAAAATGTCATTTATGAGAACCTTTATTGTTGCCCTGTTATTTCTATTGAATTTACAGCTCTCTGCACAGGAAGAACTGGATCTCTCTTACTACCTGCCACAAGATGTTACTTATAACCCTGCTATCCCCACACCACAGGACGTGCTCGATTTCGTTCCCGGTGAGTGGCATGCCAGTCATGACCAGGTTTTGATCTACATGTATTTCCTGGCAAATACCTCCCCACGAATAAGTATCGAAAACAGAGGCTTTACCTATGAAAAAAGGCCTCTGGTGCTGCTCACAATTACTTCGGAAGAAAATCATAACAAGCTCGAGGAAATTCGTCAACAACATGTGGCGTTGACTGAACCTGGTTCAGAAAATATCAATACTTCTGAAATGCCCGTGGTCGTAAATCAGGGTTTTTCCATCCACGGAAATGAAGCCAGTGGTGCAAACGCAGCAATTTTAGCCGCATATTACCTGGCCGCTGCCGAAGGACCTGAAATTGAAGAATTACTGAAGAACACCGTCATCCTTTTCGATCCGGTTTTTAACCCCGATGGGCTGCAAAGATTCGCGTCGTGGGTAAACACCAATAAAAGTGCAAACATAAACCCCGATCCGCAAGACCGGGAATACAACGAAACCTGGCCCGGCGGCCGCACCAACCACTACTGGTTTGACATGAACAGGGACTGGCTGCCGGTGCAACTCCCCGAAAGCAGGGCGAGGATAAAGACCTTCCACAACTGGTATCCCAACGTTCTTACCGATCATCACGAAATGGGATCGAATTCTTCTTTCTTTTTCCAGCCGGGAATTCCTTCCAGGACCCACCCCCTTACCCCAAACCTCAACCAGGAACTCACAAAAGAAATTGGAACCTACCACGCTGCAGCCCTTGATAATATTGGATCCCTTTATTATACCGAAGAGAATTACGACGATTTCTACTACGGAAAAGGCTCTACTTTCCCGGATATACAGGGAAGCGTCGGAATCCTTTTTGAACAGGGAAGTTCGCGCGGACATGCGCAGGAAACCGATAACGGGATCCTGACTTTTCCCTTTACCATCCGCAACCAGTTCACTGCTGCGCTTTCCACATTAAAAGCTGCCAAAGAAATGCGGGTAAAGCTACTTGATTACCAACGCGACTTTTACCAGAACGCCCGCAGGGAAGCCGAAAAAGGAGCGTATGTCTTCGGAAACAGCAAAGATGCCTCTTCAGCCTATCATTTAGCCGAAATCCTGATACGCCACAAAGTAGAAGTGCATGAACTGCAGGAAGAATTCAGCAAAGACGGGAACACTTTCAAACCCCAGAGCAGTTATGTGGTGCCAAAAAAGCAGAAACAGCAAAGGCTTTTAAAAGCCATGTTTGAACGAAGAACTACATTTGAAGACAGCCTTTTCTATGATATATCGGCCTGGTCTTTCCCACTGGCATTTAACCTCGACTTCACAGATGAAGCCAAAATGAATGTTCCGGGCCAAAGAATAGACAGCCTTACAAGACCACAACTAACTCTCCCCGAAAAGAGCGAGTATGCCTACCTCATGGAATGGCATGCTTATGAAGCTCCTAATGCCCTCAATCAAATATTGAATAAAGGATTACGCGCAAAAGTGGCCATGCAGCCTTTTCAGCTGGGAAGCAAAAATTATGATTACGGCACCATCATGGTTCCGGCTCAAAACCAGGAGATGGATGCCGATGAGATCTACGAATTCCTGATAAAAGTAGCTAAAGATGCTCATGTTGACATTTCGGCGGCCAATACCGGCCTCACAGGAGGAATAAACCTTGGGAGCAACCAGTTTAGAGCCCTTGAGCCACAAAAGGTGGCCATTTTGGTAGGCGAAGGCATTACTCCATACGATGCAGGAGAGATCTGGCACCTTTTTGACCAGCGGTATGACATGAAGATCACCAAACTCGATCTTAAAAATTTCTCCCGCACCAATCTCAGCCGCTATACCGATATCATACTTTCCAACTCCTGGGGCAATGCATTAAACCAGGAAGATGCTGAAAAGCTGAAAGAATGGGTCCGTAATAGCGGGACTTTGATAGGTTACAAAAATGCAGCAACCTGGCTAGATAAAAATGAATTCCTTGATCTGGAATTCAAAGAGAATGAAGTGCAGGCCAAAAATGTCACTTTTGAGCAGCGACAGGATTTTAGAGGCGCGCAAGGTATTGGCGGTGCTATTTTTGAAGCAAAACAGGATCGCTCCCACCCAATCAACTTTGGTTATAAAGATGATAAAATCGCACTTTTTAGAGACACCACCCTGTTCGTAGAAGCCGATTCCACTTCATACAAAAATCCGATCATCTACACCGAAAAGTCCCTGTTAAGCGGATATGTTAGTGAGGAAAACCTGGAACTTCTACCGGGAACTGTTCCCTTCAAACACAAGTCACTGGGAAGAGGAAATGTCATTTTGTTTACAGACAACACTAACTTCCGGGCCTTTTGGTATGGAACCAATAAACTGTTGATGAATGCGGTGTTCTTTGGGGATGAAATGTAAATTAGTATTAAGTAGTTAGTACTGAGTATTGAGATAATAAATAAACACAGGGTTGCAAAATGCCATTTTTGCAACCCTTGTTTTTGGTTAAAGCCCTTAGCGGCCTTAATTTTTACCTCCGGCTAAAGCCGGAGGCTATTTATGGATAGACTATCCTAATCAAAATTTGGAATTGCCACTGACTTTAGGCAGTAGTTTATAAAATTCCAATGAGCAAAGGCTTTAGCCCAAGATTGCCAGAGACTAACTACTCAATTCTCTGTACTCAATACTATTAACAACAATCACTACTACAGCTCAAACTCTTCGATTTTGCATTTTCAAAGGCTTCCTTTCCTTCTTTCCAGGCATACCAGGCAATACCAAGACTTCCCAGGGCATCGACATAGGGAATCTGCCACAGCTCATAAAGAAGGCTGGAGGCAAGTAGAATGAAAGAAAGGTAAAAACAGGTTTTTGTGCATTTAGCGTCTGAAATGATTGGCTGACTCTCCAGCTCCTCTCCTACTTTTATTTTTTCACGGTATAAAAAATACATGGTAAGTATAGAAAGTACGGCAACAATGATCCCGGCAAGAGTGGTTTCGGGTTCAGACTTGTTGATGATGGCCAGTACAGCGCCCACTACAAGTCCGGCGGCAAGAATGTACAAGGCAGTTTTTTAATGCTGTCACTTCAAAACCGTCCCGTTCTGTCACAGGATTCCTTTTCATTCTGTAGATCATGTGGGTGATTCCCACTCCCGAAAGTACCTCTACAAAGCTGTCCAGTCCAAATCCGAACAGTGCGAGGGTTTCATCACTGGCTCCAAAAAAGGTAGACACCCCACCTTCGACTAAATTATAGCCAATGGTGATCATGCTTAAAATATAAGCGTAATGCAGTCTTTTTTCGAATCTATCGTTTTCCATAACAGCAAAATTAAAAATACGATTTTAGAAGGGCGAAGATAATCCTGAAAATATTTAATTTTAGATTTGAAGACACTATCCACCCAGGCCTGCGGCCACCCTTCGGTTGAGGGGATGTTACGAGGAAAGTTTAATGGAAGCAAGGATCAAAGTTTAAAATTCAAAGTTTACACTTAAACAAAAACCCGTATCCCGAATCTCGCAACTCGAAACCCGCAACAATTAGAGATTAATTTTTATCCCACCGTTGATCACAAATCCGTCTACTGGGGCATAGATGTCCCGGAACTGTGGATCGGAAATTGATCCGGTGTAGATGTCGTCAAAACGGGTTTGCCGGGTATCGTTGAAATTCTCAAAATTGAGGAACAGAGAAAAGTTCTCCCATTTCTTTTCGGTCATTAACCCGAAGATCCAATAGTCCTGCCCGGTCATTCCGCCTTCCAGCTTTTGTCTTCCGAAGTAATATCCTTCCAGACCTATTACCAGTTTCTCATGGATTTCATAAACAAGAACATTGTTCAGCCGGTGTTGCGCAACGAGTGGCGCCTCATAGGTCTCCCCAAAATAATGCTCATTCACATCGGCAAGGGTGTAACCTGTGAATAGCTTAAAATTCCCATATTTGAATCTAAAATTCGCTTCTATACCCTGGGTGTCGAGGTAACCATCAGGCTGTGTATAAACATAATGCTGATTAATTCCGTTAGAAAATGCAGCCGATAACATAATTGGATCATTAACACGGGTATAGAAGAACAATGTGTTAAGGCTGAAATCTATTTCTTCGAAAAGTTTTGTGCGATAATTGATATCAAAATTTGCCCCAATGGAACGTTCGGCTTCAGTTTCAGAAACATTTATAGGCCTTACATTTCGAAACTGGATCCTTTCAGCATCTTCAGTAAAGATAGTCGGAGTTTTATAACCGAGTCCGCCGCCCAGCCTCATGGTCCAGGCATCCGAAAATTCGATGAGCGCCGAAAGTCGTGGCAGCACAAACCAGCCATACTCGTTCTGGTAATCTGTCCGCAATCCGCTTTCGAGGCTGAACTTATTCGAGATGCGCCAGTTATTCTGAAGAAATGCACCGTAGGTGATGTGGTTGTAATCTACTACTTCGGAAGTCTCTAAAGGATCCTGAGTGAATTTATCTGAAACTAAATTTAATCCTGCTACCCATTCAAGATTGGTGCTTCCGAAGTTATAAGCCACTTCACTGAAAGAGGCCAGCTGGTCTCCCGAAAAAGTAAAATCGGGTATTTCTATCTTCCGCTCAAAAAAGCTGAAGCTGTTTTTGACCATCAGGGAATTGCCGTTGTTATATAGTTGTGTATAGCCGGCGCGGGTGGTGACCCTTTCGGTGTTGTTCCTTTCAAAATAAGGATCTGCAACATCGTCACCTTCCAAAAATGCCATATTCCCACCTGTTCTTTCCTCGATAACCGTGTTCACTCCCAGCTCTAAAGTGGCATTTTTGGAAGGATAGTAAAACAGCTTCGGATTTATGGTCACCCTATTCACTTCCGGAATTGCGGTAAGGCCAATATCGGCAGGATCATAAGGGTCGCTGTAGTTATAAGAAGCAAATATTGTAGTTCCAAACTTTCCGAAGGTATCGGAGTAAAATCCGCTAACATCTAGGCCGAGAGCAGAAGTTCCGTTAAGCAGGAAGTTGATCTCCCGCTCCTCTCCCGGCGTTTTGGACACCAGGTTTACAAGCCCCGCAATCGCTCCCCCTCCATATAAAGTGGAAGAAGCACCTTTCACCACTTCCACCTGTTGCAGGTCTAGCGGCACGATTTGGAGCAGACTTAATCCGCCGGAAAAGCCGGAATACAAGGGATAGCCGTCTTTAAGCAACTGTGTGTACTTTCCGTCGAGACCTTGGATGCGAATACTGGAATTATAGGAAGTAGCCGATGTTTGCTGCGTTTGTATCCCGGTGGTTTCATTCAGTAGCATTCTAATATCCCCCGGTTTCATATTTCCTTTTTCACCGAGTTCCTCGCCCGAGATCACCTCAACACGGGTTGGAAGATCGGCAATGGTGCGGCGGGAGCGGGTGGCAGAGATGATCACCTCTTCCATGTGTTCGCCTTCAGGAGCAAGTTCAATGCGAATAAATTTTTCTTCAGCAAGAGGAAATTCCAGACTTAGTTCCTGAGTGGCAAAACCAACGTAACTGATTTTTATTATCTGGATACCATTAGGGATATTCTCTAAAGTGATAACCCCTTCTTCATTTGCCGTGGCACCAATAGTAGTACCAACTATCGAAGCATTGGCGCCATATAGAGGCTGATCGGTTTCGGCATCAATAACTTTTATTTTGAGCACGTTCTGTGCGTTTGCTGTAAGGCCAATAAAAACGAGGCCCAACAGCAGAAATATCTTTTGAATCATTGTGAAATTTTAATATTGAAAAATAGCTTTGGGAAGAATTCCCTGAGAAGTTGTTCAGCTATTCTTTGGGGGCTGCCAGATACAGAAAGTAATTTCTGAAATCAATGCTTCTTCTGCCTCAATATACTCTCTCCCTAACACAGGTTCCAAAAAAGGTATTTTTGAGGGCTCTTCCTGAAGTACTACTACTGCATTACAGGCACCGCAACTTAAAAAGGGAGAACAAAGTTCATTGCTGTGAGAATCACGCTCCTCTTGTTCTTGAGCAATATCGTCCCGGCAATCATCTGCACAACACGGTATGCCGTTCAAGACGAGCACTACGAGAGAAAAGAAGACAGCTAAGGTTTTCACGCTGCAAAGTTAAAAAACCAGAATGAAATCAACCTACTCTTAGTCCGTTTTCAACTTTGGCTCCGGGCTGTAGCAGGACAATGTCATTTTTGGCACCTACAGATCCCAGCACCAGGCATTCACTCATAAAGTTGGCGATCTGTTTCTTCGGAAAATTGACTACGGCAATGATCTGTCTATCCTGCAACTCTTCTTTAGAATAGCGTTTGGTGATTTGAGCTGAAGATTTCCTGATCCCAATTTCAGGTCCAAAATCGATCTTGAGTTGGTACGCCGGATTTCTGGCTTCAGGAAAATCTGAAACTTCAATAATAGTTCCAACCCGCATTTCTACTTTTTCAAAATCTTTCCAGGAGAGGTGGTTCATTTTTTGTGGTTTGTTGTTTGTGGTTTGTGGTTCATTTCTGCTTTCATCCGCATCGCGGATTTTAAATACGCGCCATCGGGGGCAAGATTCAAAATTCCGGTTCAGAAACTTCTAACGTCGTACTTCTAAATTTTAACTTCAATTACCCAAATATTTTCCTGATCACCCATGCGGGGCCTATGAGCAAAAACTGAAGGTCTTTCAAAAAAGAAGGTTTTTTGCCCTCCACTTTATGTCCGTAGAACTGCCCTATCCAGGCCACTACAAAAATAATTAAAGAGACCAGCCATAAGGGCGCCACAAGAGATATGTAGTAGTTGCCTGCAATGCACAATGCTGCGAAGGCAAGAACTTTAAACCCCATACTTCGTGACAACCTAAAGTAGAATATCAGGACCAGGATCAAAATCACCACTGCCCAGTTTTCTAAAAATGGAATATACATAGGGAATATTCCGGTAAGAGGTCCCGGTGGAATACTCATCACCAGGCCCACTATTGAAAAGAAAATTGCGGGCACACAAACATAATGGATAAGCTGATTGGTTTTATTCTGGTGGCTTACGGCATATTCGTCAAACCATTGATCTAAAGTGCGCATAAAATCTTATTGAAGTAGAACCAAGATAGGAATTTTAAAAATATGTAGCCAAAAATTTGTATTTTCAGCAGATAAATGCACCTGAACAAATGGCCGAAACTGCTTCAAATATTTTACCACTGGGCACACAGATCATAGATTTTGAAATGCCCGATGCTGTCACGGCAAACCTGTATTCTCTTGTTGATGTGGAGGGGGAAAGAGGCACTGTGATCATGTTTTTATGCAACCACTGCCCTTACGTGAAGCATGTGGTAGACGAAATTGTGAGGGTTGCGAATGATTACAGGGTTCTTGGCTTCGGGTTTGTAGCCATAAACAGCAACGACGTAGACCAATATCCTGAAGATCATCCCGACCTTATGTGGCAGTTCGCCCGAAAACACAATTTTACTTTCCCTTACCTCTACGACCGCACACAGGAAGTAGCGCGGAATTACAAAGCAGAATGCACTCCCGATTTTTACCTTTTTGACGGGGAACAAAAACTGGTCTATCACGGGCAACTGGACAGCTCCCGACCCGGCAACGGACATTCTTTAAACGGCAGGGAACTGCGGGAAGCTCTGGATGCACTTTTAGGCAGCCGCCCAATACCCGGACCTCAGAAATCCAGTGTTGGCTGCTCCATTAAATGGAAATACGCTCCAAAGGAATAAAGAATTTATTATTGAAATATTGAATATTGAATATTTGTTGAGAAAATTCTCAGGTCTCAAATCTAATATCTGATATCTAAGAGCTAAAAGATTAACTCAGTTTTAACGGCAATAGAATAATAGAAGATCAATATTCCTTAATTTTACTCTTCTTTTATTCACATAAAATTCAGTTGAAAATGAGCACATTAAGACTTGGTGACAAAGCCCCTAACTTCGATGCCGAAACTTCGGAAGGCAAGATCAACTTTTATGATTTTCTTGGTGACAGCTGGGGAATTCTATTTTCTCATCCTGCCGATTATACTCCTGTTTGTACTACCGAACTCGGAGCAGCCGCAAAATATAAAGACGAATTTGAAAAGCGGAATGTAAAGGTGATGGCCCTTAGTGTAGACGGTGTGGAGTCTCACAAAGATTGGATCAAAGATATCAATGAGACCCAAAACACCTCTGTGAACTTCCCGATTATTGCTGATGAAGACCGAAAGGTGGCCGATCTTTATGACATGATCCATCCCAACGCCGATAATACACTTACCGTAAGGTCAGTCTATGTCATTGCACCAGACAAGACCATAAAGTTAATGATCACTTATCCTGCCAGTACCGGAAGAAATTTTGAGGAACTGCTACGGGTAATTGATTCGCTACAGCTAACGGCTTATAAAAAAGTTGCTACCCCAGCCAACTGGAAGTCGGGTGAAGATGTGGTTATTAGTCCGTCTGTAACCAACGAGGAAGCTGAAAAGTTATTCCCTAAAGGTTTTAAAGAAGTGAAACCTTACCTGAGGATGACGCCGCAACCGGAATAATAAAATTGTATAATGTATATTGATAATCTGCTAACGTCTAACGTCTAAAATTAAAAAACCTCAGCTTCCATAGGGATACTGAGGTTTCTTAATTATGTAAATTTAAATATTACTTCACTTTTACAAGCTCTACATCAAAAATAAGGGTAGCGTTTGGAGGAATTACCCCGCCGGCTCCACGTGAACCATAAGCCAGGTTTGAAGGGATTACAAATCTTGCCTGGTCGCCTTCTTTCAGTAATTGGATTCCTTCGTCCCACCCTTCGATGACATGTCCTTTTCCTAATGGAAATTCGATAGGTTGTTTTCTTTTGTATGAGGAATCGAAAACTGTTCCGTCAGGTAACATACCTTTATAATGAACTGAAACTGTTTTTCCTTTTTCAGCTTGTTTACCGTTTCCTGTGGCAATCATCTTGTAACGTAATCCGCTACCGGTTTTTTCGAATCCCTGGGCCAACTCTCCCATTAGTTCTTCCTGCTGCTTTTTAGCTGCCGCTTCTCTTTCGGCTTTTGCACCGTTGAACAAACGGAAAGATTCTACTGCATTAAAATTCTCAGCAGATTCCCCTTCCCTGATGATCTCTACCTTATCTATAGTGTCACCTTGTTTAATAGCATCAACAACATCCTGCCCTTCCACTACATGACCAAAAACAGTATGTTTCCCGTCAAGCCACGGAGTTGGAACGTGAGTAATAAAAAACTGGCTGCCGTTAGTACCGGGACCTGCATTGGCCATGGAAAGTATTCCGGGGCGGTCATGTTTTAGATCGGGATGGATCTCATCTTCAAACTGATAACCCGGCCCACCAGATCCTGTACCTTTTGGGTCACCCCCCTGCACCATAAAATCGGGGATCACACGGTGAAATTTAAGTCCGTCGTAATAAGGTGTTCCCTGTGATTTAGCTTCATTTTCAAGTTTTCCCTCGGCCAGGGCCACAAAGTTCCCAACCGTTCCCGGTGTTTTCTCGTGCTCCAGCTTTATAGTTATTTCTCCTCTTGTGGTGTGGAGTTTTGCATATAATCCGTCGTTCATGTCTTGGTTTTAAGTTAAAGTGCAAAGATAAAGAAATGAATAAGGTTTAATGATTAATGAATAACAAAAGGAAGGAAAATTGGGAGAATGTTAAGGAATGGAATATAATGTCTCCCGCTGTTCCCGCGGACTTTTGCAGATGATTAAAAAAAATTGTGGATTCGCGGCCCCATGTAGAGGAACAAAAAAAGCCGGAACTTTCGCTCCGGCTGTTATTCATTATTCCTTAGACCTTTATCCTTTAATTGGCTACTTCACTGATAAATTTAATCCTGTAGAGGCGCAATTCTTCTTCATCGTAATCTCCATCAAATTCATCAAGTGCTTCTTCAATTTTATCGGTTTGAGCATCGAGGAAATATTCGTGTATTTCTTCCTGCTGGTCTTCGTCAAGGATCTCATCGATCCAGTAATTGATATTCAATTTGGTACCGCTATAGACTATCGCCTCCATTTCTTTAATGAAATCGTTCATCTCCATGCCTTTTGCTGCTGCAATGTCATCAAGAGGAAGCTTACGGTCTACGTTTTGAATAATGTATAATTTTAATCCGCTGTTTTGCCCTGTGGTTTTTACCACCAGGTCATCGGGGCGGGTAATGTCGTTTTCTTCAACGTAACGGGCAATAAGGTCTACAAACTTTTTACTGTATGGTTTGGATTTTTTCCCTTCTCCTACTCCGTGAATATTCCCCAGCTCTTCAACCGATACCGGATATTTTAAAGCCATATCTTCCAAAGAAGGATCCTGGAATATTAAATGTGTAGCAAGCCCCAGGTCTTTGGCAATCTTCTTCCTTAAATCCTTAAGTATTTTGAGCAGCTCTTCATCTGTTCCTCCGCCCGATTTTGCTGCGGAAACTATTCCGTCATTACCGGCCACTTCATAGATGTGGTCTTCGGTCATCATAAAGGAATCGGGGGTTTTCAGGAATTTCTCCCCTTTTTTAGTCAGTTTTACAACTCCGTATGTTTCGATATCCTTCCGAAGAAATCCGCCAACAAGAACCTGGCGTAACAAAGCCATCCAGTATTTATCGTCTTTCCCGGCACCTTTTCCGAAGAGTTCGTGTTCATCGGTGCGATGTGACTTGATAACGGCATTAGATTTTCCCACCAGGGTATTTACAACCTCCTTAGCTTTGTACAGCTGTTTTGTCTCCTTCACCGTGCGCAACAGGAGTTCTACTTCATTCTTTGCTTCATGTTGCTTTTTGGGATTGCGAACATTGTCATCCATATCGGCTCCCTCGCCGGTCTTTTCATCGAAATCTTCTCCAAAGTAGTGGAGGATAAATTTTCTTCTGGAAACAGAGGTTTCGGCAAAAGCTACCACTTCCTGTAAAAGGGCCTGGCCTATCTCCTGCTCGGCAACCGGTTTCCCGCTCATAAATTTCTCCAGCTTCTCTATATCTTTATAAGAATAGAAAGCAAGACAGTGCCCTTCTCCTCCATCTCTTCCGGCACGACCAGTTTCCTGATAGTAACTTTCTATACTCTTGGGTATGTCATGGTGGATAACGAAACGAACATCTGGCTTGTCAATCCCCATTCCAAAGGCAATGGTAGCCACCACAACATCTACTTCTTCCATTAAGAACATATCCTGGTGCCTTGACCGGGTTTTGGCATCGAGACCTGCATGGTATGGAACAGCCGATATGCCGTTCACCTGCAGGGTTTGTGCCAGTTCTTCTACCCGTTTACGACTAAGACAGTAAATGATCCCCGATTTTCCCTGGTTCTGTTTTATGAACCTGATGATATCGGCATCTACATTCTTTGTTTTAGGGCGTATCTCGTAATAAAGATTAGGACGGTTAAAGGAAGCCTTAAAAGTATTGGCATCTGTAATGGCCAGGTTCTTTAGAATATCTTCCTGTACCTTGGGCGTAGCTGTAGCCGTTAGACCTATAATAGGAATATCGTCTCCAATACGCTTTACAATATGTCTTAAATTTCTATACTCGGGTCTAAAATCATGACCCCATTCACTAATACAATGCGCTTCATCAATAGCCAAAAATGAGATTTGCACGCTACGTAGAAATTCGACGTTTTCTTCTTTGGTGAGAGATTCGGGTGCCACATAAAGTAACTTGGTAACCCCGTTAGTAATATCCTCTTTCACCTGCTTAACTTCGGTTTTGTTAAGGCTCGAATTTAGAACATGGGCAATTCCATTTTCCGAAGAAATTCCGCGAATGGCATCTACCTGATTCTTCATCAAAGCAATAAGGGGAGAAACAACAATTGCAGTCCCTTCCTTAATAAGTGCCGGCAACTGGTAACATAAAGATTTACCACCTCCGGTAGGCATCACCACAAAGGTGTTATGGTCATGGACTATACTTTTTATAACCTCCTCCTGGAGGCCCTTAAACTGGCTAAAACCAAAGTATTTCTTAAGTTGTTCGTGTAAATTGATTTCCTGCGAAGTCATTCAATTGTGTTACAATTTTACATACATTTGCATCAAATAAAGATACGTTTTTCTTTACTCCATACAATTTCTAACTCTACAAATTTGACACCTCAAGAAAAAATACTCTCTGTTGCCAGAGAAACCATTTTAACTGAAGCCAAAGCTATAGCAAATTTAGAGCAATTATTAGACCAAAACTTTGCTAAAGCTGTACAGGCAGTATATAAATCAAAAGGAAGGGTAGTAATTACCGGAATAGGAAAAAGTGCCGCAATTGCGACAAAGATCGTTGCTACCTTAAATTCTACCGGCACGCCGGCAGTTTTTATGCATGCTGCCGATGCCATTCACGGCGATTTAGGGTCTATACTTCAGGATGATGTGGTTATTTGCATCTCAAAAAGTGGAAACACTCCCGAAATAAAAGTACTCGTCCCGCTCATAAAAAACTTCGGAAATACCCTTATAGCAATAACAGGGAGTATCGACTCATTTTTGGGAAAACAGGCAGATTACATTCTCAATTCTTTTGTTGAAAAAGAAGCCTGCCCCAACAATCTTGCACCTACTACCAGCACCACTGCTCAACTTGTAATTGGTGATGCCCTTGCCGTTTGCCTGCTGAACCTCAGAGGGTTCTCCAGTCAGGATTTCGCCAAATACCACCCGGGAGGTTCTTTAGGAAAACGCCTTTACCTAAGGGTGAGCGATATTGCCGACCAGAACCAAAAGCCCTCAGTGACTCCCAACACTCCCGTGCCGCAGGTGATCATCGAAATTTCTGAAAAAATGCTTGGTGTCACTGCTGTTCTTCAGGATGACAAAATTACCGGAATAGTAACTGACGGTGACATAAGACGTATGCTCCAAAAGACTACAGACATCTCAAAACTAACCGCAGGGGACATTATGAGCGCCAATCCAAAGACCATTGAGAGTGATTCTATGGCTGTAGATGCGCTAGACGTGCTCGAGGACAACAAAATATCCCAGCTCCTGGCTGTAAAAGACGGAAAGTATTACGGGGTAGTGCACTTGCACAACTTAATAAGGGAAGGAATTATTTAGAATGGCAAAAGTAAAAAAACCTGCCGATGAAATGTCATTTTTGGATCACCTGGAAGACCTGCGCTGGCACCTCATCAGGGCGTCTTTGGCAGTAGTGATCGCCGGCACGGCAGCTTTCCTTGCTAAAGGATTCATTTTTGACACCTTGCTCTTTGGCCCTACCAGTGCCGACTTCTTTACTTATGACATTCTTTGTCGCCTCTCTACGTTTGTAGGACTCGAAGGCGGATTTTGTTTTAAAGACATGCCCTTCACTATACAATCGAGAACCATGGGCGGACAGTTCTCTGCCCACGTCTGGACCTCGATCACTGCGGGATTTATTATCGCTTTTCCATACATTATATATGAGTTCTGGAAATTTATCTCCCCGGCCATGTATGCCAATGAGAGAAATACAGCAAGAGGCTTTATTTTCATCTCTTCGGTATTGTTCTTTATGGGAGTACTTTTTGGCTATTACCTTGTTACGCCGCTTTCCATCAATTTCCTCGGAAAATACCAGGTAAGTGAGGTAGTACTCAATGAGTTTGATATTGGAAGTTATATAAGCCTGGTGCGCTCTTCGGTGGTTGCCTGTGGGATCATTTTTGAACTCCCTATAATCATCTACTTCCTTACAAAAATAGGATTGGTTACCCCCCAATTTCTTCGGAAGTATCGCAAGTTTGCACTGGTAATTGTATTGATACTTTCAGCAGTAATTACCCCGCCCGATATTTTGAGTCAAATCATTGTTGCAATTCCGGTGTTGGTACTGTATGAAGTAAGTATTTTTATTTCCAGGATTGTAATCCGAAATGAAGCACGAAAATTAAAAAAACAACAGCCATGAAAAATCAGGTAGAAGAATTCAATGAATATCGTCAAAAAATGAATGACAAAATTCTTGGCGACAACAATAAAATAATTAAGCGTATTTTTAATCTTGACACCAACGCCTATGCGCCGGGTGCTTTAGATGTAAAGACTAAAGAACTGCTGGGTTTGGTAGCATCGGCCGTTTTACGTTGTGATGATTGTATCAAATACCACCTTGAAACCAGCTATAAAGAAGGGTTATCAAAAGAAGAAGTAATGGAAGCCCTTAGCATCGCCACCCTTGTGGGAGGAACCATCGTGATCCCACACTTGAGAAGAGCGTATGAGTTTTGGGAAGATCTGGAAGCCCAGAGCTAATTTAAAGTTCAAAGTTTAAGATTCAAGGTTTAGAATTCCCAGAATCCCGACGACGAAGTAATTTCTGAAAAAGAACAAAGGAAGAGGAAAGGAATAATATTAAAAAATGCTATTGCAAAGCTGATACATTCAAGTTTTGAATACTATTATCTCCCCCTTAGTGACTCTGAGAACTAACCACTGCCCACTTTTTCTTATATTTATATATTAGCATGGTGTTTGAAGGTCTAATACTCAAGTCTAAAATCTCATATCTAACATCTCATATCTAAATAATGAAGTTATACGCCGAAAGTCTTGTCAAATCCTATAAGGGTCGTGAAGTTGTGAAAGGAATTTCCCTGGAAGTGAACCAGGGGGAGATTGTTGGGCTTTTGGGCCCAAATGGAGCGGGTAAAACCACCTCTTTCTATATGATCGTAGGATTGATAAAGCCAAATGGCGGAAGGATCTTTCTGGACCGGGAGAACATCACCAAATTTCCCATGTATAAACGGGCCCAATACGGGATTGGTTACCTCGCACAAGAAGCTTCGGTATTTCGCAAGCTGAGTATTGAAGACAATATTATGAGTGTTCTTGAGCTTACCAAGCTTTCTAAAAAGGAGCGGCAAATGAAGATGGAGTCATTGATCGAAGAATTTGGGTTAGGTCATATCCGAAAGAGCCGGGGAGATTTATTGAGTGGAGGGGAAAGACGGCGTACCGAAATAGCCCGTGCCCTGGCCACAGATCCCAACTTTATTCTCCTGGATGAACCATTTGCCGGAGTAGATCCGGTAGCTGTGGAAGACATTCAGCGCATTGTAGCCCAATTGAAAAATAAAAACATAGGCATTCTTATTACCGACCATAACGTGCAGGAAACCCTTGCGATTACAGATCGTACTTATCTTATGTTTGAAGGACGTATCCTTAAAGCAGGAATACCCGAAGAACTTGCCGAAGATGAAATGGTGCGCAAGGTATACCTGGGACAGAACTTCGAACTCCGGAAAAAGAAAATTTTTCAATAATCGTCGGTTACTAGGAGTTGAGGTAAATTATAATCGGCACGGATTGCAAATCCGCGCTAGCTTTCAATTCATAATTTTAGATTCAAGAATCAGAGGTTCGGAATCTGCGCTAACTTTTCCCTCTAAGTACTTTCTCTAATGAAGTGTCAAAAAGGGCATTTTGAAGAGGAAATATTATGAGGGTTTTAATCATGATTTCCCGGCACGGATTGCAAATCAGCGCCAGCTTTCAATTCATAATTTTAGATTCAAGAATCAGAAGTTCGAAATCCGCGCTAATTTTTCCCTCTATGTACTTTCTTTAATGAAGTGTCTAAAATGGCATTTTGGAAAGGAAAAATTTTGAGGGTTTCAATGAGGATTTCCCGGCACGGATTATAAATCCGCGCCAGCTTTCAATTCATAATTTTAGATTCAAGAATCAGAAGTTCGAAATCCGCGCCAGCTTTTCCCTCTTTGTACTTTCTCTAATGAAGTGTCTAAAATATCATTTTGGAGAGGAAAAATTTTGATATTTATAGTTAAATCCAGGTCCCGTAGGGATCAACTATAGGTAAAAGGTTCTCCCACGAATAAAACGTCCCGTAGGGACAAAATGTGGGTTTACTATATAATTTAAAAAAAATCGGTAATCAAAATTTACCTCAAGGCATTATCTCATATGCCGTCCCTACAGGACGTGAATTTCATAATGGATATTTGGAGCTACCTATAGAACGTCCCTACGGGACCTATGCTTCTTCCTGTAAGATAAATCCAGGTCCCGTAGAGACCTACTATAGGTAAAAAGGGTTCTCCCAGGAATAAAACGTCCCGTAGGGACAAAATGTGGGGTATTCCAGAGCAGGAGAAATTTCTGAAAAATATTTGTCCTTCTTCCCTTCGTGAAAAATCTGCTAATTGGCATATGCTCCCCTATAGACTACAGTCTGACAAAACACGCCCCCACAACCTAAGTTCTCTCCACCAGCCTCTCATCATCATTTTTATTAGTGATCATTGAGATCACCACATAACTAATAATGATTAAAGGAATCGCTGCAAACTGCAAGAAAATGAGCAGGACCACACAAAAGATCAGGAACAGGTAACGGACTTTATTTTCAGTAAAGCCCCAGCTACTGAATTTTAATGCAAATAAAGGAACTTCGGCATTCAGCATAAAACAACTGAACAAGGTCAGGGCTGCAAGAAACCACGGATTTAGAATAATATCTACCAAAAATGGCTGTGGCTGAAAAATAAGGATCAGCGGCAGACTTAATATCAGTAAGGCATTTGCGGGTGTGGGTAGGCCAATAAAGGAATCGGTTTGCCGCTCGTCAATATTAAACTTTGCCAATCTATAGCCAGACGCGAGGGTAACAAGCAACCCTAGCAGAGCGAGAGCCGGAAAATTCCATTCCATCAGGTCGTGCCCCGCTGTCCAGTCGGTAGATTGTGCCGCTGCTCCGGGCAGGGCCTGTCTAAACAGCTGAAACATTACAATACCCGGCACCAATCCGCTAGTTACCATATCGGCAAGGGAATCGAGTTGTAATCCCAGTTCAGATTTCACATCGAGGAGCCTTGCAGCAAGTCCGTCAAAAAAATCAAAAAAGATACCCAATGCCACAAAGGTCGCAGCCATCACCAGATCGCCCTGCACAGCAAATATGGCTGCAATACTACCGCTAAAAAGATTGACCAATGTAATGGCGTTGGGAATGTGTCTGGTTAGGCTCATATGGCTTGTTTTCTGTAAAAATAGGAAAAAAAGAATGCAGCACTGCCAGAAACAGGAAACAAGATAAAAGAGGCTGAAATTTCATTTTAAAATAGTACCGGCTGCAAATCTGCACCAGCTGGGAATTAAAAACCGGGAGTGAATCTTAATGATTTCCTTATGTTAATTGATCATTGCTAATTCTTCATTGATTATAGGTAATTGCTTAAATTTGTTTCCACACTTCACTATGAAACACTTCCTGTACGCCTTACTTTCCGGAATTTTACTGGCCCTGGCGTGGCCTACTTATGGTTTTCCCCTGCTGTTGTTCTTCGCTTTTGTGCCTTTACTTTACGCAGAACACAGCATCAGGATCAAGCAGGCACATAACAGGAAATGGAAGATCTTTGGCCTTTCTTATCTCAGCTTTATTATCTGGAATTTAGTTACTACATACTGGCTCTACTTTTCCACTCCTTTTGGCGGTATTTTTGCCATCACGGTAAACTCCCTGCTCATGTCACTGGTGTTCCTGCTGTTCCATATCGTGGCAAAAAGGGTAAATTTCAAGGCCTCTTCTTCTTTTCTTATAAGTATCTGGATATGTTTTGAGTTCCTGCACCTCAACTGGGAATTTTCATGGCCGTGGCTCAATCTTGGTAATGCTTTTTCTGAATTTCCTCACTGGATACAATGGTATGAATTCACAGGAACTTTTGGAGGAACACTATGGGTGTGGCTCACAAATATCGCACTCCTAAAAATGTTGCTGCTTTACAAAGAGCACAAAGCCAAAGAAATCCTTTATCGCGGACTGTTCAAAAACGCACTTCTTATTCTTCTCCCTATTTTGATCTCGTATGTGATCTTATGGAATTATGAAGAGAGTGAAGAAACTATTGAAGCTGTTGTTTTACAACCCAACATCAACCCTTATACAGAGAAATATTTTACTTCAGATGTACGCATAGGGCAGTTACTTACCGATCTTGCTGAAGAGGCAGTCACTCCCGAAACAAAAATAGTCATAGCACCTGAAACTGTTTTCGCCTACGGAACGGTTTTGAGCCACTTTGAAGATTCTGAAGCCAATTTCTTCACAAGCCAGTTTGTAAATGAGCATCCAAAAATGTCATTTTTGAGTGGTATTTCCATGTACGAGAGGTTCAATGATCCGGGAAGGGTACGGGAGCAAACCAATCAGTTAGGACCAAATGACTGGTATGACGATTATAATTCGGCTTTTATGATCTCTGCGAATGATTCAGTGCATTTTTATCACAAATCAAAACTTGTGGTAGGCGTAGAGAATTTCCCGTATCAGGAGGTTTTAAGGCCTCTCCTCGGAAATGTTATGATAGACCTGGGTGGTACAGTTGCAATGAAAACCACGCAGGAGAAAAGGGCCACTTTTAAAATTCCTACTTCTGAAGAAGTGGGGCCAATTATTTGCTATGAGTCAGTTTATGGAGATTTTGTAACCGGCTACGTTAGAGAAGGGGCCGACTTTTTGGCTATTATCACTAATGATGCATGGTGGGGCAACACCCAGGGACACAAACAACACCTTAGTTATGCCCGGTTGCGAGCTATTGAAAACAGGAGAGCCATTGCCAGAAGTGCCAACACAGGAATTTCAGCTTTTATCAACGAAAAAGGCGAAATCACTTCAACTTTAGGGTATGAAGAACAGGGAGCTCTTCGCGGGGAAGTAACTCTCAATGACCGGCTCACCTTTTACAGCCGCTTTGGAGACTATATCGCCAGGGTCTCCCTGTTCCTTGCGTTGTTTATTTTCTTGTTTGCTGTTATACCCTGGAAGAGATCCCGTAAATAAATATCTGCAGTAAAATTAATACTTCTGGCATGCAGAAATCTGATTACAACAATTTAATTCGCGCCAGGAAAGTTTTCTTCAGATGTAACGAGAGCATTCTTCCTGCTTTTTTTAATCTTCCACTGTAGGAGAACAAGCATTGCAATCAGGCTTCCTGTAAAGATCAGGAGCAGCATAAAGATTTCATGGGAGATGGAGGATATTCCGCCGCCGTAAAAAGCCACCTTCCGGAATCCATTCAGAAAATGAGTAACGGGAATAATTTCAGCAATAGCAGTTATTGCAGGGGGCATTGCCAAAGAAGGCCAGGTAAAGCCGCTTAAAATAAATGCAGGTGTAGAGATCACCATAAGAAGTTCTGTAGCCTTCAACTGGTTAGGAAATACAATTGAGAACAACATTCCAATTCCCATTGAAGCCAGTGTCAATAAGGTGGTTAAGATCAGCATGGGGATACTAAAGATCTCCGCCTCTATCCTGAAGTAAGGCAGAAATTGACTTACCACAGCCCACATAAAAGGAATCAGGATCAGGAAAGGAACAGCCTTTAGAACAATATGATAGAACGCCCATTTATGTTTGCCGGCAAGTTCACGAAAATATCCATCTTCAAAATCTCTCGCAAAAACCAGGGCTAAAGCTAAAAATATTACTTGCTGCATAATGGCCGCCAACAGTCCCGGGAGCATAAAAGTGAGATAATTCCCGGTAGCATTGTACATCTTATTAAAGTTGATGCTGAAGCTCTCATAGGCTTCAAGCGCCTGAGCGGGTGGCATTCCCTGTTTTTTCAAACCCTCAATCTCTATACCGGCATTCATGGTCATTAGAACCGCCTGAATATTCTTACTTGCGGTATTGGCATTAAGGATATTCACCATATTGAGATCTACCCTAACTTCGGGATGCCTTTTTTGCAAGATTGCAGCTTCAAAGCCTTTTGGGATATTCACTACAGCTATATACTCATTTAAAGGCATTTCACTTTGAATCTTTCCGGGAGTATATCTTACATCGCTCACCTTTATGGCCTCATTATCTTCAAAAGCATCAATGAGCCTATCACTAACCGGGGTATGATCTTCATCTACTATGATAATGGGAAGGTTGATCACTTTAGCCTGGCTGTACACATAACCGAGTAAAAACCCGTACAGCACAGGAGCCCCAAAAAAGATGGCAAGCAGCACTTTGTTTGAAAATATGCGCCGGAATTCTATTTTTAGCAATCTCTTAAAATCCTTCATTTTAGTGTTTTAATATGATGGTGCTATTCATAAAGTAGTTTGCAGCCGCAGTACTTTCAGGAACCAGTTTTAATTCATATACCGGCTCCGAAAGTTGATACATAGGTGCTGTACTTGAAATATCTGAGTAATGTGCAAGCTGTTTCACCGCAACAAGGCGTGAGGATATTTCTTCTTTGGTGTATGGATTGACTACCGTTAAAACGTCTCCCACTTTAAAGTCGTAGACCTGGGATTCGGGGATACTAAACCTGAAGTACATACTGTTTTTTTCGTACCCGTTGAATAATGGATAGCCGGGAGTAAGTAACTCTCCTTCACTTAAACTTACAGTTTCAATGGTCATATCTTTGGGTGCAATGAGGTATTGCTCCATAGATGCACTCATCACCTCTTCTTTTGATCCCAATGCCCTGTCTAACTGTCCCTGTGCCTGGTTGATTTGTTCTGTGCGGGCACCTTTTTCTACTTCCTGCTGTTTTGCCTGCAGGGCATCTACCTGTGCCCGGGCCATTCCCAGCTTCATTTTCACTTCATCATATTGTTGCCTGCTTACCAAAGAATCCTGGTACATGGCCTCAATCCTTTTAAAAGATTCCTTTGCAAAATCCAGTTGTGCCTTTCCTGCATTGAGCTGTCCTTTAATTTGCTCAAGCTGCTCTAAAGTCGCTCCATTAAACGCCATATCCAGTTGACCCCGGGCTGCTGTAACAGCACCTTCGGCTTGCTTTATCTTTGCATTCACCTCAGGTATGTCAATGAATGCCAGGGTATCTCCTTTTTTTACTTCCTGGCCTTCTTCCACAGAAATTTCTATGATCCTGCCGGGAAGTTTACCGCTAACAGCAATAGTTTCAAATTTCACTTTCCCTCTAAGTGCCGGGATTTTCTCATCATTGTTACAGGAATTAAGGCTGATAACAGCGATAATGCTCACAATAATTCTACTATATAAGTTCATTGTTTCTTTTTTATTTTTTTAGTATTCCAACTGACCTTTGGCGTGACGGAGATCAATCATTGCCCTTCGCTCCTTAAAAATAGATTCCTGTAGGTGAAATCCTGCCTGTTCAAGGTCTCTGAGCGCATCAAGTACATCGCTAACCGATGCAAGATCATTGCGGTACTGCTTGTTCACCATTTCATAGGTTTCTGCAGCAAGGTCGATCTCCTTTTGTACAATTAGGGTATTCTGCCGGGCAGCTGCAAGGCTGAGTTCTGCTTTAGTAATAGAGAGAGCAATCATTTCTTCAGCTTCTTTCAGCTTTTCCCTGTATTTAAGAGCTTCAAATTTTGACTGCTTACTTTTAAGGTGAGCCTGGTTCCCGTCGAAAAGATTCCACTTCACCCCTACCCCAACGTACCATCGTGGATCAAGAAGAGAAAGGTCATCTTCCAATAGCTCATAATGTCCTTTTAAAGCTAACTTGGGGATGAAATTATTTCTTTCCATTTTCGCTTTGCTAAGGCTGGCTTTCTCAGCTTCTTCCAGGGCTTTAACTTCATCCCGTTTTTCTACAGGTTTTTCTTTCACCACATTAAAGGGCACAAGTTGTGGAGTAAGCATTATTAATTGTTCCGTATTAACACCCGTTAACTGCTGTAAGACCTCCAGAAGCAAAGTGCGGTTTTGTTCAAATTCCAGCTGTTTACCTATAAGCTGTTGTTTTGCGAGTTCGATCTTCTTGCGTTCTATAGGGGTGGCCAGTCCATTCTCAATAGCTTTTTTTACATACAGGTCCTGTTGTGCAAGATATTCTTCGGAAGTCTTCAAAACTCTTTCTGAAGCGTTCACCAACGCCAGTTGATCATAGGTCTCAATGATTTTAAGGGCTATTCTATCCTGAAGGGCTGAGCCTGCAAAATTTATAGATGCTTCCTTGTGTTTACTGCCTTTAAGTGCGCCTGAAGCCTGAAAGCCGCTGAATAAGACCCAGTCGACATCTACTGAAGATTTTAAAATGTTCTTCTGCTGAATGGCCGGAACCTCCTTTACCGGAAGTCCCTCAGGAAAACCAGCATTAAACGGTAGCCCCACGGCTTCTTTTATAAGCAACTTTTGAGTTCCCAGGAGCAAAGTTTCGGTATCGCTGTCAAACCTGAGGTCATCATCAAGTCTGGTATAATTTCCATTAACAGTGATCTTGGGAAGAAACACAGCTCTGGCAAGTTTTTGATCAATTACGGCCTGTTGGGCCTCTATCTCATTTTGATTCAGTTCATGGTTTTTGTTCAGGCCTTTCTCAATGAGTTCCATCAGCTGTGGTTCCAATTGTTGTGCACTACCTGGAGTGGGAAGTAAACCCATGAGGAATATAAAAAAAGCACTTACACCTATCCTTTTTCTTTGCATTCTTAGTTCTTTAAAGTGGGGTGCAAAGATCCGGTTGAATAGCGGTCTTTCTTTTGACTTAAATCAAAAAGCGAATAGCATAAGTAAAGGCTATAACTTTTTTTTCCTGATGCGGCTTAAGGTTTCCTGGGACATTCCAAGGTAAGAAGCAATAAGTCCCAGCGGCACACGGTAAGTAATATCGGGATATTCTGAAAGCATGAAATCATACCTTTCCCGGGCGGACTGGAACTGTATGGCATTGATTTTATGAACTACTTTAGTGAGCATTTCAGTAGCCAAAAGCCGCCCCAACCTTTCCATTTTATGGTACCTGTCAAAAAGGAGGTCCAACTGCTCTTTGGTGATAGACAGGATTACAGAATCTTCGAGAATTTCAAGATAATAGGTACTGGGGCTCTCCTGAAAAAAACTCTCCAAACTTGACATGAACCTACCTTCTCCAAAGAACAACTGCGTGATCTCTTTGCCGTCGCTATTGAGATAATAATTTCTAGCTATTCCTTTTTCAACGAAATATAAATTTCGGCATATTTTGCCCTGTTCAACCAGTATCTCATTCTTCGACACCTCTTTCCTCTCAAAATGAGAAAGGATATCTTCAAGTTCCTCTTCAGAAAAATCGACCAGAGTATGTAGGAATTCAGCTAATTTCATAAACTATTGTGCGCTATTCAAATTCGCTCTCAATTCAGTATTTTAAGAAGATCATTGTCCTCTGAAAAATATAACCGTACTGAGCGTTTTAGTAAGAATGGTAATATCGAGAAAGATATTACGGTGCTTGATATAATAAAGATCATACTGCAGCTTTTCCAGGCTATCGGCGTGGCTGTCGGCATAATCGGTCATCACCTGTGCCCAGCCGGTGAGGCCAGGTTTGATGAAATGGCGGGTATCGTAAAAGGGGATTAATTCAGATAATTCTTTTACAAATACAGGTCTTTCAGGTCGGGGGCCAATAAGGCTCATTTCCCCTTTCAAAATATTGTAGAACTGCGGAAATTCATCCAGCCTTGAACGACGAAGAAATTTTCCGAAGCGGGTAATACGTACATCATTTTTTGTGGCCCACACGGCCCCATCAGGTTCAGCATTATAGCGCATGGTACGAAACTTCAGTATTTTGAACGTTTCACCACTCCTGCCAATCCTTTCCTGCTGGTAAAACAATGAGCCTTTATTTGCTATCATATTTCCGAAGTAAATAAAAGGCAACAAAAGGGCGCCTATAATAATCCCAATGATAGAAACAAGGATATCAAAAAGCCTGTGAAAAAACAGGTAAAATTTATTATCGTTACTGCGGCTTAGAGGAAAGAACTGGTAAAAATTACGTTCAATATGCTGCACCGGAATGCGGTGAGTTTTATCTTCATACACCTCATTAAAATCTTTCACTGGAAAGCCATTTTTGAGAAGAATAAGAACCTGACTATAAAATCCTTCAGCCGTAGAACTGACATCAGAAATGAGGATCTCATCGATATTCTGCTCCCGTACAATTTCTGAGAGGCTTGTTCCTGAAAAATCTTCTAAGCCCAATTTTTCAGAATTAATCACATCACCGCCACCGGGATTCACCAGGCCCACAATATTGTAATTGGGATCGGATCGCTGCAGGTGCAGGGCTACGAGTTCAACTTCCAATGGTTCCCCAATAATTAAAACCCTTCGATAAAACCTGGGCGTAGAAATAAGTGCAATGTAGGAGAACCGCCACAGCAGCAGGGTAAAACAAATTGTAAGAAAAAAATATAGAATTTGTAAGCGATTGTCGGGTAGTACGGGTGTAAAAACGGGGGTCATCAAATAGAACAATACTACGGCCCAGGTCGCTAAAACCACATTTTTGAGTACTCTATAGTAGCTACTGGCCTTTTGCAGATCATAGAGTTCAAAAATGCCGCAGAACAGGTTTAAATAGATTGCCAGCACTATAGCCCAATGCCAGGATCCCAGCTCAATATTGAAGTATTCTACCCGAAAAAGAATTCCTACAACGTATAATGACAAAAGCACCCAGAGGATATCGAAAATACGCAGAAAAATTTTGCGCTCGGAGATCTCGAAATGCATTTTGTTTTTATGAGGCATGCAGGGATTTTTACGGTGTAAATATAAGGAAGAGTTCGGTTTACAAGGGATTTCCCCAGCACCTTTTTGCAGGAACTTTATCTTTGTAAAAATTCAAAACAGGGTTCAAAAAATGACATTTTTGGAGTGTTAGAAAGCCTTCTTCGGAAGAATATAGAAAGAAAAACGGCACGGATTGCAAATCGCGCCAACTGGATTTAAGAATGAGGATTTGAAATTCAAAATTCTTTGAAAATCCTCAAGACCATATTGGTAACCAAAAGCAGGTATTGAAAACACATTGTTCGAAAAACGTCCTGGAATAATAACAAGGACAATTCGGCACAGATTATAAATCTACGTTATCGGAAAACTTAATCAGACTGTAGTTCTGCCAAAATCCCGCAGATCAAAGGATACTAATTAGGCTTGGAAATAATAACTGACAATTGTAATTGATATGTCCTGGTTCTTGGCTTAAAACATAACTCATAACTCTATAACTCATAACTTTTGCCTTTTACCATTCTTAATCTTACCTAGCTAACACTTCTTTCCACAAAACCTTAACCCTCTCCCAATCAAAAGCTTCTACTTTCTTCCTCGCAGCGCGGGTTCTTTCCTGAGAATGTTCCGGCCGCTTAAGCATATTTTTTATGGCCTCTGCCATCCGTTCGGGATCATTTGGGGGTACCAGCACCCCATCTATATCGGCAGTTATGAGATATGGGAGTCCGCCCACATTTGTGGAAACTACAGGCAGCCCCAGGGCCATAGCTTCAATTACACTCACAGGGGTATTATCTATGTTGGTAGTGTTTAAAAAAATATCGTATGTTTTAGATAATGCAATCCATTCTTCTTTGGGTAACCTTCCCATGAAACGCACCGGCAGGCTGTGCAGCCTGGAGTAGCGAATACAATTCTGCCAGGAATCGTCTTTTACCGGACCTACCATACAAAGTTCGGCATCAGGATAATCGGGCAACAGCAGCTCCAGAACCTTTACTGCCTGCAGCGGGTTATAAATCTCATCAAATGCTCTTACCCATAATAATTTGGGACGAAGTTGAATTCGTTCTTTAAAAGGATAATTTTCCAGGTGGATACTGTTGGGAATATATTGAACATTTAAAAAGCCTTTTTGCTGAAAAACCGTTTTTAGGTACAGCGACGGAGCCACATTTAAAAATGCCTTCTCAAATACCTTTTTTGACACCTTAGGAGAATTTTCGAGCCGGGTGGGAAGTTCCCCTCCGTGGAGGAAGGGAATGTATTTAAGGTGCAGCTTTTGGCAGAGGCTGGCAACTGCATAAGCATACCAGAAATTTTGCGTGCTGTAGGTGTCTATGAGGACGAAGCGGGTAGTTCTTTTGTTCCTGTACACTAACAGAAGCATTTCTATCAGGCGAAGGAGTTTGTTCTTTTTAGCCGAAGCTGTTTTTATAACAAAACCTTCTTCTCTTAATAAAGGGGTCAGCGTGTCTATTGAGGTGGGAGTGCCGCCCCGGGTTGATAGTTGGTTACCTATGTAGATTAGATTTTTCAGGAGTTGTGGGTTGTGGGTTGTCGGTTGTCGGTTGTCGGTTGTCGGTTGTCGGTTTGTGGAGTCCTGAATAGGGTTGACCGTTTTTGAGAGTTGGTTATTTAATTTAAAGTTACTAATTCTTTGTTTAATCTATATTCATATTCTACGGGAGTATAATCATGTATTGAGCTGTGTGGTTTCTCATGGTTATACATATATACAGCTTTACTTAATTTTCTATTCAGCTCATTTAAATTGGTAGGATTATATCCTTTCAAATAACTGTTCTTTATTGTTCCGTTGATCCTTTCTGCATGAGGATTTTCATAGACATTGACACACATGCTGTTTCTTAAATATCCTTTGGTAAGTTTTAAAAACTCTTTGCTGTAGTACTGTCCTCCACCATCGGAGTGTATGATAGGTTTTACCTCTTCATCTCCTTTGATGCGAGTCAGAGCCATCTTTAAAGCTGGTACTGTGGTGTCAACTGTTTTAAGAGTTTTGCTGGCACTATAACCAATTATCCTCCTGGAATATTGGTCCATTATGAAGGTGAGGTAATAGAACTTACTGTTCATTTCATAGTAGGTTATATCACTCACCCATACCTGGTTTATATCTGTCAACTCCCGATCCTTAACCAGGTTAGGAAAACGTATTACTCCGGTACTGTCTGTGGTTCTTCTAAAGGACTTTTTTGGCGCTATTTTAAATCCATATTCACCATAAAAGTCAAAGAACCTGTCTCTGCCCATTGTCTCAGGATTTACTTTCTTGTAGAGCGCTTTACACCCCATATCCGGATGATCCTCTCTTACCTGCCGCAGAATTACTTTTAGCTGCTCTTTCTCTTCCTCTCTTTCGATTTCTCTGTTGAGCCGCTGATGCACGTTCTGCTTTGTAGTTCCTAACCAACAATAGATCTGGTTCATTTTCCATCGGTGTTCTTTCCTGTTGAGCCAGAACCAGGTAAGGGTTTGGAACCAAGTTTTTTTTTGATGTCGATGTCATACATCTCTTCAGCAATATCGATCATCTTATTTTTGAACTCGATCTCGAACTGCTTTTGTCCAACCAGTTGCTCCAGTTCGCGGATCTTGGCCTTCAAATCCTGTATTTTACGGGTATCGCTCATAAGCTCAACAACTTGTTTTACACCTCGTTTGCGGTTGCGGGAGTACTTGTCCAGCCATTTATAAACTGCCGTAGTCGACACTTCATATTCCTTACTCACTTCCAGAACGGTAGAAATGTTCTTCTCAATTTCCCGTACCTTCTTACGTTTAAAGCTCTCACTAAAGTAACGATTTACTCGATTAGATGCTTCTTTAGAAAAATCCTGTGGTTTTGCCATAGTACTGAGTTGTATTAAACTCCGTAAAACGGTCAACTTATTTCAGTACCCGACAGTTTTATAATCTTAAACTAAATTACGAAAACTGAGCGAAGCGAAGTTTTTAGCAACTGAGAACTCAAAACTGAGAATTCAAAACTGAGAACTCAAAACTGAGAATTCAAAACTGAGAACTCAAAACTGAGAATTCAAAACTGAGAACTCAAAACTGAGAATTCAAAACTGAGAATTCAAAACTGAAAATTCAAAACTGAGAACTCAAAACTGGACCCGGTTTTCTTTCTTTTATTGCATTTCTCCCGGCAGCTCTCTTATCTTCAACTATATACAGCAATGCCAGCCCGTATACAAATGCCGGAAGGGCAATTCTCATGGCAGAATGGTTTACCGTAAGGAACCAGAATAACATAAAACAAAGAAAGAAATAATTGTTTTTAAATTTCAGCCAGAAGAGCATAGGTACAACAACTAAGATTGTAACTCCCAGCAGGCCTAAAAGGCCGTGTTCTGAAAGAAGTCTGCTCACTTCACTATGCGTAGCAATTTCTTCTCCCAATTCTTTTTCTCTATAAGATTTGGCTTTTCCCACCCCAACACCGACTACCGGATTATGATAAAAAGCTTCAAGTTCAGTCGACAAAAGATCTACTCTTCCCGTAGTCAAATCTTCCTTCTCTCTACCCCTTGCGTCTTTCCCCGTCCATCGGTTCACGATTAACCCGGAACTTCCGGCAGCCGAGAAAGCCCATGAAGCAAAAAGAACTCCTACTAAAAAAATAATTTTAATTTGCAGTTGTTTCTGCTCCCTACGACCCTTCTTGTAGTATAGCAGAAATATAAAAGCCGCCGCACATATTAAAGCAGTTACTATTCCTCCTCTCGAAAATGTAATTATTGCTCTATAGCTCATCATACTTAATAACCCAAGGTCAATGAGGTTGACCCATTTACCCTTTACATCGAAAAGTCGAATGACCAACAATAAACTTCCCATTCCCATAATAGTGGCTATCTGGTTGGGCCCATAGCCTCCAGTAGCTGCATAGTTGGCTCCAATATTTATAACCATTTCCTGTAGACTTGGAGTATAAAAAAACAAATAGAACATGTTTGTTATTATAGGCAGCAGCAACATTAAAAGTACTTTTTGAAAATTTTTTTTAGAAATTTTCTTATAATAACAATATAAAGCAGAAACCCCCAGGCATACAGGCCCACTCAAGTTAAATGCCACAGCTTTCCTAAATACCTCATCATAGTCGGGGTTCAGAGAAGCAATCACTATACCGGGTACCAGGATCAATAGATAGAGCCAAAAAGGCGTGGTCTTCGCCGAAGTTCCTTTAAAAAGCATTCCTATTAGCAGAAAAACAATAACTGCATATTTACCGGTTTCATAAAAAACGACCCCACCCGTCATTCTCCAGAATATCTCAACGCCGGCAATGTAAGCAGCGGCCATTAAAGCTTCGTTATTCTTATTTTTTTTTTGTAGGATAGTAAAGATAAAGTAAGCAAAAACTGACAGTGAATAGAGCATAGAGAAAGGCTCGTATAAATAAATAGCAAAAGCTATTGCCAAATGTAGCAACACCAATTTAATATACTCTACCTGTAAAAGTTTTTGCACTACTCTGGATGATCTCTTATATCTCACTTTGTCTCTTTAACCTGCAACCTTTTTTCATTCCGAATGATCTGATCCCAAATTCCCCATAAAGCTTAAAAGCTGTTTTAATACCTGCTCTTCTGAATAAGTTTCAAAAACCCTTTTTTGGAAAGCTACGGAATCTTTCCTTCTTTCAACTTCATTTTCCACATATGATTTAAGAGCCAAAAATAAGGCTTCCGGATCATTCGGGGGAACTAACACCCCCGCTGTTCCAACTACAGTCTCACATTCTCCCACTTTTGTACAAACCACAGGTAAACCTGCAAAACCATACTCCAGAAGGGCTACGGGTAAGCCTTCCGAGGAAGAAGAGAGCACCCCGAGATCGGCCTGTTGCAAAAGATTCATTATCTCTTCCCTTTCACCGTAAAAATAGATTTTATCTTCAAGACCATGTTCCTTAATAAAATTTCTTAATTCCCGGGAATAATAATTATTCTCCTCTTTACCTATTAAATGAAGGCTTACAGATGTATTGACCTGAGATAACTTCTCGAAAGCCTTAAAAAGATTCAGATGGTCTTTGGGTGGTTTTAAATTAGCCAGGTGAATTATTTTAAAACCTTCTCTAATTTGAAGATTATTATCCCTAGGCTCTCTTCCTCCAAAGGAGGCAAAATTAGGTATAAATTCAACTTTACTACAATGAAGGTTTCTCTCTGCCCACTCCTTAAGTTGTGGATTCACACTAATAATTCCATCGAAATACCCGGAAAATACGGACAATAACCCCGGTCTCAGATCTTTCTCTGCCCTTGCTCCAAAATGGTCATGCCACACCAGTTTTAAATGCGGCAGGGAGATTTTCAGGAGTACACCCATGAACCAGGAACTACCATGGGCCTGTATGAGATCAATCTTATTTTTTTTTACAAATTTTCTCAATCTCCAAACTGCCTTCAAATCTAAAATCTTCTTCTTATTCAGGAACAGGTAACCAACTTCGGGTGCCAGTTGCTTTTTTAATAGACCTTCAATACGGGTACTGCATAAAAATGAGCCATCGATTTCTTTTGCCAGGGCATTGGCATAATTGACGGCCATACGCTCAGCACCGCCGGGACGCAGACTGTCGATAAGTTGGAGTACTCGCACTTCTTTATTCGGTGTTTGTTGTTTATGGTTTGTTGTTCAAAATTTTACGGATAGCGGCCTCAAATTTTTCCAAAGTATACTGCTGACTCCACTCACTGGCAGCTTCGGACATTTTTTTCATTTTTTCCCTGTCAGCTAATAACTTAATTATTTTTCCCCCATCCTGTCCTCTGTCCTCCGTCCTCTGTCCACTCCTTTTTAGCCGTTGGCTATTGGCTGTTAGCCTTTGGCTAAATTCTTCCAACAATATTCCCCTTTTACCATAATCCAGCATCCACGGCACACAGCTAACCGGTGTAGCAACGGGAATACAGCCAAAGAACATGCCTTCAGCAAGGGCTTTAGGCCAGCCTTCAGATTTTGAAGGGAGTATCACAAAATGGGCTTTTTGATAAGCTTCTTTTAATTCTTCCAGAGATCGGTTTCCTTTAATACTTATTAATTGTTCTAAATTATTTTCCCTTACATAGGCTTTCAGCTTCTCTCTTTCCGGGCCATCACCATATAGTTCCAATTTCATTAGAATGTAGCTGGCTGGGATCTCCTGGTCCGTGCCTTCTCTCAATTTGAAATTAAGTCTTTCTACGAGTTTAATAGCCTCCAGTGGCCGCTTTCCCTCCACAAGATTTCCCACAAATACAAAAATAAAAGGTTCCGAAAATGCCTTTTTTGGCACCTCATTTTTTTCGTTTTCTGAAAAGGAAGCTGTAAAAAAAGAAACAACATTTTTTGATTGCCCCGGCCATTCCCCGTAAACCAGTACCTGCATATTCCGGGTCAAATATGTGTTGCTTAAAAGCCATTTTTGGAACCTATAGCTCAAGGGTTGTTTTGCCTCCGGATCCCAGTTACCGGCGTATTTAGTGGATTTTGACTTTGAAGGAAAAAAGATCTGGCAAATACAGGCAAGCAACCCAATATTCCCCGGACAACGCAGATGGAGATGATCTGCCCTCTTCATTGCTCCCAAAATCTTGTAGAGTATATATGGAATTTTTATAACAGCTTTTACAGCACCTCTTAAATTCAGAAAATGAAAGGAAGGTATTGTTGTATAAGTAAGATACTCATGTTGATAGCAATGCTGTCTAGCAACCTCCCCCTTTGGGGGCAGGCGCACCGGGGCCACCACCTCCACCTTTTGCACATATTTCAGCCAGATGTTCATCTCACGTACGTAAGGGGCGTAAGCATAATATCTCCCCTCCCGCTCACTATGTTCCACATGAGAAAAGATCGCAAACCTCATCTAATCCTTTTTTGCATTAACATGCTCAAATGCATACAGCTGAACATATATTCATCATCTCTTGCCGAACGCTCCCAATCTTCCCGGTGCCATTTGGTTGCCTTCTTAATTTTTTTCTCCTCAGGCACCGGCAGAACATTGAGCAAGGTCGTCCACTTGGTCTTTCCCAGAACCGCCCTTCTTTCGACAATCTTAAATTCTTTTGCAAAACTGTAGTAAGTTTTTCTACTAAAAGGCCATTCCCACGCCCTGTCACTTTGGAAGGGGCGATAGATCTTGCGGATTGTTTTTATGGGTAAACTTGTTTCCAGCGGATCATGACTGACAATTATCCCATCCTGATTAAGCTTTTCCTTCAGCTTCAGGATGAGCTGATCTACATTTTTGAAGTGGTGCAATACTCCGTAAGCATAGATAAGATCAAATCCTTCTTCGGTAAAATCTTCAGAAAGAAAATCGTTTACTTCGGCCCTGGCCCCGGGAATATTTTTAAGGCGCCTGTCAAGGTTTTCAATTCCTTTGGGACTAAGATCAATACCCAGGTAACTTTTGGAGTTTTCAGCCAGGTAAAAACTAAGGGAATTCCCGGCATAACAGCCCAGGTCCAAAACTTTCTTTTCCGAAAGGTCCCCAAACCAGAATTTATGTAGCTCATAAATATCGGCTTCGATTCCTACCTTCTTCTTGATACGGTTAAGAGCTCCGTTTCTAAAATAAGACCAGATCCTTGTTGGCAGATTTTTCTTTTTAGAATCGTAAAATTCCTGCTGTCGCTTATTTACTGATGATCGCTCCTTCTGCTTCATAATCTTGATCCTAAAAACACTTTATAATTAAAACTGTAAAAAATTATATAGATCCACAAGGTTCCATTTTACTGATCTTTTCCACTGAAGTGTCCTCTCCCCGCTTGCACTCCTGTCTCCATCATAAACCATATAATAGCCCCCTTCAGGCATTTGCTGCGCATCCAGGTGGTGCATGCCTCTTTCAAACTTATTAATTTCTTCCTGGGGTTTCAGGAGTAGCTTATCTGCCAGTTCAAATTTATATGCTTCCGCAGTAATAAGCAGTTTATATAAAGAGATCCCGGTACCGTAACCTTCTGAATGGTTTTGAAGGGGAAGATACCAGACTTCATCAACTGAAACAAATCTTCCTCCGGGTCTGCTTTCATTCCCCCAGCGGGGGTCAAATTCTTTTACTGCTTTCCATTTTCCGGTAAGGGAGTCTGCCTTAAACATTACCTGTTTTAGGTCGTCATCTACAGCCACAAGGAGATTTAAATAATCACTCAAAAGAATGGAAGCATCCTTTAATGCCCTATCTTTAATCAGGGTATCCTCAACCTTCCAGGAGTAAGGAAATTTTTCAGCTTTATAAAGAAGAACATGGTTGGCACCTTTGGTTTCAGGCAACATATAAAAACCCTCTTCATGGCGGAAGACCTGAGGGTAAGAAAGGTGAAAAGTTTCATCCAGAACAATTCCCTTATAATTATAATCAACCCCATCTTCCGAAGTAAAAAGAGCAATATTTGCATTATCCTTCCCTTTGATCTCTGTAAAAAGATAAAATGTGCCTTGGTCCCTTATAAAGAAAGGATCGGCTATATAGGATATTTCTTCTGCGGTACTGCTGTTCACCTGTTGATGGGTAATTATATTCATCGGAATGATCTTCAAACCTGAAATTTGAGAAGCTGTTTGATAACCTACCGACCAGTTCCCTCCCCGGGAAACCCTAAAAGGGTACCTGTAGTTCATTATTAGAATGATTAACAGCAAAACTCCTAAGAACCCCAGGAAAAACAGCGCTCCTCTCTTCATTCTTCTTCCCCGATATATAGTTTAACCCTCAACATTCCCCTGAAAATTAGAGAAATTCATTGTCTCAACTTTACTCTTATATAGTTTATCAAGAAACACTCCTACAAGTTCCCTGTTTTTTTTGGACTTCACACTTCGTCCCAGAGGAGAATCCTTATTAAAATATTTGTCTCCGCCAATGCCCATATCCAGCCCATATACTTCCAAAGGTTTATTTTCAAGATACGCCAGTAAAGCAGCAAATACCAAAGTATTAAAACCGGAATTTACCCTGTAGTGCCTGTAATTAAAAGCCTCCTGCAAATGCGTTTCCACCTGGTTATAAAGAGGCTGTAGGTGCTCTTCATTTTTATTGGTGATTAAAAACTCCCTTTTTTCCCTGGAATAGTGATTCAAATATTTACGGGTAAGCCTGTATATCTTGTGGGAGTGAGGGTTGTTGTAATTATACCAGAAGATACTCCCTTTCCAGCCACTCCCACCTTCATAGGTCTTTAAATACCTGGTAAGGTAAAACATGTCGTAAAGCATATACACATGAGGAAGATCCTGCACCAGTCTTAAAGAATCATTACAGGCAAAATAGATGTTCTCCTGGTCATAGTTTATTTTCGAGGCAGAAGGGCCACTGGCCACAACCACGATCTTTTTATAACTTTTTATCTCAAGATATTCAATGAGGTCATTTAGATCCTCAAAACCTGAGTAATCAAGATGTTCTTTTTTTACTGAAGCAGGAAAAGGTTTTATCCTGTGAAAGAAATGCTGATAATTCCGTGATCTGAAAAGTGATTTAAAATCCATGCTATTCTACGGAATTTTTAAATTTTGAACCCGGCCGCTCAAATAGTAAACTCCACCATCCTGCTATCCTGCCGAGACTTTCTGTCAAAGCTTCTTTCTTTCTGGAGGTATTAAAAATATTTCCCAGCCGCACCAAAGTAAGCAAAAAAGAGGTGCCGTGCCACTTCAGTATGGCTTTTGAGGAAGGCTTTGCATGCCTTAGTCTCCATACATACCAGCCATTTCTAATCACCATTTTCCCATACCTGAATTTGTTAGGCCTCCCCGCTTCGTCATGATAATGCTCCAGTTTTGCTGCTGTGTTCACGTAAAGTTTCCCTTTCCTGGAGACCCTTAGAGAAAAATCGGCGTCTTCATATAAGCCATATCCTTCGAAGAAACGTGAAAATTGGAACTCTGAAAAAACCTGTTTTCGGTAAGAAGCTATACCTCCCATTAACATTTCTACTTCATATATTTTTCCCGTGGGAGGAAGAAATCCGGCAGAATAACCATGAGAGAACTCAGGCATATAACCGGGAGGCAAATCGGGTTGCAGCCCGAATCTGCGACGTAATAAAAATCTGCTGCCTTCTTTTCGAACCCATCCATCAAACATAAATTCCCCGGAAGACGGAGAATAATTCTCCCCCACCGCTTTCCATTCAGTTTCATTTACAGTATACCCTGAAACCCCCAGGGCCTGAGGAAAATTTTGATAAGTGGCCAGGATCGATTCAAAATATGCAGGGCTTATGACAACATCATCATCCAGGAAAAAGACTATTTCAATTTGTGGATCTAATTTGGAGATTCCAAAATTTCGCTGTTTTGTTAATCCCCTATCCTCTTTACCCACTTTAAAGTACTCCAGGTTAGAAAATTCCTGCTGCTGCAGTACATTTTTAGTTTGATCATTCAAAGAACCATCTACCACCAGGATTTGATCTGGATAAACAGTTTGTTCCCTGACTGACCGCAATAACTTCATTATCGCCTGCGGTCGCTGATAGGTACAAATGATCAAACCAGAATTCATATTGTTCTCTCTTTACGGGTTCTTTCCAAAAGCAATAGCTTCTTTGCCCATATTTCACTCTTCTTCCAGCTCTCTCTCATTTCCCTGATATATTTAAAAGGATTTTTGACCGATTGCTTATTATAATATTTAAGAAGCAGGGAAGTCCTGAACCCCATTAACTGCTCTTTTGAATAGTATTTTAGCGCATAAGCCATTAGAGTGGGGGA
Source organism: Salinimicrobium sp. TIG7-5_MAKvit (assembly GCF_049569215.1). Lineage (GTDB taxonomy): Bacteria > Bacteroidota > Bacteroidia > Flavobacteriales > Flavobacteriaceae > Salinimicrobium > Salinimicrobium profundisediminis. Next base: position 2,838,819 of record NZ_CP145903.1, on the reverse strand, counting down.
AGGTTTTGGTTTAATATGCTCAATTTCCCAATCCATATTGGTTTTTTCCCGAAAGCCTCCTGTCTCTGCCTTAAGATGATGAATTACAAGCCCGGGATGGTATATGATATCACAACCCAGGTTGCGCAACTGCATCCCATAATCCATATCCTCTCCATATCCATGTTCAAATGCAGGTGAGAATTTAACACGCCGGGCAAATTCCCCAAGAACCACACTGTTTCCGGCCCCAAAAGTACCCCATTGCTTTGGCACCGTAAAATTCATTTTTTCTCCGATTTGCAGATAACTGGTAGTCAAACCATCTACTCCTAATTTTTTAATTTCTTTAAAAATACTTTCTACCAGGTCTTTTTCAAATCGTTGGTCATCGTCTGAAAAGAAAATCCAGTCGGCAGTAGTCTCATTCAGAGCCAGATTACGTGCAT